>NZ_SJUY01000003.1:0-305580 GCF_004337175.1 Exiguobacterium sp. SH1S21 | reverse complement strand
ACCTGGCAAACCGTGAAATCATCGCCTATACGATGTCAGATAAGCCTAAGTATCCATTCATCGGCGAGATGTTGGACCAAGCCATCGCGAGACTCGATAACGATAGAAGGCCGATCCTCCATTCTGACCAAGGCTGGCAATACCAATTTCGAGCGTTCACGGCGAAGCTTCGCGAACACGGCATCACCCAAAGCATGTCCCGAAAGGGCAACTGTCTCGACAACGCGGCCATCGAGAGCTTCTTCGCCGTGCTCAAGTCCGAGCTACTCTATCTCAGGAAGTTCGAGGACATGGCTCATTTCAAACAGGAGCTCGAGCGCTACATCGAGTACTACAATCATCGTCGCATCAAGAAACGACTAAAAAACCTGAGCCCGGTGGAATACCGGACCCAGGTTCTCGAAGTCGCCTGACAAATTATTTAGTGTCTAACTTTTTTGGTTCAGTTCAAAATCCAATTGGATTTTAGGGCTTTTTTGCTCAAACGAAAACACCGTGGGAGACCCGGACGGTGTTAGGCATTTGAGATGCGCGGCAAGTTCGAGAGACGCTCGACGACGGCATCGATTAAACGGACGCGAGCGAGCGCGTCTTCAATCTCCATCGTCTCGTAGTGGTGGAGGCCGCCCGGCTGTTCGACGAACGTATCGGCGTCATGGACGAGCTGTTGGAGCGGGGTCCGTTGGATGCGGTTAGGCGGAAGGTAAGAATCCGTATGAAGCAGGATCATGACGGAAATTTCCTTGGCCCGAGCCGGATCTTCTCCGAGCCGGATCAACAGTTTATGTGCGCGTTCCGCGCCTTTGATGGCGTGGATATCGTTTTGGCGATACAAGTCGTAGTTCCACTTGCCTTCGGTGTACCATTCGTAATGACCGATGTCGTGGAGCAGTGCAGCCTTCGTTGCTAGATCGGTGTCGAGCCCTCGTCGTGTCGCCAATTCGAGAGCGCGTTCACAGACGTCAACGGCATGTTTTAATCCAGATCGTGTCAAGTATTTCTGGGTGACGTGATGCTGCATGATCGTTTCTAACGTGATTCTCATTCGTGCTCTCCTCCTTGGTGATTTCAAAGATTATTTCTATTAACTATACGGGAATGGATAAGTAAATGCAAATTTGGAACATGTGAAATCATGATTTTTTACGAGATTGTTCAACATTTTTCAATAGGATGTGCTATAATTTAACTATAGATTAGTGCAACTTTAAGATTTTCAGATACAGTAATGGTTGGTTTTTTCCTTTCGTCCATGGGGGTGAGAGACCATGAAAGAGCGTGACAAAGTACTGCAACAGAAAAAGAAACTGTTAAAAGAAGTGCTCAAGAAGAAATTGAAAGACTTGCAAGTGAAGCCAGGGAAAGAAACGGTGTCACAACCGGTTTCTCGGATTCCAGCTTCGTAGAACGGTCGATCAAGGTCGCATTCTTCTGAATGCGTCCTCTTTTCTTACCCGGATGAGAAAGAATATCATTGAAGTTTCAATAAATAAGAATTATTATAATTACGTGAACGAGATTTTGGGTATACAAGAAGAGTCACTAAAAAAATGGACGAACATTTGATCAGGGAGGAACGAAAATGGTCACACTTTATACGTCTCCGAGCTGTACATCGTGCCGAAAAGCACGGGCTTGGCTCGAAGAGCATGATATCCCATTTACAGAACGAAACATATTCTCAGAACCACTCTCACTCAATGAGATTAAACAGATTTTACGCATGACAGAAGACGGCACAGATGAGATCATCTCGACCCGCTCAAAAGTTTTCTCGAAAATCGATGTATCGGTCGACGCACTTTCGCTTCAGCAGTTGTACGATTTGATTCAAGAATATCCGGGCCTCCTTCGCCGTCCGATTTTGATTGATGAAAAACGCCTTCAAGTCGGATATAACGAAGATGAGATTCGTCGATTCTTGCCTCGCAAAGTTCGTACGTTCCAACTTCAAGAAGCGCAACGACTCGTCAACGAGTGAGGAAGCATACTGTCTAAGCAGTGTGCTTTTTATTATCTCGTTTTTCCGATAAAATAGTGGTACACACCCCATCATCAATAGATTGACAGGTCAAAAAAAGGGTACTATGATAACAAGACAATTTCCCCTCTCCTCCTTAAGAAGTAGGAGTGAGGTCAGAAGGGAGTGGACAATCGTGAAAATTGAGCGCATCAATGACAATACCGTCAAGTTTTTCATCACTTATGTCGATATCGAGAAACGCGGATTCGCCCGGGATGAAATTTGGTACAACCGAGAACGTGGTGAGCAGCTGTTCTGGCAGATGATGGACGAAGCGCACGAACGGGAAGATATCTCGTTCGATGGTCCACTATGGATACAAGTACAAGCGTTTGAAAAAGGACTTGAAGTGACCGTCACGATCGCGAAAAATGTGATCGACACAGAAGACGACGCAGAACTCGGGTCGCTCTTGCGCAACGCAATCGACGAAGCGCGTGATCAACAGTCCGTCCTCGACCAGTTGAGTGAACTCGATGAAGTCGAAGCTGAACCGGAGGCGTGGGCTCCGTTAGCTATGGATACGGATGACTTTGAGGCGATTATCGCTCTGAGCAAACGGGCCGGTGATACGCTGAGTAACGTCACCCTCAAGTTATTCCATTATGAAAACCGTTACTACTTGTGGATCGACTTCCCGGACGAGATGGAGCCGGAAGAAGAAGAGAACGTCCTCAGTCTTTTAGCCGAATACTTGTCGTTCAGTACGCAAACCCTCGCTATGCTCGAGGAGTACGGTAAACCGATTCTCGACGGCGACGTGTTCTCAAAAGTACGTCACTATTTTTAAACTCGAATCGCCTGTTCAAGCGGACAGGCGATTTTTTTACTAATCTATACATATTGAAGAGGTGACTTGATGCTCAAACGTTTACAATTGACGTTGTCAGACAGTACGTGGTTCGTCCCGTTTTTGTATGGGACAGGTGGTATCGTATTAACGTTTCTGACGCAGTATTTCGGTAGCTTTTTCCGCGAACTGTTGCCAGAAATCATTTATTTGGATCAGGATTCAGCGGCTTCCGTCCTTTCGTCGTCGTTCACGAGTCTCATGACGATGATGACGTTCAGTTTTTCGACGATTTTAGTCGTGCTGACGACGTATTCATCTCAATTCTCGCCCCGTACGATCAATAACTTTTTAACAAACTCGGCTTCGAAACATACGCTCGGTATTTTCATCATGACGACCGTGTACGGCATCACGAATTTATTTCTCATTCGGACTTCGGAAGAAGACGCCGTCCTCGCCTCAGGTGTCAGCGTCGTATTAGTCGTCAGTTCGATCTGGGCGTTCGTCAAGTTCATTCAGACGATCAGCGTCTCGATTCAAGCTGAACGCCTGTTATCGTCCTTACATCGAGAGGCACTGTCCGTCATTGTCAAACAGAAACAAGCGGTCGAAGACGGGAAGGTGAGCATCGTGCTGAAGCGATCGGTCCATACGTTCGAAGCAGGGCAAGCAGTGTACGCCTCACGGACCGGCTATGTTCAACTGTTCTCGAGCGAGAAACAAGAAGATCACGACATCAGTTTCGAATCGGTCGTCGCGGTCGGCGACTTTGTGGCGGAAGGAGATATTCTCGGGTATTGGCTAGGGGATGACGCTCTCGACAAAGATGTTTTTCAAATCGGCGAGATCCGTTCATCGATTCAAGACCCGGCCTTCGTCATCGAAAAATTGAGTGAGATCGCCCTTAAAGGAGTGTCGCCGGGAATTAACGACCCGAACACGGCGATTCATGCGATTCACTATATCGGGGACATCTTACGGGAATTGAGTGAACTTCCGGAAGGGGATTTCGTCTTCTCAAACGGCAAGAGTGATTGGCACATCAAACGGAAAGCGATGGAAGCGACATTGTTCGAGGCGTTAGCACCGATCAAGACGTACGCGAGCCATGACATTTTCGTGATGGCGTCGATTTTCGAGGCGATCCGAATCGGGCGCCTGCGCGCTCATCCAACGCATCATGATACGTTTGAAGAGTTCGTCGATTACATTGAAGACGTGCTCGCATGGGACGACTTTCATCCGCGCGAAAAGGCGTTCTTGACGACCCAGATGATGCAAGCGAGGAAGATCAAGGCATAATATACAGCTGTTCGCACAAAAGTGAAAAGGGGGCCGTCTAATTCGTAGACAACCCCTTTTTGCGTTCAAGATAGGCTGTAGCCACCGTCGATGGTGATGGCTTGGCCGTTAATATAGCTCGACGCATCACTCAATAAGAACGTGACGACCGGTGCGACTTCTTCCGGTGAAGCGGCATTCCCACGGAAATGATGGCTCATCGCGTCTTTGAATTTTGCCTCGCCGCCGTACAGCTTATGGCTGAGCGGCGTATCGACCGGTCCGAAACAGACGGCGTTGAAACGAATCTTTCCTTTCATCCGATGGGCGAACGTCTTCGTCAACGCGATGACGGCCGCTTTCGAAGCGGCGTATGGACCGAGCATCGGCGGGAACTTGACGTGTCCGACGATCGCTGCGTTGTTGACCACGCTTGAACCGGTCGCGAGGAGCGGAATCGCACGTTGAATGAGGCGGTTTGTCGCCAACACGTTCAGTTCGAACACTTCGTCAAAAGCAGAGGCCGGCAACCGTTCAGGCGTACCGGGACGACCGAACGTCGCGGCGTTATTGAATACTCCGTGCAGGACGACTTGATCGGCTACGAGGCGATCCATGAGCGCCTCGACCTCGTCAGCTTGAGATAAATCACATTTCAGGAACGTGATGGTGTTATCCGATTCGAGTTCGAGTGCCTTACCTCTCGTCTCATCACGTCCGACGCCTAAGACGTCGTGTCCTTCTTCCGTTAACCGTAAGGCGACCGCACGACCGATGCCACTCGTCGCCCCCGTCACTAGAAAAGTCCCCATATTTTCTCCACTCCCCTCAAAAAGATATCGTTCCGATGTATAATTAATGATAATACATGACAGAAACGGGGTCAGCTTATAATATGTTGCGACGCATACAAGTACTATTATCCCTTCTTTTGCTCGCAGGGCTCATTGCCGTATTATCTTATTACTGGAGCTCGCAAGTGATTGGGCTGTTCACGATCCTCGTCTTTCTGACGACGTTTAGCATCCTGCTCGTCATCTTGCTCGAGAACCGTAATCCGCAACGAACGCTCATCTGGGCAATCGTCATGCTCGGATTTCCGGTCGTCGGTTTATTCGCATACTTCGTCTTCGGTCAAAACTATCGGCGGAGACGCATGTTCAATGAGAAGGCGATGTTGGATGAAGAAACGTATCTCGCTTATCGGCAAAAAGCGATGACACTCTCGCCATCGCTCATGTTTCCGCACGATGATTATGAGAAGTTGCTCCACTTAACGTCTTCATTGAATCAATTACCCGTCTCGTCGAACACGTATACACAAATCCTCACGAACGGAAAAGAAAAGTTTTCGAAACTATTGCCAGCCTTGAACGGGGCGACGCGTCACATTCACCTCGAGTATTACATTTTCCGGGAAGATCGTATTTCTCGGGAAATTCAACGTATTTTGATTGAAAAAGCGCGGTCAGGGGTCGAGGTCCGGTTTTTGTACGATGCGGTCGGATCGATCCATACGAGCAGTTCTTTTTTCGAAGAGATGCGACAAGCTGGTGTTCACGTCCAGGCGTTCTTTCCCGTCGTCTTACCGCTCGTCTCGAGCAAGACGAACTACCGGAACCACCGGAAGATTGTCGTCATCGACGGGACCGAAGCGTTCACGGGCGGTTTGAACGTCGGGGACGAGTATTTAGGAGAGCATACGAAGTTTGGATTTTGGCGTGACACGCATCTATACGTCAGAGGGGAAGGGGTATCGGAACTGCAGCTGATCTTTCTGCAAGACTGGTACTATATGACGGGTGAGCGCTTGTTCACACCGTTCTATCTAGAGCCGCTCGAGACGGTACGGAGCGCGAGCGGCGGTGTCCAAATCGTCGCCAGCGGACCGGACGAGCCGTACGAGACGATGAAGTCGATTTATTTCGCGCTCATCAACGCCGCAAAAAAATCGGTATACATCTCGTCACCGTACTTGATTCCTGACGAGGATATTATGAGTGCGTTGAAGACAGCTTCTTTGTCGGGGATCGATGTCCGCATCGTCTTACCGAGCTTCCCGGACCATAAAATCGTCTTCTATGCGAGCCGATCTTATTATGAGGAGTTGCTCAGCTCTGGCGTCAAGATTTATTTGTACGAGGAAGGATTCATGCATTCGAAAGTCATCGTCATCGATGACGGCCTGGCGACGATCGGGACGGCAAACATGGACTTCCGCAGCTTTCATCTCAATTTTGAAGTGAACGCACTGCTGTACAACACGAACTCGGTTCATCAGCTCAAGCAAGACATCTACAAAGATTTTGAAGGGTCTCACGAGTTGGAGTTGGGCGCGTTCGCAGAACGATCTTATTTCATCAAACTCGTTGAATCTTTGGCACGAATGTTTTCACCATTATTATGAGGGGGAAGCGGGATGCGGTTCGCAATCGATCAGACAGGGGAGTACGTCGATGCCCATACGTTGAGTCGGAGGCAAATCGAACCGGCTGCCCCTTTTTCATGTCCGCAGTGCGGAGAACGGGTCATTGTAAAACGAGGAGCGAAACGACGGCTCCATTTTTCTCACGTTCAAACGTGTGGAAGCTTAGAGTCGGCTGGTCACCGAACCGATAAATGGGGCGTCAGCCAATGGCTGCAGGCGGGCGGATATGATGTCGAGCAAGAAGTGGATCTGAACGGGAGACGGGCTGACTTGGTCGCGACAAAAGCGGGGGCGTCGTTCGTCGTCGAAATACAGGCATCACCGCTAGCAGTCGATTCTTACGTAGAACGGACGAGACACTATGAGCGAAACGGTCTTGCCGTCATCTGGATCGCGAGCGGATTGCGTCTTGAACCGGTACCGTCTTTTTCACCTTGGATGAGGTGTGAGATCGCACGTCGGCGTACGTTGATCGTTCCGGTCCAAAACGCGTTATACCGGTTCGTCGGGTGTCCGATCTCGCTCAGACGGGCACAAGGCGCGTGGGTGCCAGTGACATCTTTTGACGCCTCGCCATTTGAACCGTTTTATCGATTTGATGCGCACCGATGGATTCAACTCGTGCGGCGAAAGCGCATGACGCCGCCTTATCCAACACCGCTCTTCAGACGGCTGATCTTGAATCGTCTCTATCCGCTCGGTATTTTACCGTCGTTGTTGCCGACCGTCTGCTATTTGCCGCTCCCGTCGCTCTGGGGCATTCATATTCATCCGTTCGACTTTCAGACGGTCTTGTACTTGAATCGACGGGAAGCGCCCAATGATTCGCTCGCTTGGAGCATCGAGAAGACATGCCGCCAGTTCAACGCGACTCCGACAAGCGACTTTGTTTCTTCGTTTCAGTTACAATGGAGACAACTCTTGAACGTATTCGGCTTGTCAGAGTATGTCATCGACTGGCACGTCCCGGTCACGCTCGAAGCAGCGCTTCGTGACGATATTCGTTTGTTTCAAGGGTTTCAGCGATTCATGGCGAAATCGTATATAAACTGAGAAAAGGAAGTGGACATATGTCAGAAGTACTAACACGACAACAAGTACCCGTCGAGGAGACGTGGAACTTAGAAACCATCTATGCAGACGACAAAGCGTGGGAGCAAGACTTTGAGACACTCAAAGCCCGAATCCCTGAACTCGTTGAATTCAAAGGGAAACTCGGGGAATCGGCCGAGACACTTTACGCGGCGCTACAGCTCCGTGACGAGATCTCGCGTCAACTGCATAAGCTGTATACATACGCCCATATGCGCTATGACGAAGATACGGCCAACAGCCATTATCAGGCGCTGAACGACCGTGCCGGGTCACTCGCCGCTCAAATTTCGGCTCAACTCGCCTTCATGACACCAGAACTGCTCGCCATCGACGAAAGTGAGATCACAGCGTTCATGGGCGGCCACGAAGGGTTGACTGTCTACCGTCATGCGTTCGATGAGTTGGCGCAAGAGCGGCCCCACGTCTTGACGGAAGCGGAAGAAGCAATCCTCGCCCAAGCCGGCGACGTGCTCGGACAATCGAGCTCGACGTTCGGCATGCTCAATAATGCTGATTTAAAATTCCCTAAAGTGAAGAATGAGCAAGGAGAAGAAGTCGAACTGACGCACGGACGTTACATTACGTTTTTAGAGTCGGCAGACCGTAGCGTGCGTGAGACGGCTTTCAAAGCGATGTATGGGACGTACAAACAATACTTAAACACGTTCGCGTCAACTCTGTCTGGGAGCGTGAAGAAGGACAACTTTTATGCGACGGTGCGCAAGTTTGAGAGTGCGCGTCAATCGGCGCTCCACAACAACTCGATTCCTGAATCGGTATACGATGGACTCGTTGAGGCGGTGAATGAACGGCTCGATCTGTTGCACCGTTATGTCGCGCTCCGTAAACGAGCGCTCGGTGTAGACGAGGTGCACATGTATGACCTGTACACGCCACTCGTCAAAGACGTCGAGATGAAAGTGCCTTATGAAGAAGCGAAAGAGCTCATGGTTCAAGGTCTGGCTCCACTCGGAGACGAGTACGTCCAAATCGTCAAAGACGGTCTCGACTCACGTTGGGTCGACGTCCGGGAGACTCGCGGCAAACGTAGCGGCGCCTATTCGTCTGGTGCGTACGACACGCAACCGTTCATCTTGATGAACTGGCAAGACAACGTGAACAACTTGTTCACACTCGCCCACGAGTTCGGTCATTCGGTACACAGTCACTACACGCGTGCCACGCAACCGTACCCGTATGGGGACTATTCGATTTTCGTGGCAGAAGTCGCCTCGACGACGAATGAGGCGCTCTTGAACGACTATTTGTTGAAGACACGGACGGACAAAGCCGAGCGTCTTTACTTGCTCAACAATCAACTCGAGACGTTCCGGGGGACGCTGTTCCGTCAGACGATGTTCGCCGAGTTCGAACATAAGATCCATCAAGCGGCCCAAGATGGCATCTCGCTCACACCAGAATACTTGAACGAGACGTATCTTGAGTTGAACAAGCGTTACTTCGGCGACGACATCGTCATCGACGAAGAGATCGCGTTCGAGTGGGCCCGTATCCCGCACTTCTACTACAACTACTATGTATATCAGTATGCGACAGGAATTTCGGCGTCAGCGGCGTTGTCGCAACAAATCATGGACGAAGGCGCGCCTGCCGTTAAACGTTATATCGATAAGTTCTTAAAAGCCGGGTCGAGCGATTACCCGATCGAGGTGTTGAAGGCGGCCGGCGTTGACATGACGACGAAAGCACCTGTGTTAGCGGCGCTCGATCAGTTTGAATCCGTCCTCGATGAGATGGAATCACTCCTGTTTTCGTAAGCGAGCATGTGCGTGAACATTATGTGACAATATGAACAAAGTGCTTGTCAACAGGCGAGCCTATGGTTATATTATAAGTGTGAAATCAATCACAAACCCCTTTATTGACCGTAAACTTTCTCCCGTCTTGACACCTTCCCCGGGTGTTAAGATCGGCGTCTCTTGTCCCCGCTTGAGACGTCAAAAACCCACGGCTCCCCGGCCGTGGGTTTCTTTTTGTATCCGTTTATTTTTGTGTGGCCCATGCTTGACCGCTGCATCCGGGGACAGGGCGGCAACGTTGCTGGAGCGACAGTTTTTTCAGTTCCCGTTCGATGATCGGCTTGTCGAGCTCTAAGATGAACGCGAGCTCAGTGATTGTCGAGGCGTCGTAGTGACGTAACACTTTTTCAACGTTCCAACCGGTTTGCCGATTCGGTACGTATCCGAGCAGTTCACTCATAACGGCTTGGTACACGTCGTAAGGATAGACGCCTTCGATTTTGAGCGCCTCGTCACGAGTGACGAACGTCATGGCAGGAAGTGATTCGATTTCCCAGTCTTTTAATATTTGATGGTCGACAGCGAGGGCGCTCAAGAGTTGATTCGACTGCATATCTGCCGCCAACTCATCGATGTCGAGTCCGTATCCAGCGTAAGAGCGCGCGATCTCCCACAGGTCGGCATCATTAGAAGCATCCTTCGTAAAGGCGTCGTTAATATGAAGGTGACGCAAAAAACGCATCGCATGGCGTTTCCCTTGTAATTCCATAGCCTTGATCATCGTGAGAAGGCGAACCTCTTCCTGACATCCGCCAACACAACTAGGAACCGTCGAGACCATCCGAAAACGAATCAAGTGCCCGTATTCGAGCTCGAGTTTTTTAATGAGTGTCATCACGTGAAAACCGTCGGGATCAGAGATGTCCATGAAATAGAATAACTCTAATGGCTTATATGTTACTTGGATAGAAGATTCTTCCAGTGAACAGGATGACTCATTACATTGTTCAAGTTCCATTGTGTCGCCTCCTCTCGTAAACAAAATCAAATATATCGTATGCTCATTGTAGCAACGAAAAAAAAAGGTTGGCAACGTATCTGCTCAACCTTCACTCCGTCCCATCTTTTCTTCCATGAATCGGACGATTTTATTTTTGGCCGGACGTAACGGGATATTGTGGCTCGAGAGCAGCTTTTCAAACGCGATTCGGCCTGCCGCTTCGTCCGTCACTTCGAATTCTATTTCATAATCACAAATCTCCAAATAATGACTTTCATCGAGCACGAGCAGACCGTCTGCCGTCTCGATTTCAGCACGCTTCGTCTCGAGGCGGCCCAAATGTTCGAGCGGTCCGGTCAAATTGAACGTGGCGAGGGCTTGTTTCATCTGTTCGTCGTGGACGATGCCGTACTTGAACAAATTTTCCGCCGCTTCTTCATTGATCGGTGCATGCGTCTCGAGCAGTCCGACATCGTGCGGTTGTTTGAGCGTCAAAACTTGACCGGTCTTCTTCTCGCGGATGCGCAAGGCCGCGCCTTGGCTGCGCAGTTCAAACGTGGGCGTATCGAAATAATCGTTGGCTTGCCATTTGACTTGGTCGGATAACTGATACGATTCGAGCAACGTCTCATACTCATCTTTCGTCAGCATCGATTTAAACTCAATTTCCACTTCTTGGGTCATTCGTCATCGCTCCATTCTATGAACAATTGTTGGTTTATGATACCATACAATCGGATACATACGGAAAAAAGCAAGGTTTTCCGAAACGAACGAAAGTGGTGACAGCATATGCAATCAGTGGACTGGGATCAATTTTTAGTGCCGTATCAAATTGCGGTCGATGAGCTGAAAGTAAAGTTTAAAGCGATCCGTAAGCAATACAACTCGCAAAATGACCATTCTCCGATCGAGTTTGTCACCGGCAGGGTCAAGCCGGTCGGAAGCATCCTCGAGAAAGCGAAACGCAAACAGATCGCCTATGATCACTTGTCGACCGAGATGCAAGACATCGCCGGGCTTCGAATCATGTGTCAATTTGTGGACGATATCGTGCAGGTCCTCGAGCTGTTGCACCACCGGACCGACTTTAAAATCGTAGAGGAACGGAACTACATCACGAATCAAAAAGAATCGGGTTATCGGTCGTATCACATCATCATCGAATACCCGGTCCAGACGATCCACGGGGAATTCCCGACGCTCGTCGAAGTCCAAGTTCGGACGCTCGCGATGAACTTTTGGGCGACAATCGAGCACTCGTTGAACTATAAATACGATGGTGACATGCCGCAAGAAGTCCAAGAACGGCTGCGTCGGGCCGCGGAGGCGGCGTTTCTGCTCGATGCTGAGATGAGTCAGCTCCGCGTCGAGATTCAAGATGCGCAGCAAGTGTTTCGTGATAAAGAAATGAACGTCCAAACGGACCAAGACTAGGGGGGCGAGTGTATGCAGTTTGCGATTGTGTCAAGGGGAGATGCGCGTTCCGCGGAGATCGCGCGTGAGTTGACAGACAAGTTGACCAAGGCGGGACATTCCGTCTCGGAACAACCTCGGATCGTCGTTTCGGTCGGTGGGGACGGGACGATGCTACAGGCGTTCCATGAATATGTCGACCGGCTAGACGACACCCTTCTCGTCGGCATCCATACGGGCCATCTCGGTTTTTACGCGGACTGGCAACCGGACGAGCTCGATGAACTGACAGAGATGATCACGAGCGAGTCGTTCGAACCGGTATCTTATCCGCTCGTCGAAGTGTTGATCGACTATGAGGACGGGACGACGGAGCGGCAGTTGGCGATGAACGAGTGTACGATTAAAAATTACAAGCGCACGCTCGTGTGTGACTTGTCGATCCGTGACGATTACTTTGAAACGTTCCGGGGAGACGGGCTTTGCATCTCGACACCTTCCGGCTCGACCGCCTATAATAAAGCGCTCGGCGGTGCGATCGTCCATCCATCGATCGAGGCGATCCAAGTGACCGAGATGGCGTCGATCAATAATCTCGTCTACCGGACGATCGGCTCACCACTGTTGTTGCCGAAGCACCACCAAGTCAAAATCAAACCGCATACGAAAACGGAGTTTGAGCTCGCGTTCGACCATCAGGAAGCACTGTCGTGGTCGAACGTCCAGTCGATTCGTTGCGCGGTCGCGAAAGAAAAAGTGACGTTCGCCCGGTTCCGCCCGTTCCCGTTTTGGCGTCGAGTGCGCGAATCGTTCATCGAGGAAGGGAAGTAACATATGTACGGATTTACATTACGTCGTGTCGCGGAGACGAACGTCCCGCTGCGCGATTTTTTGATGGGGGATTGTGGCATCTCACGCAAGATGTTGACGCAAGTCAAACACGGTGGCCTCATCTTAGTGAACGAAGAGCCGCGGACCGTTCGCTTTGATGTGTCGAGCGGCGATGAAGTGACGGTTCATTTTCCGCTTGAGCAGCCAGCGGAAACGATGGTCCGTTCACGGCGTCCGCTCACGGTCATCTACGAGGACGACTATTTGCTCGCCGTCGATAAGCCAGCAGGCATCGCGACGATCCCGTCCCGGCTTCATCCTGACGACACGCTTGCGAACGCTGTGCTCGGTTACTATGAACGAATTGGATTGCACTCGGCGATTCATGTGATCAATCGGCTCGACCGGGATACGTCTGGTGTCGTCTTGTTCGCTAAATATGCGTACGTGCACCATCGCTTCAGCGAACTTCAAAAGCGAGGTGGTTTGTCCCGGACGTATATCGCTCTCGTCGAAGGACTGGTCGAACGACAGACGATTGATGCACCAATCGGTCGGGCCGAACACTCGATCATGGAACGTGTCGTTACAGACGACGGGCAACGAGCCGTCACACACGTCCGTCACGTCGAGTCGCGCGGTGACTATACGGCGTTGACGATTCAACTCGAGACCGGACGGACCCATCAGATACGCGTCCACATGCGCCACATTGGTCATCCATTACTCGGGGATACGATGTATGGCGGACGTCCCGTGCTCGCCCGTCACGCGCTTCACAGCTCGTCTGCCGCGTTCGATCATCCGTTGACAGGGGAGAGTATCGTAATCGAAGCGGCTTACCCCGTCGACTTTCAACTCGAACACGAGTGAACAAAACATAGCCCCGCGCTCAAATGAGTGCGGGGCTATGTTTAATCGTCGTCAAACATATACGTTTTTGATTTTGAGGCGACGTTCATGACGAGCCCGATGGCAATCATGTTCATGATGATCCCGGTACCCCCGTAACTGATGAACGGCAAGGTCAAACCGGTGATCGGGAGGACACCGATTGTCATTCCGATATTTTGGAAGATCTGGAACGTGAACATGGCGATGACGGCGGTCACGATGTAACTTCCGAATGGACTGCTCGCTTCGAGCGCGATATGAATCATCCGGTACAAGAACAAGAAGAAGACGATGATCACGATTGCTGCACCGATAAAACCATAATGCTCAGCGATGACGGCAAAAATAAAATCGGTCTGCGACTCTGGTAGATAGACTAAACCTTGACCATAGCCAGTTCCGAACATTTGGCCAGAACCGATGGCTTGAAGCGATTTGATCAACTGGAACGCTAAATCGTCAGAGTATTCATATGGGTAAATCCATGCTTGGAAACGATTCAAGGCGTGGCCCGGAACGAAGCTTTGAAGCACCTCGAAATGCGAGAAAAACAAGTACATGAACCCACCGATTGTCACGGCGGCGGCGCTGAACAGGCCGAGCAACCACTTCCAACCGATCCCTGACACGATGATGATCGCACCGAGCATCGTGATTAAAACAAGCCCGGTCCCTAAGTCTGGTTGCGTGACAATCAGCCCAAGAGGCGGGATGGCGAGTAATACTAGTTTCATTAACAGCCACGCATCCTGTTGAGACGAACCGTAACGTTTATTGTGGTCGTAGACGATTGTGGCCATGGAAATCAGTAAAAACAACTTCATAAATTCAGCTGGTTGAAAACTGAAACCAGGCACATTATACCATCCATACGCCCCATTAATATTTGGAACGAGTGTGGTATCCCGGAGCGGAATTAAGCCAACTAAAAGCAATAAACCAAAGGAGTAGAGATACCAATGAATTTTTCGCAACTGCTCGTATTCGATTGTCATGATGGCAAACATGGCGACGAATCCAATGATGTAACGGATTCCTTGATCGAAGGCGAAGTTAATATGTTGTAATCGTGTTGGCAACATCGGTTGTGCCGTGTAAATGGCACCTAGGCTAATGACCATCAAGAAGAAGACGATTGTCAGAAGTGTCGTGTCTAAACTTTTTAAATAAGATTGAATGCGGTTCATGATGAAGTCGTCTCACCCTTTCTATACGTATTTTATCTTACCGTAACTATAAAAAATCGCAATACGTTACGAGGCGGTTGACAAAACAGACACCATTCTGTAATCTGATAACAGATGTTATAACCAGGTACTAAAAAGGGGAGTTCACAATGTCAATTTATCCAACGTTAACGAACAAGACGTACGTCGTCATGGGGATTGCCAATAAACGCTCGATTGCTTGGGCGATCGCGAAAACGCTCGACGCGGCAGGAGCGAAGCTCGTTCTCACTTATGCGTCTGAACGTTTCAAGTCAGGTCTCGAATCACTCGCTGCTGAGTTGAGCCAAGAAGCACTGTTGCTTGAGTGTGATGTGACGAACGATGAAGCGATCGACACGACGTTCCGTTCGATCCATGAGCAAGTCGGTCTGATTCAAGGGATTGCGCATTCAATCGCTTTCGCGGATAAAGAAGCGTTGCGCGGTGAATTCTCGGAGATGACGCGCGGTCAGTTCGCACAAGCACTCGATATTTCGGCGTACAGTTTGACGGCGGTCGTCAAGGCGGCAAAACCTTACTTCGCAGAGAACGCTTCGGTCATCACGCTCACGTATCTCGGAGGGGAACGGGTCGTACCGAACTACAACTTGATGGGTGTCGCTAAGGCCGCGCTCGATTCGAGCGTCAAATATTTGGCGAACGAATACGGCCCGCAAGGCGTGCAAGTCAACGCGATTTCCGCTGGACCGATTCGGACGTTGTCGGCGAAAGGCGTCGGCGACTTTAACAGCATCTTGTCTGAGCTCGAGCAAAAGGCACCACTGCGCCGGAACGTCTCGGCTGAAGAAGTGGCCTCGACCGGTCTGTTCTTGTTATCGGGCATGGGGAGTGGCATCACGGGAGAAGTCATCCACGTCGACAGCGGCTACCATATTTTATAAGTTTGGGAAAGAGCGCGTAAATGCGCTCTTTTTGTATTATAGCGTAACCGTTTGGGGTAAGGACTTGTGAGGGAGGGAAGATCATGGGTCCTTATCAGATTGATTTTACGGTCGTCCAATATGGGAATCGCCAGGTCCAACCGACAGAACGGGCGAACATCGAACCGGTCACTCGCATCCAGCGGGTCCAGCGGATTATTCCGCGTCAAGAAGAATGGTTAGAAGCTGAACAAGAAAAAAGCCCCGGTCGTTTCGTCGACCGGAGCGTATAATATTAACCTCGGAACCGGAACGTCTCATAGACGTTCCATGTTTCGTTTTCGAGCTCATACATGACGGCCATACGGTTGATCGTCTCTTCAAAATGGACTTGTTCCATCCGCATCCGTTCGAGCACATCGAACAGCTCGGCGTCGGTCAGATCTTGTCCGATCGTGATGTGCGGGAGGAACTCGTACTTCGGAGGCTGATCGAGTGCACCTTCGTGTAAGCGAGTTTGTAGCGCTTCGAGTTCGCGCGTCGGCAACACTTTTAAGTAAAGGACGTTGTTCGTCGGCGCGAACGAGCGGGCACCGTCGATCTTCAACTGAATCGGCTTCGTCGTCTCAGCGATTTGTTGTAAATACTCGAGCACTTTTGGTAACTCGGCTTCGTCGACTTCGGTACGTTCTTTGATCGTCACGTGTGGCGAAATCAAAGCGTACTTCGTATCGTACCGTTTTCGATACGAGTTGGCGAAGTCTTGAACTTGTTTTGATGGAAATAAGACTACCCCAATCTTCATTCCAGTTCCCCCTTTATGAATGGTCTACTAGTTTATGATGACCGATTTATCGAATGAAGTCAAAGTGGGCTTAGTGTTTTTTTTAAAGTTTTCAGTATAATAGAGAATGAGTACTTCGAGACATGCTGTTCTCGAGATGAAGGGATGTGACGCGGGTAATTGCCCGCAATAATTATGAAACAAGTACCACACTCACGAGACGTAACAGAGGCTGCACGGGCCCGCTTGATTGAACGGGGCGTATCGATTGAATCGATTGCAGAGATCGTCTACCAAATGCAGGCGCCTTATTCACCGCACTTATCATTAAAAGACTGCATCGAGTCGGTTGAGGCCGTCCTTGAGAAACGCGAACTCCAACACGCGATCCTCGTCGGTTCAGAGCTCGATATTTTAGCCGAAAAAGGGCAGTTGTCAGAACCGCTCCTTTCAATCGTCGCTTCAGATGAAGGCTTATTCGGCGTCGATGAAACGATCGCGATCGGGGCCGTCAACACGTACGGATCGATTGCCGTCACGACGTTCGGTTACTTAGATAAAGCGAAGATCGGGATCATCAAGCAGCTCGATACGAAGATGGACGACGGTCAAGTTCATACGTTCATGGACGACCTTGTCGGTGCGATCGCGGCTAATGCATCGGGCCGTCTCGCGCACCGGTTGCGCGACATGAACGATTTTGGTGAAGACGAGATGCGTGAACGCAAAGGATTATATTGATGCATCGCGCAAAAACACTGACAATCGCCGGGACGCTTGGCTTCGCCATCGTCTCGGTGATTGTCATTTTGGGTGGAGCGGCTTCGCTCGACGGGTTTATCTATCAGATTGTCGCGCCGTTGTCTGGCCCGTTGTTCGTCTATGTGACAGAACTCGGCAGTGTGACGGTGTTGATCGGCCTCTCCTTTGTCGGCATGCTATATTGGTTATGGCGCGGGGACAAACTTGAAGCGTTTCGGTTACCGTTCGTCGTCATCGTGACGTTAGTTTTGACCCAACTATTGAAACGTATGTACAAGATCGACCGGCCGCTCGTCGATGCCGCTCTCGATGCGACGACGTATAGTTTTCCTAGCGGGCACGCCTCGGGTTCGCTCGCCTTGTACGGTTTGCTCGCTTTTAGTTTGTACCGGCGAAAGTACTCGCCCGTTTGGGTCGCGGTGCTCGTCGTGCTGCTCGTGGCCGTCTCGTTCAGTCGGGTCATCTTGAACGTTCACTATTTCAGTGATGTCGTGGGTGGATGGCTCGTCGCGTTCACCGTGATTGCCGGATCAGAATGGATCGTGGGGAGGAAAAATCGTTGATACTCGTGTCTGAAGTTGAAAGTTGGTTGTTTATGGGAAGGGATCAAGCGGATGCGGCGAGTTCGCCGACGATCTTGGTCGAAAAAGATGCGACTGGTGCGAAGTCATTTGCGTCGATGCGGACGTTGTTTCAATTGAAGAAATGGACGGGACAACGCCGCTTCGTTCCGCTCCTATCGTGTGATGAAACGGGCTATCGCGCCTATGAGGTGTTTCACGTCGACGCGAAGCCACCGTTCACGCTGCTCGAGCACGGACGTGTTCTGTTGAAAGATAATGAGGTGGACGCGGCCTATGCAGCGGCTCTTGCGAACGAGGGAACAATGTCTGCGGATGAAGTGATCACGTTTGCTGCCGACTACATTGAAGCAGCACTCGGTGAACCGGTCGTGCTCGCAATCAATCGAGAGATTCCGTCGCATGCACACGTGCCGATGGAACTGTTCGTACCGGGAGACGCGATTAAAACGGGTGAGTACTTATTTGCCTGGGCGAACGAAGCACAGAAGGAAAGGAATGAAGCAAAATGAACGAGTGGGAACAAAAGGTCAAAGCGTTACTCGACGGCTCAATCGATGAGTTAATCGTACCGAAAGACGACTTTTTGACAGTACGGTCACTGTTGATCGAGAAAGAGTGGTTGTTCCAAGTCGTGGGCGCCGCCAAACATGGGGGCGTCACCATCTATCGGAGGAATGAACAAAGCGCGCCCTCATGAGGACGCGCTTTTATTAAGCGTTTGAAGCCAATTTGATTTTTTGTCGTTTTAATTTGTGAAGCAGCCATGCATATAACACTTCACAAGAATGGTGAGGAAGGGTCAGTTCCACGAGTGGGCGCGACTGACCAAATATAGTGAAGCGCGAATGGTCCTCGTCGAGCATCGAGACTTGTATATCGGTCGCTTCTTGAAGCGAAATCCGCTGCTCGCCGGCAATTGCGTCTTTTAATTTCAGCATGTTTCCATTCGTCGCAAACTTGGTGAACGAAGAAATTCCCTGTACTTTCAGTTGTTCCATTTCGTAGATCTATCCATCGACAGATGAATAGATTTTCACCTCGCTTTCTCTATAGTGCCTTCCGTCCCTCCAGAAGGTTATTCCTAGTATACCGTCCTATCGTGAAAAGAAAAGACTTAATTTAACGAAAAATTAAGACAATTTGTTATCAATTTTTAAAAATAACGATAAAGTCGTTAGACAAAGCGATTTGGAACGAAATAAAGACGAGCGCGATAGCAAAAAAGAGCCTGAATTTTACAGGCTCTTTTGGCTTTCATACACGTATGAACTTAAAATCGTTCGATTTCCCATGCTCGGCGGCGATAGGTCAATTGCCCTTTTAAGGCGATCGATTCCTTTTTGGCGTCAAAGTCTTCTTCAAGCACAGACATGTCCTCGTATCGTCCGGCGACGTAAAACGAGATGGCGACTTGTCGATTGAACAGACTGCGTTTCGTGTGGTCGAAATCGATAATCAGCCCTTGTGGGGATAAAGCCAAGATTTCATCGATGACAGGCAGCGGGATCGGGACGAAGCTGATATTACGGATGTCACGGTCGAGTTTACTTTGAAGCACGCTTTGCAGGAACTGATTGATCGTCGACCAGTCTTTTATGTAGAGGCTACTGTGACGATCGTTCGACTCGTTGAAATAAGCGATCTCATTTTGGATCGAGTTGAGGAACGGCGCTTTCAGCCCTCGTTCCATGTGGCTCAAAAACAAGATTTCCGCAATCTCATGGTCTGACAATGATTCGAGTAAATTATAGTCGGGAAAGTCGATGGCGGTGAAACTCGTCTGGTTGTTCAAGTATTTTGTCGAGAACGTTGAGAGTTCGTGTGCCTCGATATAGCGAAACCTCGTCCGGGATGATTGTCTCATCCCTTTAATGTCTGTTCGACAGATGATCATCGGTCGGGCGAGTGATAACGCTTCGACGACATCCGTCAGTGTCACCCCATGAAGGGTAAAACGTTGTAGTTCCCGGTCTTGTTTAATGTAGAACAACTGTTTTGACATATTAATCCCCTCAGTTCGAAGTCACTACAATTTGATTTTAGCAAATCCGTCTCTAGTGTGCCATGTTGGAGCGGTCGAGATGATTGAGATGATGGTTTTTGAGGAAAACTAGGTATAATTAAAGAAAAGGTAGAAGAAGGGCGGGTTCAGCATGTGGGGGTTGAAGAAGAGTTTTCCAGAGCTCGCTACAGATCGTTTTATCCTGAGAGAACTCGAGCCTAGGGACGCACGGGCACTCTACGTGATTCTCTCGACCGAGGAAGTCATGCGCTATTATGGATCGGATCCGTTGCTTGCCGTATATGAGGCGAAGAATGTCATCGCTTATTTTAAAGATCAATTCCAACAAGGGAAAGCAATTCGATGGGCGATATGTGACCGTGTGACCGATGAGCTCGTCGGGACGATTGGCTTTCATAACTGGACGCCCCAATATTTCAGGGCTGAAATCGGATTTGAAGTCGCGCCTAGTCATTGGCGCAGAGGTGTCGCCTATGAAGCGGCGACAGCCGTCATCGGGTACGGGTTCGACGAGTTCAAGTTTCACCGGATCTCGGCGCTCGTCGCACCAGAGAACGATGGGTCAAATCGGTTAGTGCGAAAGCTCGGCTTCACCGAGGAAGGCTTGCTGCACGACTATGCTTACAGTCACGGCCGTTTTATGGACTTGACGATGTACCGTCTACTAAAAGACGAATGGTCACAGAGAGGGAGATGACGATGAGACAAGTTGTATTGCTTCACGGCCTATGTGGGTCACCGGATTATTTTGACGAGCTCGTCCCGATGCTTGAAGCGGATGTGTACGCGTTGACGCTTCCGGGACATGATGACACCGAATCGGGTCCCGAGACGATCGATCAATTCGCGGATTGGGTAATCAGAGAGATACGTTTGCGCGAGCTCGATCGTCCGGTCGTACTGGGACATTCGTTCGGCGGATACATCACGACGAACCTTGTTCGACGCTATCCGGATGAATTATCTGGCTTCGGGTTGATTCATTCGACGGCCGGCGCGGATTCGGATCAAGCGAAGGCGAAACGAAACGCCGCGATTGAGAAAGTGATCGAAGAAGGTGTCCATCCATTCATCGACGAGATGATCCCAGGCGTGTTCGCCCCGGATTCTGATCAGACACTCATCGAACGTGCTAAACGAATCGGCTTCAACATGTCGAAAGAAGGAATCATCTCAGCTCAAGAAGCGATTCGGGACCGGAATGATGAGACAGAAACGGTGCGCGAGACGAACTTGCCAGGATTGTTTATTTACGGCTCGAAAGACCCGAACATGGACGCAGAACGAGCTTTCATGGGAGCGGAGCATCATACAAAACAGACGGTGCAAGCCAGTCATATGGGGATGATGGAGGCGCCTGAAATCGAAGCGCAACTCATTAACGCTTGGCTCGACGCGGAAGTGCGCTCGGTGCATAAGTTCAAACTGATCGCCGTATCAGGCAGTTTGCGTAAAGCATCGTTCAATACGGCGCTACTTCATTCGATCATCGAACTCGGTCGTGATCGGTTTGACGTGGAGGTCGCATCAATCGAATTGCCGCTCTATAATGACGACTTGATTGACCCGGATGAACCGGACGTCGTTGTCGCGTTCAAGCAAGTGGTCAGAGAAGCGGACGGTCTGCTCGTCGTTACCCCGGAGTACAATCACAGCATACCCGGCGTCTTAAAGAATGCGATCGACTGGCTATCGCTCGAACCGGGAACGCCACTTCGTGATAAACCGGTCATGATTGCCGGCGCCTCACCAGGCATGCTCGGGACGGTAAGATGCCAAGTCCACCTCCGACAAGTATTTGCCACAAATCGGGCAAACGTTTTACCAGGAAACGAAATCTTTATCACGCATTGCAAAGAGAAGATTGGTGCTAAAGGACTTGAACATGACCCGTCAATCCAACAAATTGATAGAGTGTTATCTGAGTATTATAACTGGATTGATTTTTGGAAGCGTAACGCAAAAAAATAACTTGAAGTCACGACCTTTGTCTGATAGAAATGAATTGTGAAAACAAACACAAAGGGAGCGACAACACATGGAAACGTATATCGAACTGTACAACGGCGGCGAGTTAGGGGACCAGGCAGTCATCAATGACGGGATGACGTTCGGCCGGGTTACGATTGTGGAATTATTTTATCAGACGAACCACATCTTCGGTTACGTGAAAGCTGACGGGGAGAAACGCTTCTTCCTAGAACCGATTGCTGGAGATGACACGTTCGACGTCGAAGGAGAGCGCTATTCCCTCCAACAGTTCATCGCCCTATTTTGATGTTCACGACGCAAGCGACTCGCTTGCGTTTTTTTGTTGTTTTCGTCACGATTGGTGTGAGGTGATGAAGATGAAACTTGTAGCAATTGAACCAACACCAAGTCCGAACAATTTAAAGATCATTGTCGAACCGGCTTTTTCTGGCCGCGGGGTCACATATGACAAGGCGAGTCAGGACGTCCCGGAGACGATCCGAGACATCATCGCATTACGAGGTGTCAAATCGGTATACGCCGTCTCTGATTTTTTAGCGGTCGAACGGCATCCGAAACACGATTGGCACGACGTCATGAACGACATCCGTCGTGCGTTCGGCGAAGACGTCGCTGAAGGAGAAGCGAGCCAGTTGACGGCAGACTATGAGCCGGTCCACGTATCGGTTCAGTTCGTATTAGACGTCCCGATGCAGTTGAAACTCGTCAAAGGTGACGAGGAGAAACGGGTCGGTTTGTCTAAACGTTTCGTCGACGCAGCGATGCAGGTACAGCAGCAAGTGAAAAACGTCATTCAAGATCGCCGCTGGGTCGAACAAGCACCTCGCTACGGAGAGCTTGAAGACGTGAGCAGTGTCGCCCAAGAAGAACTTGAAGCGGCCTATCCAGAAGATCGCGTCGCTCGGATTGTCGCCCGTGCTTTCGGGCGCGAGGCGGATTACGAGGCCAACGTGTCGCAACTCCAGTCGGAGGACTGGAAAGCGCGGATGGCATTCTTGGATGAACTGCAAATCGAACCGGAGAACATGAATTACTTCCGCCGGGCACTCGAGGACAAGGTGATGGCGATCCGTCGTCAAGCAGTCGTCATGATTGGTATGTTTGAAGAAAATCGTGAGGATTACGTCACCTATATCGAGCAGGCACTCGTCGATCCGTCACCGATCGTGAGACGGACCGCGGGGGACACCGTCTCTGATTGGGCGTTGTCAAAATCTCAGCCATCGATGATCGAGGCGCTCAAAGATAAAAGTAAGCTTGTCCGTTGGCGGGCTGCCCGCTTCTTGTTCGACTGTGGTGATGAGCAGGCCGTACCGGCTTTGAAAATCGCCGAGGACGACCGTGAGTTCGAGGTTTCTCTCCAAGCACGTCTCGCAAAAGAGCGAATTACGAGCGGAGAAACGGCACTCGGAACGGTATGGCAACAAATCTCGAACCGTTCGAAATAAACCATTCGACAAGTCAAGTTTGTTCAATTTTACAGTTATAGGAAGTGAGAGGAGTTCGCTTGGCGAATTGCCTCTCTTTTTCGTTTGTCCTTACATAATTCAACCAATCGGTTAACAATCGGTGCCAGTTATTCGACAGACATGTCGAACTCGGAGCGGGACTGTCGAACGATAGGACGTTTTTATTTGAATAACGTTGGTACACTGAAGGTATCTTATTTGGACAAAGGAGCCACACTCATGATTCTTTTTGCAGAAACAACTGAACTCGTAGCTTACAAAGAAGTGGTCGATGGCATGATCACCGTCATTTTTGAGACGATTCATAGTGAGACGTTCTCAATCTCTGCACAAGTTCGTTCTGACATCGACGTCGCTGACTCGTTGTTCGTGACCGGTTGGCAGCAATACGTGGAAAACTTAAAAGTTTCTTAAAAAAGGTAAATAATATAAGGAAATCCATTACAAACGTCTGCACGAACGTATACACTAGTGCTATAGACGTTTTTTTTTATTTTGTTGAGGAGAGTGGAATACGTGAAAAAAACTTGGTTGCTAGTCGTGGTCGCTGCGATGATGCTCGTGGTAGCGGCGTGTGGTAAAGAAGAAGCAACTCCGAGCGATGTGGACGGGAATTCGTCGGCAGCTCCTGCTTTATTGACGCTTGAGACGGACGCGAGCTACAATGCCGATACAAAACAATTATCGGCGACGGTTTCGATGACGAACCCGAATGAAGAGCCGGTCAAGGTGACCTTCAATTCGTCGCAACGTTTTCAGTTGACGGTCATGAACGGAGAAACGACCGTTTTTGATTACGGCAGCGAATATATGTTCACTGAATCAATTATCGAAGAGACGTGGGAACCAGGTGAGACGAAAGTGTTTGACGAAGTGTTCCCGCTCACACTCGAGAGCGGAGAGTATACGGTTGATTTCGTCAGCCTCGCTCAAGTCGAAGGCGCACCAGAGATGGCAGCCACCGATCAAAAGGCGTTATCAGTTGAAGCGGTAGAGGCACCGCCTGCGGAAGAACCGGCAGAAGAGCCTTCAGAAGAACCTTCAGAAGAACCTTCAGAAGAACCGAAGGATGAGTCGAGCGAGCAACCGGTCCAGACGGATGGAGCGTTCAGCGATGTCTCGATTAAGAGAAACGGGAATTTGATTGAAGTGGCTGGGTACACGAACGTCGAGGAGTTCGAATGGAGCGTCTCGGACGGGCATAACGTGTTTGCGCAAGGTGCGTCGCAACCGACGGCCGGCGGCTTCACATTCGGTGTGTTATTAGATGAGGAACCGACATCAGGACAGTCGCTGTTCCTAGAGATGACACCGATCGGCGGAGACGTCGCATCGTTCCGCGTTCAATAACCGTTAGACGGAAACTCACGTTTCCGTCTTTTTTTGATAACCAAACGTATTGACGACAAAACCAGATTGTCAGACAATAGGGCAAACCGATTTACAAACAAGGAGGAAACGAAAGATGCAACAACACATCATCGAGTCGACTCATGTGAAATCGCACATCGATCCAGTTCAAGAAGTCCGTCGACGAATCGACTTTTTAAAAACGTACGTCAAACGTGTGGGGTCGAAAGGACTTGTTCTCGGTATTTCAGGTGGGCAAGACTCGACACTCGCGGGCAAGTTATGTCAACATGCGATGGAAGAGTTGCGAGCTGAGACCGGCGGTGACTATACGTTTTATGCGGTGCGCCTCCCATACGGCGAACAACATGACGAAGACGACGCCAAGCGGGCGCTCGATTTCATCCGGCCTGACAAGACGTTCACCGTCAACATCAAGCCGGCCGTCGATGCTTCGGTCGAGGCGTTCAAACAAGCGACGACGCTCGAACTCGGCGATTTCCATAAAGGGAACACGAAAGCGCGTGAACGGATGAAAGTCCAATATGACATCGCAGCGACGTTCGGGGCGCTTGTCGTCGGGACTGACCATGCGGCAGAGTATGTGACTGGGTTTTATACGAAGCACGGGGACGGGGCAGCTGATTTGACGCCACTCACGGGACTTAGCAAGCGCCAAGGAAAAGCGTTGCTCCATGAGCTCGAAGCGCACGAGAGTCTGATTTATAAAGTGCCGACGGCTGACCTCGAGGACGACAAACCGGGTCTTCCCGATGAAGTCGCACTGGGGATGACGTATGACCAACTCGACGATTATTTAGAAGGGAAAGCCGTCGACCCGGCTATCGCCGAGCGGATCGAGACGATTTTTAAACGGTCGCGCCATAAGCACCATATGCCGGCGTCGCTCTATGACGAGTGGTGGCAATAAGCTAAATAAAGAGGAGACACGGTCGTATTTCGACCGTGTCTCCTCTTTCCATTCAACGAGCAGTACGTTTTGGAACGAATTGAATGACTAAAATCAGCGTGAACGCGATGAAGCTTAAGAGCGGGATCGTGACGAACCCGAAGTAGTTCACCCAACGGATGAGACAGTCGTTGCTGCAAAACGCATCCCCGTTCGGAATCCGCTCGAGCACGACGTGGTATAGGCTGATCAGCCAGCCGGAACCGGCCATCAGTCCGATGAAGAGACGGTTGACCTCACGGTTCGTCAACATGATAGTCAAGTAATAAATCGCGAGCGGGTACATGAATATGCGCTGAAACCAGCACAGCTTGCAGGGCAGATAGAGCATGACTTCGGAAAAGTACAAACTTCCGAGCGTCGCGACGGTCGCGACGATAAAGGCAAAATGATGACGTTGCATACGATTTCCTCCTGACGACTCAAAAAGTGCGAATGAACATGATATGATACAGGTTAGCAACAATAAATTTAGTATACAGTCTTAGAAACGATATAGAAATAGGTGACGTCATGCAAGTATCAGAAGTGGAAGTGTTGATCGTCCTCGCCGAAGAGTTGAATATGAGGAAAGCCGCCGAGCGGTTGTTCGTCTCCCAACCGGCTTTAAGCCAACGTCTCGTCACGATTGAGCATCAGTGGGGCAAGAAGATTTTCGTTCGCTCGACGCGAGGCCTAGCCCTCACCCCGGATGGTGAGAAAATCATCGACTTCGCGAAAAAGATGTATAGCGAAGAGCAAGAACTTCGGGGAGAGTTGACGGCCAAGCAAGGCGAAGTGTATGGGACGCTCAAAATCGCGGTCGCCTCGATCATGGGACAGTATTGGTTGCCCCGCGTCTTGAAACGATTCATGGAACGGTATCCGTCCGTCCGGGTCAAACTCGTGACGGGATGGTCGAGCGAGATGATGCGCTATATGCTCGAAGAGAGTTTCCATATCGGGATCATTCGTGGTAACCCGGACTGGCGCGGAGAAAAGATGAAACTGTTCTCAGATTCGCTTCACCTCGTTGATATGCGGATGACCGATTTAAAGCAGTTGAAAAATAACGAGCGCTCGTTCATTCAGTTTAAGAGTGACTCGACCTATTATCAAGAAATCCTTGAGTGGTGGCAAGAGCGGTTCTCGAGTCCGCCGCTCACGACACTCGTCGTCGATCAAATCGAGACGTGCAAACAGATGGCGCTGCATGGGATTGGTTTTGCCATCTTGCCGGAGTCGACGATTCGCGATGTCGAGGCGATCAATAAGATCCCGCTCACGTCGTCGAACGGGACACCGCTCGTACGTGACACGTGGATGTTGTCGACCGACTCGATGCTCGAGCTCGCGCAAGTGAAGGCATTTTGGGAAATCGTTGAAGAAGTGACAAAGGAGAGTGTGGAATGAGTTGGGCGATAGAAGCTAGAAGACAGTTACATTTGATTCCAGAACCGGGTTACGAAGAGTTTAAAACACAAGCGACGCTTGAGGAGTTGATTCGTTCGTGTAACTCGTCACGGGTCCACATCTCGCATTGGCGCACCGGACTGTTCGTACGTGTCGACGGTCTTGTCGGCGACAAGACGATCGGGTATCGGGCCGATATGGACGGATTGCCGATCACGGAAGAGACAGGACTGGCGTTCGCCTCGGTCCATGAAGGCATGATGCACGCCTGTGGCCATGACGTCCATATGGCGATCGCGCTCGGCTTAATCAAACGAGCGATCGAAGAGCCGCTCGATCATCATCTCGTCGTCTTTTTCCAACCGGCCGAAGAAGGGCCGGGCGGTGCGGAACCGATGGCGATGTCGGAGTTGTTCTATCATTTCCGTCCTGACGCGATGTTCGGTCTCCACGTGGCGCCGGAATATCCGGTCGGCACGATTGCCTCACGACCGGGCGTCTTGTTCGCGAGTGCGCGTGAGCTCCACCTCACGATTCACGGCAAGGGTGGGCACGGCGCTTTCCCGCATGCCGGGATTGATGCTGTCATCGTTCAGGCGGCATTGATCATGCAGCTGCAGACGATCATCTCTCGCAACATCGACCCGATGGGGAGCGCCGTGATCAGTATCGGTAAAGTCGCTGCCGGCACGAAAGAGAACATCATCGCCGAGACGGCCAAGCTCGACGGGACGATCCGGGCCCTGTCGGACAAAGAAATGGTCGTCCTTGAGCGCCGGATCCGTCAAGTCATCGCCGGTGTCGAGATGACGTATAACGTCCATATCGACCTCGAGTTCGGCAACCGGTACCATGAAGTGGTGAACGACGAACGGTATTTGTTCCAGTTCGAGGAAGCGGTCGAAGACGTCGGCTATTCGTACAAGACGTGCGTCCCGGCCATGACCGGTGAGGATTTCGGCTATATGTTGAAACAAGTGCCGGGGTTCATGGTGTGGCTCGGGGTGAACGATATGGGTTCAGGTCTTCATCAAGCAACGCTCAATCCGGATGAGCGGGCGATCGATGTCGCGGTCGAACTGTTCGACCATTTCTTTAGAACGGTCATTGTGAAGTGAACGAAGCGGACACGTTGTTGTCCGCTTTTTTTGTTGAAATGTGTTGAATTATGCTTCCGATGTGAGAAAAAAGGGAATTTATTATGATTGTAAAGCGTCAATATTGTTAAGCTTGTTCAAATGTGAACATTTTGCGAACTCAAGCATTGAGACATTACAGCGCTATATAAAATCATTATGATAGGGGTATCCAAAGGAAATCATCTGTGATGTTTCGTTTCACGCATCGGTGTGAAGCGCTAGAGAGAGATAGGAGGTAATCAATAGATGTTTCAAGATCCTGTCCTGATGAGTCGGGCGTTAACGGCACTCACGTTAGGCTTTCATGTGATTTTTGCCACAATCGGCGTCGGGGTTCCACTATTAATTTTATTGGCAGAGTTTTTAGGTATTAAAAAGAAAGATCCGAAATACACCTTGATGGCTCGTCGGTGGTCGCGGGGCTATGTCGTGACCGTCGCGGTCGGTGTCGTCACCGGTACAGCCATCGGGCTGCAGTTATCATTGCTATGGCCAAACTTGATGCGCGTCGCCGGTCAGACGATCGCGCTGCCGTTGTTCATGGAAACGTTCGCGTTCTTCTTTGAAGCGATTTTCCTCGGCATTTATTTGTACACGTGGGATCGGTTTAAAAACCCGTGGCACCATATGCTGATCGGGATTCCAGTCGCCGTTGGTGCACTGTTCTCAGGCTTCTTCATTACGACAGTCAACAGCTTTATGAACCAACCTGTCGGATTTGATATCGTCGATGGAAAACTTGCGAACGTGAGTCCGCTTGAGGCAATGTTCAGCCCGGCGATGCCGACAAAGATGGCGCACGTATTAACGTCTGCCATTTTGACATCGGCGTTCATATTGGCGGCGATTGCGGCCGTGCAGTTATTGCGCCAACGCCGTAACCAGCTCGACAAATTGTCTATCGAGTATCACAAAAAGGGTCTTCGTTTAACGATGACCGTCGCGCTCATCTTTGCGATTGCGACTGCGCTCGTCGGGGACTTCTCAGGTAAATACTTGGCGAAGTACCAGCCGGATAAGTTGGCGGCGGCAGAGTGGCATTTTGAGACCTCCTCCGAAGCCGAACTTATTTTGGGCGGATGGCTTGAAGACGATGGTGCAGGTGGTTACGAAGTACGAGGGGCCATTAAAATCCCTTATGCGTTGTCAATCTTAGCGGGCGGTGTCCCGAACTATGAAGTGACGGGTCTCGATGAATTTGCGAAAGAGGACCAACCGCCACTGTTCATCCACTATCTGTTTGATGCGATGGTCGGAATCGGGATGCTTCTTGCACTCATCTCATTCCTGTTCGTCCTCGGACGTTATATTAAGCGATTGCCTCAATTCAGCAAACCGATGCTGATCGCGATTGCGGCGGGAGGACCTCTCGCCATGATGGCAATCGAGTTCGGGTGGTTCTTCGCCGAGTTTGGCCGTCAGCCATGGGCGCTCTATGATTTGATGCGCACGAGTGAGGCAGCGACGACGTCGGCTAACGTAGGTTGGATGCTTATCGCCTTCGCGATCCTATATGCGGTTCTTGGCGTGGTCACAGTGCTCGTCTTGACACGTCTGTTCAAGGACAACCCAGTCGGGAAAGAACTAAAACAATCGGAACATCGCGGTGAAGCGATGTTTGCGGATGAAGTGTGATCGGAGGATATGACATGCAAATTCAAGAATTAGGGATTGCCGTATTATGGACGTTTTTATACGGCTATCTCATCGTTGCATCGATTGATTTCGGTGCCGGCTTCTTCGCTTTCTATAGTAAGTACACGAAGCGAGACCAAAAAATCAATCGCCTGATTCAACGGTATTTGTCGCCGACATGGGAAGTGACGAACGTCTTCTTCGTCTTCTTCTTCGTCGGAATCGTCGGGTTCTTCCCGGATACGGCTTACTATTATGGAACGGCCTTGTTAGTACCGGCCTCTGTCGTGTTGATCTTGCTCGCGATTCGCGGAAGTTTTTATGCGTTCGCGAACTACGGTTCGAAAGAGAGTACGTTTTACGTGTTCTTGTACGGGGCGACAGGTTTATTGATTCCTGCGGCGATGTCGACCGTGCTCACGGTCAGCCAAGGCGGATTCATTAACGAGACAGAGTCGGGTGTGTTCTTTGACGGATTGAAGTTGTTCACAAACTTCTACTCGTGGACAGTCGTTATCCTCGCGATCGTGTCGGTGCTCTATATTAGTGCGATGTTCCTCTTGTTCTATGCGGACAAGGCACGTGATGTCGAAGCAGTCGGCCTGGTACGCAAGTGGGCGCTCTTCTGGAGTGTTCCGACGATTCTCGCTTCGGGCCTCGTTTTCTTCGGCTTGAAATCGCAGGCGGCATGGCACTATGAAAGCATTTTGGCGGGTAACTGGTGGTGGTTCGCCGCGAGTTTCATCTTCTTCGTCATTGCCGTATCGTTCGTTTACTTGAAACGCAACTACGGACTCGCTTTCTTGATGGTCATGGGTCAGTTCTTCATGGCGTGGTTCGGATATGGCTATACGCATTTGCCGTACATTCTCTATCCGTATATCGACATTAACGGAAGCGTCGTCAACGAGTCGATGGCGATTGCGCTCGTCATCGTGTTCATTCTAGGATTGCTCTTACTCGTACCAGCGTTGTATTTATTGCTTCGCCTGTTCTTGTTCGACAATGACTATGTGCGTGGAAAACGTTCAAGCGGTAAAGCATAAGACCGGGATTTCCCGGTCTTTTTTGTATAGTTTTTTTAGGGCGAATCGGTTACACTGTACGAAGAATCGGGAACAGAAACCGCTGTATGGAAAGGGATGTTTTAAATATGACAGGTGAATTTGCAGTCATCGGCTTAGGTCGGTTTGGTGGGTCGATCGTGCGGGAATTGTCGTCGAACGGATATGACGTGCTCGCCATCGACGTGGATGAAGAACGGGTCAATGAGTTCATGGGCCTAGCCACGCACGCGGTCATCGCCGACACGACCGATGAGAACGTCTTAAAGAGTCTTGGGATTCGAAATTTTGAGCATGTCATCGTGGCCATCGGGGAAAACATTCAAGCCTCGATTTTGACGACGTTGATTTTGAAAGAGCTCGGTGTCCAGATCATCACGGTGAAAGCGACGAACGACTACCACGAAAAAGTCCTACGTCGAATCGGTGCGGATAACATCGTCCACCCGGAACGCGATATGGGCGTCCGGATCGCCAACGGATTGATGAGCCAAAGTATCTTGGACTACCTCGAACTTTCAAATGAACATTCGATCGTCGAGATCAAGGCTTCTGACAAACTATCGAATAAATCACTGATCGATTTGGACCTTCGTGCCAAATACGGAGTCAACATCGTCGCCATCCGTCGTGGTGACGACGTCTTGATTTCCCCTCAAGCCGACGAGATGATCCTGCCGGAAGATATCTTGATCATCATCGGAAAAGATACCGATCTCGATCGGCTCGAACGCTCGCTTCGGTCAAGATAAAAACGAGAGGCGCGAGCCTCTCGTTTTTAGATTAGTTTCATTGTTTTTAGTCCATACTCGATCCCGTCTTCAAGTATCGATTTCGTCACAAAGTCGGCCGCTTCTTTTGCCTCGGCTCGTCCGTTGCCCATCGCGATGCCTGTACCGACGTATCGGAGCATCGCCAAATCGTTCAACGCGTCACCGAAGGCGTATGTGTTCTCGAGGCGATAGCCGTTCGTCTCGATGAAGTGGCGAATGCCGTCCGCCTTGCTCGCCCCGCGATTGATGACGTCCATCGCATGCGGGTGCCACCGGATAAAATCGAATTCGCTATAAGCGTCGAGATAATGATGCTCTTCTTCAGGCGTGCAGTAGAGCAACGTCTGATAGACGTCCTGTTCAATGTGGAAGTTTGGCGCGTACGTCGGGATCGGCATATCGAGTTCGCCGAGTGACTGTTCGACGACGTGGTCGTTCGGTTTCGTCGCGCCGCCACGGTCTTGTCCGAGATAGACGAGTGTGTGGTTAAACGTTCCCGCATGGTCCGTCAAACGGCTGAGCGCATGAGTCGGTAGCGTGTTCCGATAGACGATTTCTCCACGGTGGACGACGATTTGGCCGTTGTAGCACACCATGCTCTCGATCCCAAGTTGCTGCGGGATGTCTGAGAGCATCGCCGGGCCTCGTCCCGTCGCGATGAACGTCTCGACTCCGTTCGCACGAAGTTGTCCGATCGCCGCAATCGTCGAGGGCGGAATATACGTCCCTTCGTGGAGAAGCGTGCCGTCAATATCAAAAAAGACTACTTTTTTATCTTCCATTCGAATCACCATGCTTTCTCTGTCTTGTTTAGGGTATTTCTATACAGAAAAGCATACCACGAAATCAAGAAACCGCCCTCAATCTGACGTCATTAGTGAAATTTTGTCACAATATGAGCTATAATGAAGAAAGAATCTTACGGAGACATAACTTTATCACGAGAATCACTTATGTATCACATAGATGAAAATCAACTAACTAGAAGTAAGGAGAGATTAAATGAAGTTTGTAAAGAACCATCAAACCGCTGTGTTCGCATTAGGCGGACTCGGAGAAATCGGGAAGAATACGTACGTCGCTCAATTTCAAGATGAGATCATTGTCATCGACGCCGGGATTATGTTCCCAGAGGATGACTTGCTTGGGATCGACTACGTCATTCCAGATTACTCATACTTGATCAAGAACAAAGACAAAGTAAAAGGGGTGTTCATCACCCACGGTCACGAAGACCATATCGGTGGAATCCCGTTCTTGTTGAAACAAGTCAAACTGCCGATCTATGCGACAAAGCTCGCCCTCGGGTTGATCAAAGTGAAACTTGAGGAGCACGGCTTGCTTCGTGAGGCCGAATTGCATGAAATCGATGAGGATACGATCGTCAAGTTCAGAAAGACGAGTATCTCGTTCTTCCGGACGACCCACTCGATCCCAGACTCGCTCGGTGTCGTCGTCAAGACGCCACAAGGTAACATCGTCCATACCGGCGACTTCAAGTTCGACTTCACACCTGTCGGCGAGCCGGCCGATATCGCCAAAATGGCCGAGATTGGAAAAGAAGGCGTCCTTTGTCTCTTGTCGGACTCGACGAACGCAGAAATCGAAGGATTCACGATGAGTGAAAAAGTCGTCGGCGGGACGATCAGTGAGACGTTCCGTAAAGCGGAAGGGCGTGTCATCTTCGCGACGTTCGCCTCGAACATCTATCGTCTGCAACAAGTCATCGATTCTTGTGCTGAGACGGGCCGTCGCTTGCTCATCTTCGGTCGCTCGATGGAAAAAGTCATGACGATCGGGCAAGAACTCGGCTTTATCAACGTACCAAAAGGAATGATCATCGAGACGAACCAGATGCGCAACTTTGAGCCACATGAAGTGGCGATTCTCTGTACCGGGTCACAAGGTGAACCGATGGCCGCGCTCAGCCGGATTGCGAACGGGACACACCGTCAAGTTTCGATCATCCCTGGCGACACGGTCATCTTCTCATCGTCACCGATTCCTGGTAACGCCGTGTCGGTCGGTAAAACGATCAACCAGCTTTACAAAGCGGGCGCTGACGTCGTCTACGGTAAACTCACGAACATCCACACGTCAGGTCACGGATCGCAACAAGAGCAGCTGCTCATGATCCGCTTGCTCAACCCGAAATTCTTCATGCCGATTCACGGAGAGTACCGCATGTTAGTGAAACATGCCGGGCTCGCACAATCGGTCGGGATCCCGAAAGAGAACACGTTCGTGATGGACAACGGCGAAGTGCTAGCCGTCGACGCCGATTCGGCTGCCATCACAGGCAAAATCTCGGCGAACGCCGTCTATGTTGACGGAAACGGTATCGGAGACATCGGCAACATCGTCTTACGCGATCGCCGCATCTTGTCAGAAGATGGACTCGTCGTCGTCGTCATCAGCATCGATGGCAAGACACGAAAACTCGTCTCCGGACCGGACATCATCTCGCGTGGTTTCGTGTACATGCGTGAATCGGGCAGCTTGATTCGTGACGGTGAGCGTTTGCTCAAGAAGACGGTCGAACAAGGCTTGTCGAACAAGCAGATGAAGTGGTCAGAGATGAAGCAACTCGTCTCGGATACACTCACGCCATACTTGGCTCAAAAAACACGAAGACACCCAATGGTTCTTCCGATCATTATGGAAGTATAAACGAACGGGCTGTAGGTGACTACAGCCCGTTTTTTAGAGAATGAAAAAAGGGGCGGTGCGTATGGAACGGAAGAAGCGTAAGACAGGTTGGCTCAAGTGGGGGTTCGCTGCATTTGCGATCTTATTTTTAGTCACGATGATTTATCATCAAGTAAAACCGCTGCCAGAAGGGGTGTCTCGAGCATCCGAACCGGTAAATATCTCGGATGACCAAATCGATTTTTTGTCTGATTTGACATACCAAGGAGAAGACACCGAAGTCAATGAGCAAGAGATTTTCCAAGATGTCGAACAATCGATCCGCGAGGCCCGGGAGTATATCGTCATGGACTTTTTCTTATTTAACCCTTATTCAAACGAAGATCGACCGTATCCGGATATTACGTCCCGCCTATCGTCAGCACTCTTAGAACAGATGGAGCTGTATCCTGACTTGAGCGTCGTCTTGATCACAGACGAGATCAACACGACGTATAACGGTCACGCGTCTGACCATTTAGACGTGCTCAAGGAAGCTGGCGCGGAGATCGTCTACACGAACCTCGACGCGTTGCGTGACCCGAATATCTTGTACTCGACGCTGTATCGCATCGGATTCCAATGGTTCGGGGACAGCCAGAACGGTTGGCTCCCGAACCCGATGGCGAAATCGGCACCGGACATCACGATTCGTTCTTATCTACGGTTACTGAACGTGAAGGCGAACCACCGTAAAGTCATGGTGACTGAGAATGACGGGTTCGTCCTCTCGGCGAATCCGCATGACGCGTCCGGTTACCATTCAAACGTCGGCGTCCGACTCGACGGTCCGATTCTAGCTGATATTCTTGAAGGGGAAGAGGCGATTGCCGAGTTCTCGAAAGGGGACGCGAGCCGTTTCCCGAGTGAAGAAAAACTTAGCGCCTTACGTGACGAGGACTCGGAAGGGCCGATGCAGATTCGTTACGTGACCGAGTCGGAAATTCAAGAAGCCGTCGTGAAAGCGATGGACGAGGCGGAAGCGGGTGAGACGATTTGGATCGGCATGTTCTATTTGGCCGATCGGAACATCATCCAAGCAATCCATGACGCCGCCGAGCGCGGCGTGTTCGTCAAGCTCATTCTTGACCCGAACACGAACGCGTTCGGTCGGGATAAGTCGGGTCTCCCGAACTTGCCGGTCACGGCTGAGCTCGTCGAAGTCAACCCTGAACAGATCGAAGTCCGCTGGTACGAAGTCGGGAAAGAACAATATCATCCGAAGATGCTCTACGTCGAAGGCGAGCAGCGTGTCGTCGTCTTGGGGTCAGGCAACTATACGACCCGGAATATGAACGACTATAACCTCGAGGCGGATGTCGAAGTGACGACTGCGACCGAGACCGAGTTCATGCGTGAAGTCGATAGCTATTTCAAACGGCTTTGGAACAATGAGGACGGGACGTACACCGTCGCTTATGATGAGATTCAGACCGACTTGCCGATCGGCAAGTACTTGCTCTACTGGTTACAGAAGTTGACGTGGACGATGACCTACTGACATAAAATAAGCCCGTCCTCATCAGAGGGCGGGCTTCAGCTTGTTGACTAACATGATTGCTATCCTGCAGGAGTCGCGGCGCCATCGGACGAGCAACGCACACGGTCCCATCTGGTGGCGGTCACTGCACAAAACATGAAGAAGTTGACTAGTTTATTGGCCTGGAGAGACCGTATACATACCATTTTTTCAATCTTGTGCCGAGCAGAGTGACTCGAGGTCATCGAACATAAAAAAGCGAATTGGTTCGTCAACAGCCTAAGCCCGCCCTCATCAGAGGGCGGGCTTGTTTTATTGCGTTTCGACTGGATTGAACTCATTTGAATACTCGTATAAGAACTCGCCCGTCTCACGGAGCACGTCCGTCTTCCGATGGAGCGAGAAGTGATCGTACGGGACGGTCTTGGTACCGATGTTGTTCGTGTATTCCTCGAGCAAGAGCGAGCTCGACGGTTCGATCAAGTTGAACTCGCCGCCTCGTCCTGAGAACGAATACACTTGGACGGAGCGGGGCCACGTCTCAAGCTTGGCCTGGAACGACTTGAGCCCATCAGAACTCGGCGACAAGTCGCGGATGGCCGGACTGCCCGTGTTCACACCGAAGTTGCTAGCGGATAAACCGAAGTTGGCGAGGCGCGTCCCGGCGAACGGGCTATCAAACGTAACGAGCTTATCGACGATATACTCGTCTTGGTTCAAAATGTAGTTGGCTGCGGCGACACCGCCCATACTGTGACCGATCACATACATGCGGTCGAACGAACGGTTTCGTTCCGATTTGTACTCTTCGATGGCGAGGTTCAACCATTTCGTCTGGTTGTTCAAGGACGCTTCAGCATCCTCATATTCAATCCGGACGATCGGGCGGTTCGAACTGTAATCATTGATGACGCAGTCGACCGCTCCTTTCGCTGTCACCGTACAAAGCGCGCCGTCTTTGGCGAGTCCGCGCTGCTCCATATATTGGGAGAAGCGGAGGAACGTCCGGTCGGTCCCGAGTAGGCCGTGGACGGCGAACGTCGGGATGAACTCATCGGTTTGAGCGGCTTGACGGATGGCTTCGACTTTTCGATCGTTCGTCAGCTCTTCACGAACGGTCACGATAATGATGGCTAACGCTAACAGGATGATCAACGTACCGAGTACGCGCGAACGAATCGATGTCCGGTCGGGGTTTCCGACGTTTTTCCGAGATCTCCGCCAAACAAAGAAAGCAGTCACACTAGCGATGACAGCAACGACGATGGTGATAATCCACGCTTTGACGTTCGGTACGTGCGCGACAAGCGTCATATTGTTTTGGCGTCCGCCGTACACTTGCCACTCGACTTGTTTCATCGAACGAGGATCAAGGCCGGTCCCGTCCTCGACGAACACACCGGTCGGTACTGTCAAATTGAAACGGATGTCGGCTTGGCGGATGTAACGTTCGGCGAGTTCTTTCGGGGAACCGCTCAAGTTGACACCAGGCAAGTCGACGCGATCGAGACGTAGATCCAAGTTCGTCTTCAACACATATGAATCGAACCAAATGCCGTCTTCCTTTTGAACATCAAATTTCACGTCGGGGGGAACGAGGATACCGGCCGGTCCGGTCTTCCATTCCTGTTTAATGTTTTGCAGCTCATCGACGTTTTTGAACGTCTTCTTTAACACCATACCTTCGTAATCGTCTTCGCTCGAATAGTCTCGAGTCGCATAGCCGTTATCGTTCGCTTGTTGTTTCCACGTTTCCCAGTCGAGCCGTAAGTTTAATAGCTTCATGACCGGGTGATCGCGGAACGCATACGTCGTCTCGAGCGTGACAGACTGATCGTAGTGGACGGTGGCGTCATATTCGATCCGGACGCATCCACCGATTAAAAGAAACAAGAATGGGAATAGGAACAACAGTGTCTTTTTTTTCACGCTCGTCACCTCAGATCGGTTCACCGTATGTTTCTAGCGGATTGGTCGTATTAATGCGGTCATAAAACAGGACGCCGTCCAAGTGGTCGAGTTCGTGTTGGCAGACGATGGCTCGCATCCCGCGAAGACGTAACTTGATCGGATTGCCGTCACGGTCAAATCCTTCGAGGGTGATGCGACGGTGACGCGGTACGTTGCCTTTGACGATGCGATCGACAGATAAGCAGCCTTCACCGCCGTTCAAATACGTCTGTTCGAGCGAGTGACTCGTGATTTTCGGATTGAAGATCGACAGCTTGAACGTCTCTTCTTCTTCTTTTAGCAGGACGGTGAAGAACCGGCGATTGACACCGAGTTGTGGTGCGGCAATCCCGACACCGCCGCGAAGCTCATATTTCTCACTGATCTCAGGGTCTTGGCTGTTGACGAGGAACGTTTCCATCTCGTCGAGCAGGGCGAGGTCTTCTGCCGTAGGTGGAAGCGAGACTTCACTTGAACGGTTACGGAGCCGCTCATCTCCTTCACGAATCACGTCTTTCATTGTTAACATGGGTAAACTTCCTTTCCAATTGCGATATGTCCAATTATATCATATTTAATGAGCGAATCGCTCAGATGGTACAGAAGGTGAAATGAAAATGATACAGAGCGTAAAACATTCGAAAAATGTGTTCATGTAAGCGTTTTTATGGAGTGAGCATATTTTTTGCGTTATTGTAACAACCCGTTTTATACTGACAAGGAAACGGCAGGAGAAGTCATACTTTCCTGAATCACGTTAATACAGATTGCTTTTTTGGACAGATACACTTAAGATTTGAGGTAGTGTTTGATCACAAAAAAAGACAATTGTCTCATAGTTGAAAGGATGAGGTGAAACGAATGAACAACGTTCAGGTACTTCAAAACGTGGAAGAAAACTTCCAAACGTTCCGTATTCTCGACGAGAAGGGCGAGGTCGTCAACCAAGACGCAATGCCAGATGTAACGGACGAGCAACTTCAGGAGCTTATGCGCCGCATGGTCTATACTCGAATTTGGGATCAGCGTGCCATCTCGCTTAACCGTCAAGGACGCCTAGGTTTCTACGCGCCAGTGGCAGGGCAAGAAGCAACGATGATCGGGACGCAATACGCGCTCGACAAGCAAGACTGGATTCTTCCGGGTTACCGCGATATCCCGCAACTCGTATTCCACGGACTTCCGCTTTATCAAGCGTTCTTGTTCTCACGTGGTCACGTGGCAGGAAACCGCATCCCAGAAGACGTTAACGTCTTAATGCCGCAAATCATTATCGGTGCACAAATCATTCAAACAGCGGGTGTGGCCATGGGTCTCAAACGCAACGGCAACACGAACGTCGCCATTACTTACACGGGTGACGGCGGATCGTCACAAGGTGACTTCTACGAAGGTATGAACTTCGCAGGTGCATTCAAATCACCAGCTATCTTCGTCGTTCAAAACAACCGCTTCGCAATCTCGACACCTGTTGAGAAACAGACGGCAGCTAAAACGATCGCGCAAAAAGCTGTAGCAGCGGGCATCAACGGAATCCAAGTTGACGGTATGGACGTACTTGCAGTCTTCGCCGCAACACAACAAGCGCGTAAAGACGCACTTGATGGGACACCGACGCTCATCGAAGCACTCACATACCGTTACGGACCACATACGCTCGCTGGGGATGACCCAACACGTTACCGTACGAAAGAACTCGATTCAGAGTACCAAGAAAAAGATCCACTCGTACGTTTCCGTCTTTTCCTCGAAGGCAAAAAGCTTTGGAGCGAAGACATGGAGAACGAAGTGATCGAACAAGCGAAAGCAGACGTGAAAGAAGCGATCAGCCTCGCGGACAAAGAACCAAAACAAAAAGTTTCGGACTTCATCAACAACATGTTCGAAACACTCCCTTCAAACTTGAAAGAGCAACTTGAAGAATATACAGCAAAGGAGTCGAAGTAAGTTATGGCTCAAATGACAATGATCCAAGCGATTACTGATGCGATGCGCGTTGAAATGAAGCGCGACGAGAAAGTACTTCTTTTCGGAGAAGACGTTGGTAAAAACGGTGGGGTCTTCCGTGCAACGGAAGGTCTCCAAGACGAGCTAGGCGAAGACCGCGTCTTCGATACGCCACTCGCTGAGTCTGGTATCGGTGGTCTCGCAATCGGTCTTGCACTCACAGGCTTCCGTCCAATCATGGAAGTTCAATTCTTCGGATTCGTATTCGAAGTGTTTGACTCAGTTGCTGCCCAAATGGCACGTATGCGTTACCGTTCAGGCGGCGCTTACAGCCAGCCGGTTACAATCCGTTCACCGTTCGGTGGCGGCGTTAAAACACCAGAACTTCATGCGGACAGCCTTGAAGGATTGATGGCTCAGACACCTGGTCTTAAAGTCGTCATCCCGTCAACACCATACGATGCAAAAGGTCTTTTGATCGCGTCAATCCGTGACAACGACCCAGTCGTATTCCTCGAGCACATGAAACTTTACCGTTCGTTCCGTGGCGAAGTACCAGAAGGCGACTACACGATCGAGCTTGGAAAAGCAGACGTGAAACGCGAAGGTACTGACGTTTCGATCATCACATACGGTGCGATGGTTCATACTTCACTCAAAGCAGCTGAAGAGCTCGAAAAAGAAAACATCAACGTCGAAGTAATCGACCTCATGACAATCAGCCCGCTTGATATCGACACAATCGTCGAGTCAGTTAAAAAGACTGGCCGCGCGATCGTCGTTCAAGAGGCACAGCGTCAAGCAGGGATTGCGGCGAACGTCGTAACTGAAATTCAAGAACGCGCGATTCTTCACCTCGAGGCACCAGTGCTTCGTGTAACTGCACCAGACACGGTCTTCGCTTTCGCACAAGGTGAAGATGCATGGTTACCTGACCATAAAGATGTCGTTGCAAAAGTTAAAGAAGTTATCAACTTCTGATCGTGTTCATTTAACGATGAGGGAGAATTGTCTCCCTTGTCGTGTTTACATGATTATTCGATAGGAGGAAAAACCAGTGGCAGTATTTGAATTTAAATTACCAGACATCGGTGAAGGAATTCACGAAGGTGAGATCGTCAAGTGGTTCGTCAAAGCAGGGGATACAGTGAAAGAGGATGACATCCTCCTCGAAGTTCAAAACGACAAAGCCGTCGTTGAGATTCCTGCTCCGGTCGACGGAACAGTCAAGGAAGTTAAAGTCTCTGAAGGAACAGTTGCCATCGTCGGCGACGTCCTCATCACGTTCGATATCGAAGGTGACGCACCAGCCGGTGAAGAAGAGGCAGCTCCTGAACAGCCAAAAGCTGAAGAGAAGACAGAAGAGATTCAAGAAGACGTGAAAGAAGACGGTCCACGTGAAGTTCAACTTCACAAGTCTGAGCGTGTCATCGCCATGCCTTCGATTCGCAAGTACGCTCGTGAAAAAGGCGTCGACATCCGCGAAGTCAAAGGAACTGGCGACAACGGTCGCGTTCTTAAAGAAGACATCGACGCGTTCGCAAACGGTGAAGCACCGACAGCGGAAGCTACAACAGAGAAAACAGAATCTGTAGCGACGGCCTCGGCTGCGAAGACGGAAATCAAGCCTTACGAGTCAGCTACACCTGAACTCGAAACGCGCGAGAAAATCCGTGGTATCCGTAAAGCGATCTCGAAAGCGATGGTCAACTCGAAACATACGGCTCCGCACGTAACACTCATGGACGAAGTCGATGTCACGAAACTTGTCGCACTCCGTAAAGAGTTCAAACAAGTCGCGGCTGACCAAGGCGTGAAACTCACGTACTTGCCATTCGTCGTTAAAGCATTGACAGCGGCAGCGAAAGCTTACCCAACGATCAACGCGTCAATCGACGATGTAAACGAAGAAATCGTCTACAAAAACTACTACAACATCGGTATCGCAGCTGACACGGATAACGGCCTCGTCGTTCCTGTCGTTAAAGATGCGGACCGTAAATCAGTCTACGCACTTGCAAACAACATCAATGAGCTTGCTGGCAAAGCCCGTGAAGGCAAACTTGCTGGGGACGACATGAAAGGCGGATCGATCACAATCACGAACATCGGTTCAGCTGGTGGACAATGGTTCACACCTGTCATCAACCATCCGGAAGTTGCAATTCTCGGTATTGGCCGCATTGCTGAAAAAGCTGTCGTCAAAGACGGCGAGATTGTCGCAGCACCAGTGCTCGCACTTTCATTCAGCTTTGACCACCGTCTCATTGATGGTGCGACTGCTCAAAACGCGCTCAACATGGTCAAACGCTTGCTTCAAGATCCAGCACTTCTAATGATGGAGGGATAATAACATGGTAGTAGGAGAATTCGCACAAGAAACTGATTTACTTGTCATCGGAGCCGGTCCTGGTGGATACGTCGCAGCAATCCGCGGCGCACAACTTGGACTCAAAGTTACAATCGTTGAAAAAGGAAACTTTGGCGGTGTCTGCTTGAACGTCGGTTGTATCCCATCTAAAGCGTTGATTACGGCTGGACATAACTTCCAGCACGCTAAAGGTCACTCGTCAATGGGAATCACATCTGACAACGTGTCAGTTGACTTCACGAAAGTCCAAGACTGGAAACAGTCGGTCGTCAACAAATTGACTGGCGGCGTCAAAGGTCTTTTGAAAGGCAACAAGATCGAGATCGTTCAAGGTGAAGCGTTCTTCGCAGCTGAAGACACAGTTCGTGTCATCACAGAAGATAGCTCAACTCCTTACAAGTTCAAGAAAGCGATCATCGCGACTGGTTCGACACCAATCGAGATCCCATCGTTCAAATGGTCAAAACGCGTTCTTTCTTCAACTGGCGCATTGGCTCTTCCAGAAGTTCCGAAAAAGCTCGTCGTCATCGGTGGCGGCTACATCGGAATGGAACTTGGAACAGCGTATGCGAACTTCGATACTGAAGTCGTAGTCGTTGAAGGCGCAAGCGACATCTTGTCTGGCTTCGAGCCACAAATGACGCAAATCGTCAAAAAGAAACTCAAACAAAAAGGCAACGTCACGATCCACACGAACGCTCTTGCAAAAGGCGTCGAGGAAACGGAAGATGGCGTTATCGTGAAGTTTGAAGTGAACGGCGAAGAACAGACTGTTGAAGCGGACTACGTCCTCGTCACAGTCGGACGCCGTCCGAACACTGGCGACATCGGCCTCGAGAATGCTGAAGTTAAAATCAGCGACCGCGGCATCATCGAGATCGACGACCAGTGCAAGACGTCGAACGAAAACATTTATGCAATCGGCGACATCGTACCAGGACCACCGCTCGCACACAAAGCTTCTTACGAAGCAAAAGTTGCAGCGGAGGCAGCTGCAGGTAAGCCGGCTTACCTCGACTACTCAGCAATCCCAGCGGTCGTCTTCACTGACCCTGAACTTGCGACAGTCGGTTACACAGAACCGCTCGCTAAAGAAGAAGGACTCGATTTCACAGTATCGAAATTCCCATTCGCAGCGAACGGTCGTGCCCTCGCCCTCGACGAGCCAGACGGCTTCATGAAGCTCATCACGCGTAAAGAGGACGGTCTTTTGATCGGTGCTCAAATCGCGGGTACAGGCGCTTCTGATATGATTGCCGAGCTTGGTCTCGCCATCGAAGCAGGCATGACAGCTGAAGATATCGCGCTCACAATCCACGCTCACCCATCACTCGGTGAGATGGCAATGGAAGCGGCAGAAATCGCAATGGGTATGCCAATCCACGTCGTTAAGTAATACACAAACTCTCTCGCTACTCGCGGGAGAGTTTTTTGATGTAGTGGACGGTCCGTTCGACTTCATCGAAACCGATTCGAGCATGAAAACGTTGGCCCCCCTCATTGTCAAGTTCCGTATCTGAAGCGAGTTCGTCACAGCCTTTCGACCGAGCATATGATGCGGCAGCTTCGACGAGCCGGGTCGCCACATCCTGCCCGCGTACAGATTCGTCAACGTATATCCCTTCTAAGAACGCAGTCGGAGAAGAGGCGGCGCCGGGAACATAGTCATGTCTGAAACTGAGCTGGCAAAACCCGACTGCCGTGTTGTCGGTCGCCAAAAAATAATGCATCTTGCCGGAACGCAACCCGAGACGAAGCTCGGCCGTCAATTCGATCAACGGGGCGTCGGGCCAGAGCGCTTGCATGAGCGTCAATAGTGCGGCTTCGTCGCGCGCGCTTGCTTTTCGAATGTTCATGAGTCATCCTCCCTAGGTTTCACAAGTTCAGTATAAAGGAAAATAGTATATGAAGTCAGAAAGGAGGGAATGATCATGGCGTTTGATGAGGAGCTATTATATACCGTTTCCGAGACGAGCCGCGTTCGATTTACCGGCATCGAAACCGAGACGTCTCGTTATGATTTCGGATTTGTCTATACGCACCAGTTCATGGGGAAAGTACTCGTCGTCTGCATGCAGACCGGACAGTCAGCCCTTCTCGATATGCATGCGCTCGAGGAACCGAGACAGCTTTATCCGATGCTTGGAATCAATCTGTATGACACCGACCATGTTGCTGAATTTTTGCGTCTTTGTCTCGAGGAGGGGACGAAAGACGGAAAAACTTCTGAATCACCTCTTGAAAAAATGTAAGCGTTTTCTTATAATGGAGAGTAGGGGAAGCAATTCGATCATCATAAGCATCTTTTCTTCTGATGACACAAAGCGAGCCGGTCAATTTGACCGGCTCGCTTTCGTTTAGCGGATTGCTTTCGTTTGTTGGATGACTTTTATCATTTGAAGCGACTCGTCTTCAAGACCTTGAACCGGTAAACCGGCTTCGATATTGGCCGTGATGTACTCGAGTGTCGATGCCGTGATCAGTTCTCCAGGGATGATGATGGGAATCCCTGGTGGATACACCATGATGAACTCAGCCGAAATCCGCCCGACAGCGTTTTCGAGCGGAATCGTCTCCGTCTCCTCGTAGAAAGCGTCGCGTGGGCTGAGTGCGAGTGGTGGGATCTCCGGGAGCATGATCGACAATGAGGCATTGCCAGACTTGTCATAGACGGAAACGACGTCGCGCATCGCATCGACAAGTGCTTGAATCGTCGACTCATCGTCGGCGCTCGTCACGATGAAGAGGACGTTCAACAAGTCGGACATCTCGACTTCGATGCGGTGATGTTCGCGCAAGTATTTCTCGATTTCAAATCCGGTAATCCCGAGCTCACGAACCGATACGAGTACTTTCGTCTCATCTAAGGCGTACGTCGACTCAGAATGGAGCTCAGAGTGACCGTAGACCGATAAATGCGGCATGTTGTTAATGGCGACGCGTGCCATTCGTGCGAGCGTGAGGGCGCGTTCGTTCATGGCCTCACCTTTTGTCGCCAATTGGCGCCGGGCTGCGTCGAGCGAGGCGAGAAGCAGGTAGGACGTCGACGTCGTTGTAATCATCGAGAGCATCGCGTGGATCCGCTCTGGCGAGACAAGACCGCGGCGTACGTTCAAAATCGAGCTACCTGTCATCGAGCCACCGAGCTTATGCACGCTCGTCGCAGCGACGTCTGCGCCCGCTTGCATCGCCGATAGTGGGAGCTCGTCGTGGAATGGCAAGTGGACACCGTGCGCTTCGTCAACGAGTACAGGGACGTCCTGAGCGTGAGCAACGGCGACGATGCGTTCGAGGTCACCAGCGACACCGAAGTACGTCGGGTTGATGACGAGGACGGCTTTCGTGTCAGGATGCAGCTCGAGCGCGCGCTCGACAGCGCTTGCCGTGATACCGTGGGCGATCCCGTACATCTCATCATATTCAGGATGAATGAATACAGGATGGGCTCCGGTCAAGACGAGCGCTGACATGACGGATTTATGCACGTTACGCGGGACGATAATTTTTTCGTTCGGCCCGACGACGCCCATGATCATCGCCATGATGGCGCTCGATGTGCCTTGGACCGAGAAAAATGTCTCGTCAGCACGGAACGCTTCAGCAGCGAGACGCTCGGCTTCAGCAATCGAAGCTTTCGGATGATGCAAGTCATCAAGTGGAGCGATGTTGATCAAATCGATTTTTAAAGCATTTTCGCCGATGAAGTCACGAAATTCGGGATCCATTCCTTTTCCGCCTTTATGACCAGGAATATGGAACGCAATCGGATTTGTATTGACGTGTTTGAGCAACGTCTCAAATAGCGGCGTGTCGAGCTGTGTAGACCCTTTAATTTTCAATAGTAAGCCCTCCTTGAAATCAGCGTTTGTATGGGATCGGTCGTTTACGTATACTAAGTTTCTTTACCCGGTGAATGATTGGTCTGCTATGCAGAAAAACAATGCAACAAAAAAACTATAGAGATTTCCAAGTCAACTTGCAATAGTTTTTTTTGTTGATACAATGGTTGTCGAGGTGAAGAATATGCAAATCAACTATCCAATCAATCCGGACTGGACGACGGAAGAACTGATCGAAGTCGTCGAGTTCTATAATCAAGTCGCACTCGCCAACGAAGGCGGCGTCGATCGGGAAGAATTTTTAGCAACGTATCGGTCGTTCAAACAAATCGTGACATCAAAATCAGAAGAGAAGCAACTGAGCGCTGTCCACGATGAGCAGACCGGATACTCTACCTATCGTACGGTCCAAGCGGCCTTGAAATCAAATACTAAGATTATCAGGTTGTAACAAATGAATTGCAGGAACCGACGAATCTGTCGGTTGCTGCTTTTTTTAGTTAATACCTTAGGAAATAGGGTACATATCACTAACAGTTATTTAAGGTTTAGGACCGGTTGAAGTGGGAATATATCCACTAAGATAAAAAATTCAAAATAGTCAGACAATTTTCTTTCTTTTTTGAATCTCATCTGATATACTCAATTCAACTTACTAAACCGTAACTTGTAGCCCAAAAAAAGGAGTGTGGCATCTCATGAAACAAGTGATTGAGGCATTCAAAAGAAAAGACGCAGAAAAACGGATTCCGGTGCTGCGCCTAGAGATTGATTATGAATTGGCAACACTCTTCGATGCAATGGCGTCACAAGACGATGCCACTGTCCAGGCTAGCAAGCATCGGTTAGAGAAGTATCGCCAAGAACTTTTGCGTCTCGAAGCCTGACCCACAACCGCTCATTCAACCAGTATTCCACGCGAATACTGGTTTTTGTTTGCTATAATACATAGAGAGGTGATAAATATGTTGGAATGGTTTGCGATTGATCTAATCAAACAAGCAGGGGAATATATCCGCCTTCAAATTGATGAAAGTTATCGGATCGAGCGGAAGACGGGCAAAGGGGACTTGGTCACTGAAATCGATCGAGCGGTCGAACAACTGATCGTCGACCGCATCCGAGCGGCATATCCGGAGCATCAGATCGTCGGAGAAGAAGGCATCTCGACACAGCCTGACAATTTGACAGGGACGGTTTGGTTTGTCGATCCGATTGACGGGACGCTCAATTTTATTCATCAAAAGCGGATGTTCGCCATCTCGATCGCGATTATGGTCGATGAGGTCGTCGAGTATGGATTCGTCTATGATGTGATGGCTGACGAGCTGTTCGTGGCACGACGTGGTTATGGGGCGACGCTCAACGGACGGAAGTTGCCGCCGCTTCATGAACATCACGTCCGTGACGCATTTTTGAGTATGAATGCGACGTGGGTGACTCCGAACCAACAGATTGCACCAGAAGTGTTGGCACCGATCGTCCGCGACTCTGTCGGGACACGAGCGCACGGGGCCGCCTCACTCGAACTGGCTTGGGTTGCGGCCGGACGGGTCGACGGATATATCACGATGCGCAATATGCCGTGGGATTACGCGGCCGGAAAACTACTCGTCGAAGAAGTCGGGGGCCGCGTCGTCTCCTTATACGGTGAACCCGTCAGCTATAAAGGGAAGACATCGGTCCTCGGCGGGAGCGAGACGTTCGTCAAGGACGTCATCAAACATTACGTCATCGCTAAAAACGTGACGCCTGAAGTGAGACCAGACCTTGCGATCGAACCGAACAAAACGTACGACCGTGTGCGTGATTTGCTCGTCTTGGCGAATCCGAACGAGGCGATGGTGCAAGAGCAATACGCACAGGGCACGACATTTGAGGCTTTACTCGGCGGTGAACTCGTCGGGGCGTATATGCTTGTCCGTCGCAGTGCGGAATCGGTCGAACTCGTCAACATCGCTGTCAAACCGGACCGTCAAAACCAGACGATCGGGCAACGGATGCTCCAAGACGCCATCCGTCGGGCGGCTAGCGGAAGTGCGAGCGAACTGCTCGTCTGCACGGGCAACTCAAGCATCGTCCAGTTGCGCTTCTATCAACAAGCCGGATTTCGTTTTGCTTCGGTCGAACGCGATTATTTTCCGAACCATGGCTACGAGGCGATCGAAGAAGACGGACTCGTGCTGCGAGACCGCATCTGCTTGACGCGAGAATTATAAAACAAGGCCCAAGGCGCTCGCCTCGGGCCTGTTCGTTATGGACGTCGGTCTGCTAGGACACGGCGGCGCAAGTTGATGCCGAAGAATGTAGCGACCGCGCTCAACGCGAGACTGCCAACGATGATGGCGGTACTCGCTTCGGCGACGCCGATGCCGATACCGACAAAACCGGCGACGACGGCGATTGCGATCAAGACGAACATGAGTTGCATCGAAATTCCCCCTTTTTTTCTTGGCTCTATCTCATTGTAAGCAAAATCAGCGCAATTGGAAACGGTAACAGACTATATAACGTGACAAAGGTGGTAGCACCTGTGCTATACTCTTTAAGTTGAATACAAAGTTGAAACTTTTCAAATAAGAGAGGAATAACTACATGAATTTAAGAACTAACCTCCGTAACGTAGCCATCATCGCCCACGTTGACCATGGTAAAACAACGTTAGTCGATGAACTATTGAAACAGTCTGGTACTTTCCGGACAAACGAAATGGTAGCAGAGCGCGCCATGGACTCGAACGATATCGAACGTGAGCGCGGGATCACAATCCTCGCTAAAAACACGGCAATCGATTATAAAGATACTCGCATCAACATCGTAGATACACCAGGACACGCCGACTTCGGTGGTGAAGTTGAGCGGATCATGCGTATGGTTGATGGCGTTATTCTTGTTGTCGATGCACGTGAAGGCTGTATGCCACAAACACGCTTCGTATTGAAGAAAGCACTTGACCAAGGACTTCGCCCGATCGTTGTCGTCAACAAAATCGACAAAGCGATGGTCCGTCCGCTCGACGTCGTCGATGAAGTCGTAGACTTATTGATCGATCTCGGAGCAGATGAAGATCAACTTGAATTCCCTGTCGTCTATACGTCTGCAGTCAGCGGTTCAAGTTCGTTCGATCCTGATCCTGAGAAGCAAGAAGATACAATCACGCACGTACTCGATACGATTCTTGAGAACACACCGGCACCAATCGACAACTCGGATGAGCCGCTTCAGTTCCAAGTCACGATGCTCGACTATGATAACTACCTCGGTCGTATCGGAGTCGGTCGTGTCTTCCGTGGGAAAATCAAAGTCGGAGACCAAGTCTCACTTTGTAAAACGGATGGATCGATCAAACAACTTCGCGTCACGAAGCTATTCGGTTACTTCGGACTCAAACGTGTTGAAATCGAAGAAGCTAAAGCTGGTGACTTGATCGCCATCGCCGGGATGGAAGACATCAACGTCGGTGAAACGGTCACACCGGTCGGTAAAGAAGAGCCGCTTACGCTTCTTCGCATCGATGAGCCAACGCTTCAAATGCGTTTCATGACGAACAACTCTCCATTTGCAGGACGCGAAGGCGATTTCGTGACAGCACGTAAAATCGAAGAGCGTTTGATGAAACAACTTGAGACGGACGTTTCGCTCCGTGTCGAAAACACAGACTCGCCTGACCAATGGGTCGTATCAGGACGCGGTGAACTTCACCTCGGTATCTTGATCGAGAACATGCGTCGCGAAGGGTACGAGATCCAAGTTTCGAAACCACAAGTTATCATCCGTACAGCTGAAGACGGTACGAAAATTGAGCCTTTCGAGCGCGTCATCATCGACGTACCGGAAGAGTACACAGGTTCAGTCATGGAATCGATCGGTCTCCGTAAAGGTGAGCTCGCGAACATGAACACGAACGATAACGGTCAAACTCGTATGGAATTTATCGTTCCTTCACGTGGTCTCATCGGATATCGTAACGAGTTCTTGTCGGCGACACGCGGATACGGAATCTTGAACCATACGTTCGAAGAGTATCGTCCGTTCATTCCTGCTGATATCGGCGGTCGCCGTAGCGGTGTCATGGTTTGTATCGAAGCTGGTAAGTCAACTGCTTACTCAATCGGTGCACTCGAAGACCGTGGGACGATCTTCATCGAACCAGGTACAGATGTATACGAAGGTATGATCATCGGTGAATGTAACCGTGACGTCGATCTCGCGATCAACGCCGTCAAAGGGAAACAGTTGACGAACATGCGTGCATCATCGAAAGACTCGACACAAGTCTTGAAACGTCCGCGCGTCTTCTCGCTTGAAGAGTCGCTTACGTTCTTGAACGATGACGAGTACTGCGAAATCACACCGCTCTCGATTCGACTCCGTAAAAAGGTCTTGAACAAGAACGAACGTGAAAAAGCTGACAAGCGTCGTAAACTTGGTAAAGAATAAGTAGAAAAGGGAGCGCCGAGGCGTTCCCTTTTATTTTGATTCGTGTAGAATAGACGTGTAGGAAACAAAGGGGGATTATTTGCCTTGAAAGCTTCTCAAACGATGGACATTACCCAAATCGACGTTCCGTGGATCGCCTCGCTATTAGGTGTCGGCAGTGACGCGAACGACTTTTCGGTCGGCTTTAACGCCTTGATCATCACGGTCATCTTATTGACGTTGCTCGTCTTTAAATTAGGTTTTGCCAAACAACTCGCGTGGTGGAAGGCGCTCATCGTCTACATCATTCTCGCGCTCGGAGCGGGGACGATGGCGCTCGTCTTCTTTACGTGGCCAATCCCGGAAGTATTGCTCGTCATGGCGGTCGTCCTAGCCATTTATCGGGGCCGCCTCTGGTGGAACCGCCGTCAAGACCAAGTCAATGAACCAACCTAAAAAATGGACGCCCCGTTGACGGGACGTCCATTTTTGTTACCATCTTCGCTTTTGGCGAAACGATGGATATAGGTGGAATTGGCCTGTTGCCGCACGCTCAGCCGTTCGTTCCGTAATGCGTGCATGACATTCTTGGCACATATACGTTTTAGCAGGTTTATTGCGAAGTCGTTTCGCTTCGAACGACCACGAATCAATCGTATCGACTTTATCACAAAGAGAGCACTTTACGCGCATGGTCTCACCTTCCTCTCCGTTGATTATAGCATGATTTCCAGATAGAAAAGCAGGGAAAGAAGTCATTAAGGGCGAATCCATTTCATATACCCGTTTAAGAAGGAGGGGAGTGCATGGCGAGTAAAGCAACGTTCGAACTTTCCCGGGCGCAACAAGAAACGTTAAACGAGATGCCGTTGACGTTTCTCGTCGCGTTCGATGAAGCGAAGCGCTGGCCGATCACCCACGCCATCAGTTGGGTGCAGGCGACCGATCAACAGACAGTCCGATTTGCCCTGACAAAAAACTCGCATCTCATCACGCTGTTGACAAGCGAAAAGACGGCGGGGCTCATCTTTTTAGAGGACGGTCTCGCATACAATGTGACGCTCTCGCACGTCCATGAATTTGAACCGGCTGTGAAACCGGGACTGCACCTTCGCTTTTTTAAAGGTTCGGTCGAAGAAGTCCGCAACATCTCCTTTTACGGGGCGACGTTCGGGCAACCGGACATCGTCAAGACGTACGATATCGAAGCAGCGGAAAAATTGGACCGAGAAGTGAAGGAAAGCTTGAACTCTTGATCACCAACAATTTTCGAGGGGCGGCAAAGCTTATGAAAAAAACGTATGTGCTCGATACGAACGTACTTCTACACGACCCACTCTCACTCTTTCAATTCGATGAGCATGACGTCGTCATCCCGGCCATCGTCCTAGAAGAACTCGATGGAAAAAAACGAAACATGGACGAGCTTGGCCGTAACGCCCGAGAAACGGCGCGTGTGCTTGACCAGCTCAGATCGACCGGCAAACTTCATGATGGGGTGCCGCTCGAGAATGGCGGCCATCTCTTCGTTGAGATCGGTCATGAACATACAGTCGACTTCCCGTTCGACGTCATGACGAATGACAACCGGATTTTAACGGTCGCACTTGGTTTGATGAAACAGTATGAGCATGATCATAACCGGAAAGTCGTGGTCGTCTCAAAAGATATACTGGTCCGTGTCAAAGCGGATGCGATCGGCATCGAAGCCGAAGATTATTTGACAGACCATATTGTCGACACGACGAATCTGTACGCCGGCTATCGCGAGATTGAGGTCGATCAGGCGATAATTGATGAATTCTATCAAGTTCGCCAGCTACCGACGTCGGCTTTTTCAAAAAACCAACTGTACCCGAACTCATTTGTCATCTTAAAGAGTAACGTTTCGAAAGCGAGCGCACTCGCGGTCGTCGACCCCTTACAACCGATCGTTCGACCGTTATCGCTCGACGCCGAGCACGTCTGGGGCATTCATCCGCGGAACGTCCAACAACGAATGGCGCTCGATTTGCTGCTTCGCGACGATATTCCGTTCGTGACGCTCCTCGGGAAGGCCGGGACCGGGAAAACGCTCCTCGCTCTCGCGGCGGGACTTGCCCTCGTCGAGGACGAACGTCGCTTCAACAAGCTCGTCGTGGCGCGTCCGGTCGTGCCGATGGGCAACGACATTGGATACTTGCCGGGTGAGATGGAAGACAAGCTTCGTCCGTGGATGCAGCCGATCTATGACAATCTTGAATTCTTGTTTAATGCCAACTCGAAAGACGAGCTCGGAAATATCCTCGCCGGCATCAAGTCGATTCAGCTCGAGGCGCTCACATATATTCGGGGGCGAAGTATGCCGGACCAGTTCATCATCATCGATGAAGCGCAGAACTTGACGAAGCACGAGATCAAGACGATTTTGACCCGGGTCGGGGAGAATTCGAAGATTGTTCTCGTCGGCGATCCGTATCAGATCGATCATCCGTATTTAGATGAATATTCGAACGGGCTCTCGTACGCCGTCGAGCGGTTCAAAGGGCAAAACGTATTCGGTCACGTCCAACTTATCAAAGGCGAACGCTCGTCGCTCGCCCGGTTGGCGGCCGATTTGCTATAGAAATAGACGCCGAGCGTAAGCTCGACGTCTCAGCTTGTTGACCAACATGAACAATATTGCTCGTCTTCCGGCGCCCACGCTTACTGCAGGCAATCCCGGAGCCGCATCGCGACTTGCGTCGCTGCTGGGTCTCCGTCGGATTGCTGTCCTGCAAGAGTCGGGGCGCCATCGGACGAGCAACGCAAACGGTCGCCATCTGGCGACCATTTGTCTTTTTCTGAGGCCCCGACAGTCGAAAGAAAAAGCCCGATTTATGTCGGGCAGTTCACTTCGAGGTCTTCGGACATAAAAAAGACGAACCAGATCGCTATTAGCGACCTGGTTCGTTAACAGCCTGAGACGCCGAGCATGAGTTCGACGTCTATTTTGTGTTTGGGTGGAGCAAAACTTGCACGTTCGCTTTCTCAAGAAACGCGTTCGTCAACATGATCAAACCGGTCACGATGAAGAGCGCAGAGAATCCGAAGTGGGCGACGATTTGGGATCCGAACAACGGTCCGAGCAGGTTGCCCATGAACTGGGCCGACTGATTGTAAGAAAAAATGCGTCCGGTCGCGTGACTCGGTGTATGTTTCCTTAGCAGTGACTGTACCGACGGCATGAGTGCCGCGGTCGCGAAACCAAGGCCGAAACGCAACATGACGAGCTGTGTCGTCGACGTCACGAACGCCTGAGGAATCAAGAATGCGGTATAAATGATGAGCGCCCAAAACAAAATCCGTTCCGGCCCGTGGCGGTCTGACAGCCGTCCGAGATGTTGTGCGGACAGTAGGGCGGCCACCCCCGGCGCTGAAGCGACGATTCCCGCGATGAATGCGAGGGAAGTTGTGTACGGGTTCAGTTCGCGGACGTACAGTGTCAACAGTGGCCCGATTGACTGCGTTGAAAACTGAATTAAAAACGTCGTTAAAAACAAGCTGAAGATGAGTTGGGGATGACGGAGCGAGGCGATGATCGACTTTGTCGAATCAAGTCGCTCGCGCGCCACCGGGACGAAATCTTCTTTCACGAACAGGAGTGTGATTAAAAACGTGACGAAGAGTGCGCTACCGGTAAAGAGAAAAACGGGTCGAAGCCCAATCCAATCTGCGAGCAGTCCACCGATCAATGGACCGAGGAGTCCGCCGGTGATACCACCGGTCGACAACGTGCCGAGCGCCCAGCCGCTTTTCTCTTTTGGTGTCTGTGAGATGACGAGAGTGATGCCGGCCGAGATGAATCCGGAGACAGCACCCATGATGAGTCGTAAACCGACGAGTTGATAAACGTCTTGCACGAAGCCGATCAAGAACATGACGACGGCCATTCCGAGGCTCGCCCGAATCAACATGAGCTTGCGCCCTTTCTGGTCAGCGAGTCGGCCCCAAAGCGGGGAGACAATGGCGGCCACGAGGAAAGTGGCGCCGAAAGCGACGGCGGACCAGGTGACGACGTGGTCAGGGTTGGTCACGCCGAGCTCTTCGATAAATAAGGGCAGGAACGGCAAGACGAGGCTCATCGAGGCGGCCGTCAAGAAGCTGCCGATCCAAACGATGATCAAGTTCTTTTTCCATAAAGGTATCGTAAGCGTCACGACCTTTCTGCATAGAGTATATTTCGATATCACACATGTTACACTTTGTGAAGTAAAAAGTCCAAAAAAAAGACGAACGAGATCGCTGATAGCGACCGCGTTCGTCAACAGCCTGAGACGGCGAGCGCCTTCCCATCAGCCATCCGTTCGGACGACGATATGGTCGACTTGACGAATGATTTGGTTGTTGTAGAGTGCATAGACTGGTCCGTCAGCCAACACTTTTCCATCTTGTGAAAACTGAAGATAAATCGAACCGACTTCGGCGAGTGGGATCGTCAATACCGTCTCTCCATAAAAGCTGACGTGCGTCGCCGTATTGAGCGGCTCGGCGTTTTGGAGAAATGGTGCGAACGGCATCGCGAACGAGTCACGAAGCGCAGCGTCTTTATCGGCCCGTGACATCGGTTTATTGTGGTCGACGCGCGTCCCTAGTGTCAATCCGTCGTCCCATGCCTTCCCCATTTTGGCATAGTAGGCGTCTGAGTCATTCTCGACGGCTTGGTCGAGTTCGTCGACTTTACGTTTACGCTCGTCAAAAATCCATACGGTCGGGTCAATCGTCAGCGCGTGACGGACCGCTCCATCTAACGGAAAAATCATTGATACTCCCCCTTAACTAGCGATACAATGTATATTATACAGCTCTTCCGTGCAAAAAGGAAAACTGCGAGAAACACGCTTTGAATCTAGACTGTTCATTGAATTATGATGAAATATAATGTACAGTTGAGTTATGACAAACAGTCTGTCATTGTACGGAGGAGGGGTCGTAGTGGCGACAAATTTGGCTGCAGTCCAACGGGAACAGGCGCTTCACTTGCTTGAAGCAGATGCTGAAAAAATCCGTTGCTTGATTGAGGTACAATTAGAAAACTTGAAAATGCCGAAGTGCCCGCTTTATGAAGAGGTACTTGATACACATATGTTCGGTCTGTCGCGCCAAATCGATTTTGCGGTCCGGCTTGGACTTATTTCAGATGTCGAAGGCAAGCAACTGATCGATTCATTGGAACAAAAGTTATCCGCGCTCGCGGAAGCTTCAGAATTATGAACCTTATACTCAAACTGTGCAGGCGGCGCTGTTTGAGTATTTTTTTATAACGGGTTGCGGATTGCTGTACATAAGGAAGTGAAAACATGAAAACTCGGTTTCGGTACTTTGATTTCTCACTGTTCATTGCGGTGCTTTTGCTCGTTGGGATCAGCTCAATCATGATTTACAGCGCCAGTGTTTGGAATCGTGGGGATTACGCGAACAGTAGCTTGTTTTATCGGCAACTGTTCTATGCAGGGTTTGGGATTGTCGTCTATTTGATCGCGACGATGTTCCGGTATGAAAACTTCCGCAAAAAGAACGTGTTGCGAAGCCTCTATGCGCTCTCGGTCATTCTACTGTTTGTCACTTGGGCGATGCCTCCGCTGAACGGTGCCCGGGCTTGGCTCATCATCGGCGGTCTTACGATCCAGCCAATCGAAATCGCCAAGTTTGTGTTAATTTTATTGCTCGCTAACTACTACCATCAATTATGGAATCGTGAACTGACAGGATGGCCGGGCCGAATCGGCCGTGCGGCGATCGAACGGAAAAAGCTACGCGCCCAAATCGGGGCTTTCTTCATCATCCCGGGTTTGTTCTACTTTTTCCCGTATGCCTTCGTCATAAATGGACAGCCTGACCATGGCGGATTGTTCGTCTTAGGGGTAATTATGTTCATGATGTGGTTAGCTGCCGGGGCCCCGCTTCGCATCATCATCCCGGTGATTATTGCTGGAATTGGTTTTGTTTATGCTATGTATACGTTTGTTTTCACAGATAACCAAGTTAGTCGGATTAACGTCGTCTTCAATCCATTCATGGACCCAGAAGGCTACGGGCACCAACTTCTCATGTCGATCATCTCGATCGTGCATGGGGGATTGACCGGCGTCGGACTTGGGAATAGTTATCAAAAGTATGGCTATTTGCCGGAGCCGGAGACGGATTATATCATGTCGATCATCGCCGAAGAACTTGGCTTTATCGGCGTCCTCGTCGTCTTGGTGTTGCTCTTTTTCATCGCGTTCCGGGCAGTAAATATCGCCAACCATACCGACAACCATTTTGCGATGTTCGTCTCGTTCGGGATTGCCGCGCAAATCATGGTCCAAACTGGAATCAATATCGGGGCGATGTCGGGCTGGTTCCCGGGTACGGGTGTGACGCTTCCACTCGTCAGTTACGGCGGCACGTCGCTGATCATGACGATGGGAATTCTCGGTGTGCTCAGCAGTATCTCGATGCGTAACCGTCACCGAGAGGCGACACGCCGCGCGGAAATTCGCGAAAAATCAGAAGAAAACGTTCAAAATGCATCACTACATGTAGTAAGGTAAAGATGTATATGTAAACGATTTCCAAAATGGGGGGATTTAGGTTGAAATCAATTAGCAAATTGCTTGTAGCCAACCGTGGAGAGATTGCCATTCGTGTATTTAGGGCAGCCTCAGAATTAGGAATGCGTACTGTCGCCATCTATTCGCAAGAAGATAGTGGATCGTTACATCGTTTTAAAGCCGATGAAGCGTATTTGATCGGTCTCAACAAGAAACCGATCGACGCCTATCTCGACATTGAAGACGTCATTCGAATCGCGAAGCAATCGGGGAGTGACGCGATTCACCCGGGTTACGGTTTCTTATCGGAAAACATTGAACTAGCTCGTCGTTGCCGCGAAGAAGGCATCATCTTCGTCGGACCGGACGAATCTCACTTGCACGCGTTCGGAGATAAAGTTCGGGCTCGTCAAAACGCGATTGCAGCCGGGCTACCGGTCATTCCAGGCTCGAACGGTCCATTGACTTCGTACGAAGACGCGCTCGACTTTGCGAACGTGCATGGTTTCCCGCTCATGGTCAAAGCCTCAATGGGCGGCGGCGGACGCGGTATGCGCGTCATCCGGACCGAGGCCGAGATGAAAGATTTGATTGAACGTGCCAAGTCAGAGGCGAAGCAAGCGTTCGGCTCTGACGAAGTGTACATAGAAAAACTAGTTGAACGTCCGAAGCATATCGAGGTGCAAATTCTCGGGGATGATCACGGGAACATCATCCATTTGTTTGAGCGTGACTGCTCGGTTCAACGTCGTCACCAGAAAGTCGTCGAAGTCGCACCGTGTGTGACGTTGTCGGAGGCGTCTCGTCAAGCAATCTGTGACGCGGCGGTTCAAGTGATGCGTCACGTCGGCTATGTGAACGCCGGGACGGTCGAGTTCCTCGTCACTGAGGATGAGTCGTTCTACTTCATCGAGGTCAACCCACGGATCCAAGTCGAACATACGATCACGGAGATGGTTACCGGGTTCGATATCGTCCAAACACAGCTCATGATCGCCCAAGGCGAGTCGCTTCACGGTGACGTGATTCACATGCCGAAGCAAGAAGATATCAAACTGCTCGGCTATGCGATCCAATCCCGTGTCACGTCGGAAGACCCGGCTAACAACTTCATGCCGGACACAGGGAAAATCATGGCGTATCGTTCGCCAGGCGGTTTTGGGGTTCGTCTCGACGGCGGGAACGCCTACGTCGGGTCTGAAATCTCGCCGTACTACGACTCGCTCCTCGTCAAGCTGTCGACGCATGGGATGACGTTCGAACAAGCGGCAGCGAAGATGGTCCGTAACTTGAACGAGTTCCGGATTCGCGGCATCAAGACGAACATTCCGTTTTTGATCAACGTCATGAAGCACCAAAACTTTATTAGCGGGGACTATAGTACATCGTTCATCGATGATACACCCGAACTGTTCGTCTTCCCGAAACGGAAAGACCGGGGGACGAAACTCCTCAACTATATCGGGGACGTCACCGTCAACGGATTCCCGGGCGTCGGCTTGAAAGATAAGCCGATCAGCCGCTCGGTCCGGATTCCACAAAACCTTCCGGCCGAAGCGAAGCCGGGGACGAAACAAATCCTGACAGAACTCGGTCCAGATGGTTTGGCTGACTGGATCAAACGTCAACCAGAGCTGCTCTTGACGGATACGACGATGCGAGACGCCCACCAGTCGCTCCTCGCGACACGGATGCGGACGCAAGACATCTTGAATATCGCCGAGCCGACGAGTAAACTCATGCCAGAACTGTTCTCGGTCGAGGCGTGGGGCGGGGCAACGTTTGACGTCGCCTACCGCTTCCTCTCGGAAGACCCGTGGGTACGTCTCATGCGCCTTCGTGAGAAAATGCCGAACGTCTTGATTCAAATGCTCCTTCGCGGTGCCAACGCCGTCGGGTATAAAAACTATGCCGACAACGTCATCGAGAAGTTCGTCCACGAGGCGGCTTATGCCGGTGTCGACATCTTCCGAATCTTCGACAGCTTGAACAACATTGAATCGATTAAACTCGCGATCGACGCGACGCTGCCGACAGGGAAAGTCGCAGAAGCGGCAATCTGTTACACCGGTGACTTGTATGACGGAAACCGTCCGAAGTATCACTTGCCGTACTACGTCGATCTCGCCAAGCAGCTCGAAGCGAGCGGAGCTCATATTCTTGCGATCAAAGATATGGCTGGCCTCTTAAAACCTGAATCGGCGTATGCGCTCGTGTCGGCACTGAAAGACGCCGTCGACTTGCCGATTCATTTGCACACGCACGACGCTTCGGGGAATGGGATCTTCACTTACGCACGGGCGACTGATGCGGGCGTCGATATCGTCGACGTCGCAGCGAGCTCGATGTCGGGTATGACGTCGCAGCCTTCAGGTGGAAGTTTGATTTACGCACTCGACCATCACGAACGCCAGCCGAAAATCGATGCGAAGCACTACGAAGTCATCAGTGACTACTGGCAAGACGTGCGTCATAACTATGAACCGTTCGAAAGTGACATGCGTGCATCGAATCCATCGGTGTATGAGCATGAGATGCCGGGCGGACAGTATTCGAACTTGCAGCAACAAGCGAAAGCGGTCGGTCTCGGTGACCGCTGGAGTGAAGTCAAGTCGATGTACGCCCGCGTCAACATGTTGTTCGGGGATATCGTCAAAGTGACCCCGTCGTCTAAAGTCGTAGGGGACATGGCACTCTTCATGGTCCAACATAACTTGAGCGAACAGGACGTCATCGAACGAGGAAATCAACTCGATTTCCCAGACTCGGTCGTCGAGATGATGCGCGGTGAGCTCGGGTCGCCTCCGGGAGGGTTCCCGAAAGACGTCCAACAAGCGATTCTCAAAGGTGAGGCGCCACTCGAGGTCCGTCCAGGTAAACTGATCAAGCCGTACGACTTCAAAGCTGCTCAGACAGAACTGTTTGAAAAGTTCGAACGTCCGGTGACGGACTTTGAACTGCTCGCGAACGCCCTATATCCAAAAGTGTACGAGGATTATATCACGCATACGAACACATACGGTGACGTATCGGTGCTCGACACGTTGACGTTCTTCTATGGATTGAACGTCGGTGAGACGATTCAAGTCGAAATCGAGACAGGGAAGACGCTCATCATCAAGCTCGTTCAAGTGAGTGCTGCGAACGAAGACGGGATCCGCCTCGTCTCGTATGAGATGAACGGCGTACCACGTGAAATCGAGATTAAAGACGTCAACGTGAAGTCGGCGACGACGAGCCGACCGAAAGTGGAACGCTCGAATCCGAAACAAGTCGGGGCCTCGATGCCAGGTTCGGTCTTGAAAGTACTTGTCGAACCAGGAAGCCGGGTCCATCGTGGGGAGCAACTTCTCGTCACTGAGGCGATGAAGATGGAGACGACGATCCAAGCCGCACAAGACGGTGAGATTAAAGCGATCCATATTAAAGAAGGCGACACAATCCAAAGTGACGACTTGTTGATTGAATTTGTATAATAAAAAGAAGCATAGCCAAGCTATGCTTCTTTTTTAGATAGGGAGTGGGAAAGATGAGACGAGTATGTTGGTTCCGGTCAGATTTTCGATTAAGTGACAACCATATGTTACACCGGGTCTTGAAAGATGCCTCAGGTGACGATGACATCGAGTTCGTCTTTTGGCTCAATCCGAAATACTGCGAGCCGTTCGAGACGAGACACGATTATTTTTTCGCGACGATGAAGCAGTTCATGCAGGAGCTCGCAGATCAAGAGATCGGGCTGCGCACCATTGTTGCTGACTCAGCGGAAGCGTTTGTCGAGCAGCTCGGACAACTCGACGCGCTTTATTTTAACGCTGAGTATGTCGAGCCGTTCAAACAACGTGACGATGCGGTCATCGAAGCGCTGGGGGGAGACGTGTTAGTCATCCGTTTACTCGACCGTCATTTATTCGCCCCGAACGCGTTCACGAAAAAAGACGGTACTCCGTATAAAGTGTATACGCCATTCAAAAAAGCGGTGTACGCCGAGACGCCGCCGCAACCGTACGACGTCGACGTCGCTCGATTGAAACAGCTCGCGACGAAGCAACATGAACTACCTGATGAATTGAAACAGCAGTTTGACCGGTGTGAACGTTCGTGGAAAGCGCTCGGAGAGGAAGCGGCTATGAAACGGTTACGCGATTTTGTGGAACACCGGGTGACGAGTTACGCTGAAGACCGTGACATCCCGGCGATCGCCGGGACGAGCCGGCTGTCACCGTATTTACGGACCGGTGTGTTGTCGATTCGTACGGTTGCTGCAGCCGTCCTCGAGGCGCGGCAGTCAACAGGACGTGACACGTATTACGATGAGCTATTGTGGCGCGAGTTCTACTATATGATCATGGTCCAGTTCCCGGGACTGAAAGACCGGCCGTTCAACGACAAATATAAACACCTTGACTGGGAAGACAATGACGACCAGTTTGAGAAATGGTGCCGTGGCGAGACCGGGTATCCGATCGTCGACGCGGCGATGCGTCAATTGAACGAGACCGGCTGGATGCACAACCGGCTCCGGATGATCGTCGCTTCGTTTTTGACGAAACATCTGTTGATCGACTGGCGCAAAGGCGAGCGCTACTTCGAACGGAAGTTGATCGACTACGAGGCCGCCTCGAACATCGGCGGATGGCAATGGGCCGCTTCGGTCGGAACGGACGCCGTGCCGTATTTCCGGATCTTTAATCCGACCATCCAGTCGGAGAAGTTCGACGCGGACGGGACGTTTATCCGTAAATATGTGACCGAGTTGGCTGAAGTTGACAGGAAAGCGATCCACTTTCCGGACCCGTCAGATCGGGACGGTTATATCGAACCGATCGTCGATCATAAGGCGGCGCGTGCAAGGGCGCTTGAGCGGTTCAAGGACGCACAGTGACAGATAGGCATACAAAAAGGAGCGGTCGCCCGCTCCTTTTTGTGATTCGTGATTTAGTTTGATTCGTCAGACCGTTTCTTTTCGAGCTGCGTCTACCGCTCGATTGGCGCTTCGGTACGCATGGTACGCCAAGTACGAGATGATCCCGAAGTAGCACGTGATCAAGAAAGCGTGCAAGAGCGGTACGTATGTGGCGTGGCCGCCAAGGACGATCCATGCACCCGTGCCGACTTGAAGCATGATAAAGAATAGTGAGGCCCACATGCCCCGTTCGACGAGACGGTTCGTTTCGCGTCGGGCCAAATAAAGGACGTAGAGCGTGTAGAAGACGAGGAGTGCCGCCATGATGCGATGCCCCATTTGAACGTATGATTCGAACGTCCACACGTTTTGCTCACAGATCGGCCAACCGACACAGGCGTATGTCGCACCGAGGTGTCTGACGTAAGCTCCTGTGTAGACGACGACCATCGTATAAATCGTCAACCCGTACAAGTGAATCTTTAGTTTTTCGGATACCGCTTTGTGTACCCGTTCACCTTCGAATAAAAGAATCGTCAGGATGAGCAGGGACGCGAACGAGACGAGCGAGATCCCGAAATGGAGCGCGAGAATCGCGTCCGACTGTTGCCAGATGACGGCTCCGGCGCCGATGATCGATTGGATCAACATGAAAATGAACGCTAGGAACGCGAACACTTTGACATCGAATCGGTTTTTGACGACCGTGAACGTCCAAATCGTCAAGGCGATGATGAGGAGTCCCTCAATCCCTGACACGACGCGGTGACTGTATTCGATCATCGTCTCGACGCTCGGGTTCGTCGGGATCAGTTTCCCGTGACAGAGCGGCCAGTCCGTCCCGCAACCGTCACCTGAGTCGGTTTTCGTAACAGTACCGCCCATGATCAAGACGAGCATCATACCGAGGGTGACGAGGCTTGAGAATAGTGCGAGTTTTTTATGCATTCGTTTCCACCTGCTTTTTGAGAAAAATCACTAGAATTGTGCCTTGTATGTTTTTATTTTTTTCGCCATACTTATTATACGGCTTTAGTCCGGAAAAACGAAACGGAAAAGCTTGCAATCGCTATCAAAATCGTTATCCTAGTATTAGCACAGGAATTTTACTGTGACAATTATCACACGTTCGCCATAAAAAACTCGCTATTTTACAAGCATAAACGACGTATTCTTTTTGGAAATATGGTATCTTTGTAATGAGTTAGGTGTACTTTGTTCATATTGTGTTTTTTCTGTGAAAAGAATACGAGGATTTCGTGATTATGTGGGGGGGTCAGCATGACAAAAGTCAACCCGGGAACAGTGGCAGAAGTAGACTATACAGAATCCGCCGCCTCGTTCCGTGACTATGTTGCTTTGGCAAAAATGGGAATCGTACGCGCTAACCTTTTGTTAGTGTTCGCCGGTTTCTTTGTGGCAACAACATACCAGAGTGACACGCCAGTGCTTTATTTGTTTGAAGTTTGGCCACAGCTCTTATTAACGATGTTAGGAAGCGCGCTCGTCATTTCCGGGAGTTGTTACCTAAACAACTTCGTGGACCGTGATATCGACTACTTGATGGGACGTACAGACAATCGACCGAGTGTCACCGGTAAAATTTCAGGGGAGCGCATTTTACTTCTCGGACTTACGCAACTTGCGGTCGGGACATTGCTTTTATTGATCGTGTCGTACGTAGCAGCAGTCTTCGGTTTAATCGGGGCATTTTTTTATGTCGTTATTTATACGATGTGGCTAAAACGGACACATACGTTGAACACGGTCGTCGGCAGTATCTCCGGAGCGGTTCCACCGCTGATCGGATGGGCCGCGATTGACCCGGCGCTTCATATCGACGCCTGGCTCATGTTCCTCGTCATGTTCTTGTGGCAACCGCCGCATTTCCTCGCGCTCGCGATGCGACGCGTTGAGGAATATCGGGCGGCAGGCATTCCGATGCTGCCCGTTGTAAACGGCTTCGCGATCACCAAGCGGCAAATCATTTGGTGGATTGCGACGCTCATTCCAGCATCGCTCTTGTTTATGCATTACGGTACGGTCTACGTGATCATTGCGGCCGGTCTTGGGGGCTACTGGTTATATCTCGGTTTGAAAGGGTTTAAAGCCGAAGATGAGATCAAGTGGGCTAACAAAATGTTCTTTTATTCATTAATTTATTTAGTCGTGTGGATTGTCGCACTCATGCTGACGGCACTGCCTTCGTCATGACGGCACTTTGGTAATCGCACTCACTATATAGAAACCATTGCACATCATTTTGGGAGAAAGTGGGGATTGTTGTGAAATCATTTAAGAAGCTTCTGTTTGGCATCGTCCCGATGATGATGTTCGCGCTGCTATTGTCAGGGTGCGGCGTAGAGGGATTGTCTGCATTGAAGCCGATGGGAGAAGGCGCTGAAATTCAGCTCCGGATCATTCTCATCAGTTTGGCAATCATGCTCTTTGTACTTGTCATCGTAACGGTCATTTACGTGTACGTGCTCATGAAATTCCGTCGGAAAGATGAATCGATTCCGAAGCAAGTGGAAGGTAGCAGCACGCTCGAGATGATTTGGACAGTCGTTCCAATCATCTTGCTCATCATTCTCGCTGTTCCGACAATCACAACGACTGTCGAACTCGCGAAAGCGAAAGAAGCGAAAAAAGAAGAAGAAATTAACGTTACAGCCAACCTTTACTGGTGGGAGTTCGAATATCCGAACGCTGGTGTTGTCACAGGACAAGAGCTTGTCATCCCGGTCGGTAAACGGGTCGGTATCAACTTGACATCAAAAGACGTCATTCACTCGTTCTGGGTACCGGCTTTGTCTGGTAAGACGGATACGAACCCAGGGTTAGATAACGAGATGTGGTTGCATGCGAACGAAGCAGGTACGTTCTACGGTAAATGTGCCGAGCTTTGCGGACCATCGCACGCGCTCATGGACTTCAAAGTCATCGCCCTCGAGCAAGCTGATTACGATCAGTGGCTCGAAGACATGAAAGCGAAGCAAGACGAGAACACAGAAAAACTTGTCGCCGATAATCAAAACTTGACGACAGGTGAGCAAGTGTACGTCGAAAGCTGCTTGAGCTGCCACGGTGGCGGTAAAGTCGCGCCTAGCTTGACGAACTTCGGTGACCGCGAGTGGTTGGCGGGTTACCTCGAAAACAACGAAGAAAAGTTGAAAGAATGGATTCGTGATCCACAAGCATTAAAACAAGGCGCGCTCATGCCTGGCTTCAGTGAAGGCCAAATCAGTGATGAAGAGTTAGATGCACTCGTTGACTTCTTGTACGATCAGAAGATTGACTAACGGGAAAAGGGGGATTTCACGTGGCACAGACCACTGCTATGCAGCAACCGCGTAAATACAATGGCATCATGGATTGGGTTACGACGGTTGACCACAAAAAAATCGGTATTTTGTATTTGTTCTCAGGAATCTTCTTCCTCCTTCTCGGTGGAATTGAAGCGTTACTTATTCGTTGGCAACTCGTTCGTCCGATGAACGATTTCGTCAGCGGCGAAGTGTTCAACCAGTTGATCACGATGCACGGGACGACGATGATCTTCCTTGCGGCGATGCCGATGCTATTCGGTTTCATGAACGCCGTCGTGCCGCTTCAAATCGGGGCGCGCGACGTCGCGTTCCCGTTCATTAACTCGCTCGGTTTTTGGTTGTTCTTCTTCGGTGGCCTCATGTTGAACCTTAGCTGGTTCTTCGGCGCTGCACCGAACGCGGGTTGGACGGCTTACGCGCCGCTCTCGACGCAACCGGAAGCGACAGGGGTCGACTTCTACGCCCTCGGTCTTCAAATTTCAGGGTTCGGTTCACTCATGGCCGGGATTAACTTCCTCGTCACGATTTTGAACATGCGGGCACCAGGCATGAAACTCATGCGGATGCCGCTCTTCACGTGGACGACGTTCGTCGCTTCGGCGTTGATCGTCTTCGCGTTCCCGCCGCTTACGGTCGGCTTGTTCATGTTGATGTTCGAGCGTCTGTTCGGTGCCGTTTACTTCAATCCGGCAATGGGCGGTAACGTCGTCATTTGGGAACACCTCTTCTGGATCTTCGGTCACCCGGAAGTTTACATCTTGATCTTACCGGCGTTCGGTATTTTCTCGGAAATCATTCCGACGTTTGCCCGTAAACGCTTGTTCGGTTACACGACGATGGTATTCGCTACGATGCTCATCGGGTTCCTTGGCTTCATGGTTTGGGTTCACCACATGTTCACGGTCGGTCTCGGACCGGTCGCGAACTCGATCTTCGCCGTCGCGACAATGGCCATCGCCGTTCCGACAGGGGTCAAAATCTTCAACTGGCTGTTCACACTTTGGGGTGGGCAGATCAAGTTCAACGTCCCGATGCTTTACTCGGTGGCGTTCATCCCATCGTTCCTCGTCGGAGGGATGACAGGGGTTATGCTCTCGGTCGCACCGGCTGACTATCAGTACCACGATAGTTACTTCGTTGTCGCCCACTTCCACTACGTTATCGTCGGTGGGGTCGTCTTCGGTCTTTTCGCAGGACTGTTCTACTGGTTCCCGCTCATGTTCGGCAAAGCGCTCTCTGAGAAGCTTGGCTACTGGCAGTTCTGGTTGTTCTTCATCGGGTTCCACTTGACGTTCTTCCCGCAACATTTCCTCGGATTGTTCGGGATGCCACGCCGCGTCTTCACATACTTGCCGAATCAAGGGTTTGAGACGATGAACTTGCTGTCGACGATCGGTGCCTTCTTCATGGGTGTGTCGACGATCATCTTGCTCATCGCCGTCGTCAAGGCATTCTTGTCGAAAGAGCGCGTCAAGCCTGACCATTGGGAAGACGGACGTACGCTCGAGTGGACACTTCCTGTGCCGACTCCTGAGTACAACTTCGCACAAACACCGCTCGTCAAAGGGTTGGACACGTTCTGGCTCGAGAAGATGGCGGGTAACAAACGGGTTTCTGTCGCTGAACCAGTGTCAGACATCCACATGCCGAATAATTCATTGATCCCGTTCTTCATGTCACTCGGGTTATTCATCGCTGGACTTGGCGCGATTTTCCAAATGGACAACCCGGTTGTCGGTTGGTCACTCATCGTCATCGGTTTACTCATCACGTTCGTGTCGATGTTCCTCCGTTCATGGATCGACGACCACGGATTCTACATTCCAAAATCACAAGTCGAAGCGGATTTAAAAGCGATTCGTGAGAAAGGAGAACAATAAATGGCACATGCAGTTGAAAAACACCCAGTGACCGGTATTCCGGCCAATCCAGAGAAAGCCACGCTGGAAGGGAAAAATAAATATGTGGCCTTCTGGTTCTTCCTTGGAGGAGAGACCGTTCTCTTCGCCTCGTTGTTTGGAACGTACGTCGGGCTTCTAAATTCTGGTGCGCCAGAGGAACTTCGCTCGTACAACATCTTTGAGATGGGGCTCGTCTTCTTGATGACGATGCTTCTCCTCACGAGTTCGCTCACGAGCGTGCTCGCGATGATGAACATGAAAGCGAACAATCCAGGTCGAATGAAGTTATGGTTGATCGTGACACTTCTTCTAGGGGCAGGATTCTTAGGAGCAGAGATTTACGAGTTCATCCACTACTACCATATCGGTCACACGTTCACGTCGAGTGCGTTCGGATCTGCGTTCTATACGCTCGTCGGATTCCACGGCGCTCACGTCACGTTCGGTCTCCTTTGGATCACGACGCTGTTGATCCGCAACTGGAACCGTCCGATCGATGTCTACAACGCACCGAAGTTCTACGTGTCGAGTTTATATTGGCACTTCATCGACGTTGTTTGGGTCTTCATTTTCTCGATCGTCTATCTCTTAGGGATGGTGAGCTGACATGGAAAAAAATCCAATGAACGAAACACACAAACAGTTAGAGCTTGAAGTGAAGGCAGAGTCGAGACGCGAGTATCAACTTCAGTTGATCAGTTTCGCGATGATGATTTTGCTCACGTTTGTCGCGTTCGGCGCGGTCTACGCGGAGCTCATGCCGGTATGGGCGGCGGGTGGCTTCTTGATCATCCTCGCCATCATCCAAGTGTTCTTGCAGTTGTACATCTTCATGCATATGAACAACCGTGGCAACACGTGGATCGTCGGAATGATGTGGCTTGGTATTTTCGTCGCCATCATCACTGTCGCGGCACTTCGTTTGCTCATTTGGTAAAAATGTGACAAAGGATTGAACATCTGTGGAAACATAGATGATTCAGTCCTTTTTGCTTTACTTCAAAAATAAAGGAATAGTAATCTTGAAGTGAACGGTTTCATTGGTTTGGGAGAGAAAGAAAAGGGGTGAAGGGATGCTCTGGAATACATCAGAGCTACTCAAACAGTTCGACTGGACAACGCTTTGGAGTCCGTTGTTCGGATTGTTGATGGTAGGGTTGTACGTCCTCTATGCGTTCGTCACAGAGAGAATGGCGAAACGAGGGTACGAGTCGACCACGTTGCTACAAAAGTTCAGCATGTTGTTTGCGATCGTGCTCTATTACATCGGATTTGGTAGTCCAGTCGACGTGCTCGCGCACATCATCTTCTCGGTGCATATGTTGCAGATGGTGCTCGTCTACGTGTTAGCGCCGGCGCTCGTCATTTACGGATTGCCGTATTGGGTATTTGAAAAATTATTTAGTTATAAAGTAATCGGGCCGACGCTTAAGTTTATGACGAAACCGCTGATTGCGCTCGTGTTGTTCAACGCGTTATTTACGTTTTACCACATGCCATTCATCTTTGATTACGTGTTAACGAACTACGGGGTGCATCGCATCTTTCACGGGGCTCTCGTCGTCTTCAGTTTGACGATGTGGTATCCGGTCATCGCCCCGTTCCTCTCGGATGAAGAAGAGGGGATGTCCGATTTGAAACGGATGGTGTACATCATCGCAAACGGTGTGCTATTGACGCCTGCTTGTGCGTTCATCATCTTCAGTCAAGGAATTCTCTATGACGCCTATACGGACGTTGAGACGTTCGCGACGGTGCTCGGATATTGTATGCCGAACGGAGACGTATCCGGTCTCGACTTAAACGCCTTGATGGGTGCGACGAACAGCGCCCTCGAAGACCAGCGCTTCGGCGGGGTATTGATGAAGCTTGGACAGGAAGTCGTGTACGGTTTCTTCTTCGGCTGGACGTTCTTCGGTTGGGTACGCCGGACGAAATCGCTCGCGCTTGACGAAGGCATGTCATTCACACCGAACGAACCGAAAGAGAAAAAATGAACTAAGTCAAAGGGGAAACATCGATGAACTATCTTGCCTTAATTAGTGTGACATTCATTGTAATCAGTGCGATTTTGGTCGCCATCGGCTGGACGATTATCGCGCGCGACCGCCGCAATATTGAAAAGCATAAGAAAGTCATGACAGCAGCTGCCGTCGCGGCGACGACGTTCTTTATCCTTTACGTCTCGCGGACGATCTTTGTTGGGAATACCGCATTTGGAGGTCCGGACTCGGTGAAGCCGTACTATCTCGCTTTCATGATTTTCCACATCATCCTGGCGACGACAGGTGGTATCCTCGGATTGATCACACTCTATCTTGGCTATAAAAACAAGATCGAGAAACATCGTAAAATCGGACCGAAAGCATCAGTCGTCTGGTTTTTCACAGCCATTACAGGTGTGATGGTCTATGTTCTTCTCTATGTGGCGTTTGAACCGGGTGAGACGACGAACGTCTTCCGGGCCATCATCGGAGGATGACCGAAGAGAGGGGGATGAGCATGAAACGGAATAGTTACTTGACGGTCGGGTTGACGGTCGTCATTTTGATCGCTATCGGAGCGGCCTCGTATTTCCTCTTCTTCAAAGAAGATGATTTGCCGGTCATCCAAGAGCCGACCCCGTTCACGTTGACGAACGCGCTCGATGGCCAACCGTACGACTCAGATAACGGAAAAGTCAAAATCGTCACGTTCTTTTATACGAACTGTCCCGATATTTGTCCGCTCACGCTACGCGACTTCATGAAACTCGAGCAAGACTTGAAGGCGAACGACTTGTACGGTACTGACGTCGAACTCGTCGCCATCACGGTCGACCCGGAAGTCGATACGATCCCGGTACTTGAGAACTACGGAGCGGCGTTCCAAGCTGAGCCAACTGGATGGAAGATGTTGACCGGTGACAAAGCCGACATCGACCGGATCACCCGTCAGCTTCAGTTCTATTATTCGAAAGCGAATAGTGGACTTGTCACCCACGCGACGACGATGTATATCATCGACCGTCACCATGATGTTCGTGCAGTCGCGCAAATGGCGACGACAGGAGAAAAACCAGTCGACATCGAAACCATTATGGAGGACGTGAAAGTGCTCGTTGCAGAAAAGGAGTGAAGAAGATGAACGATACGATGGCTGTCATCGGAAACGATTATTCATACGGAGATGTGACGATTGCAGAGCGGGCGATCGAGGATTTGATTGCGTGTAGCGCGATCGAATTCGGATTGCGTGAAGTGAAAGTCGTGTCGCTCTCGAAAGAGCGGTACGATTATCTACTGATCGCACCCGTCTCGCTTAGCGAGGCAGAGCGGTTGTACCGTTACGTCCGTGACCAGTTCGATCTATTGCTCGGACAAGTCGACGTGACGCTAAACGTCATTGCAAGTCGTTAAGTGTATGTAAAAATGGAGAACCCACAGCGGGTTCTCCATTTTTTGTTGAGTGGCCATAAGAAAAACCCTTCGTTTAGAGGGGTTTGACTTCCAGTGTTTCCGCAAGAGCCGCGAGACGACGCTCACAGTCGCGAACGATCTCTTCTGGGAACTCTTCGTCGTACTCGACGCCGTGCGGGTAGTAATGTTTCCCGAGAATCGGTGTCACCATTTTAACGACCGCATGACGGTCCTCGATTTGGCCTTCAATCGCATAAACCGGCAAGCGCAGGTAAAACGTCTCGCCCGTCGATTGCTTCTCGTACTTCATATCATACGTCGCACGCTCATAGTCCCAAGCGCCTTCACGGATGAAATGATGATGATCCATGATCGTCTCGAGCAAACCGAAGCGGATCTCTTTTCCCTCGATGTGGAACTGCTCAAATTTCATCATAATCCCCCTTTTCCCTAATAAACCTCATATGTCATCATATCATATTCGAAAACGTTCTTGGAATAACGTGTGTTCAAATTGTGAAAAAAAGATGAACGGTCAAGACATCGTTTCGAGATACCCCGCAATCTTGTCGGTAAGTCTCACGCCGAGCGGCATCAATCCTTCTGAACCGAAGAAGACGTTGAATTCCAAGATGTAAAAATTATCCCCTGAGACGATGACGTCGAACGCGGCGTGATTGATGTGAAGCGTCTTCGCGATCGAGAGCACTTCTTCCACGACGTGACCTGGGATATCGTCATACGAGAAGTGGGCACCTTGGGCGACGTTGTTTAAAAAGGCCTCACTGACGCGCCAATAAGAACCGACGACTTCTTCGCCGATGACGATGATGCGCAGGTCACGGTCGTTCGGGATGAACTGTTGGACGTAAAACGTCTCGTGTTTGTCGACGTATTCGAGCCATTCTTGTTCATTTTTAATGAGCCAGACGCCTTGACCCATCGAGGACTTGGCGGTCTTGGCGACGAACGGGTATTCGAACTCTTCAAGGACGCGTTCGATCGTGTACGGGTTCTTCCCGTAAATTAACGTCTTCGGGATGCGATGCGGGAACGTCGCTGTGAAAGCGCGTGTCATCTCGATTTTATCGTGCCCGAGGTGGTACGTCGCCGGAGACGGGAAGATCGGTTTGTTCAATCCGTAAATGATCGAGTTGACCATCCAGTACTCCGGGAAGAGGACGAGATCGGCCGCCCGGACTTTATCGAGCTGATCATAATAATATTCTGGTTTCGCATAGTCGGTTTTCATACCGGCCGAGCGAATCATGTTAAACGAGACTTTTTTCATTGTACACCGCACGAAGCGGTGGTTCACTTCCTTTCTGCATTTACGTCACGTTCAATTATAAGTCCGATTGCTCACAGAGGGAATCAATTGTGGTAAAATCATGTCAGAAAGGGTGAAAGCCATGATTATTACTGAACAGACGATTGATTTGCTCGATCAAACAGAAGCATTGACTGCCTTGATCGAGACGAGCGAATCGTTCCAAACATATATCGCGACAAAACAAGCTCGCGCTCGCTCGAAAGAAGCCCAGGAAGTCGAACGGGAATTTTTACGAATGAAAGAAGATTATGAGTACGTGCAACGGTTCGGGAAACATCACCCGGATCACGATCGTATTAAAAAAGAGATGCATCTCGTGAAGCGTCGTCTCGACGTGCAACCGGAAGTGGCCGCCTTCAAAAAGGCGGAACGTAACTTAGATAAGTTACTCGGAGAAGTGAGTGAGCTGTTGGCGTTCTCGGTATCTCCAAAAATCAAAGTGCCTACCGGCAACCCGTTCTTCGATGAGGGTGGCTGTTCTGGAGGCGGAAGCTGTGGCGGAGGAGGCGGAAGTTGTGGATGTGCTGGCTGAATCATTCGAGTTAAAAGGTCGAATCGGACTCGTCGTTTACGTGCAGTCGCTCAAACAAGTGAAAGCGCTACGTCGCTACGCAAACTTATATTACGTCTCGAAGCGTGAGAAGTACGCCTTTTTATATACGGACTTAGAAGACCATGAGACGATCATCGAGAAAATCAGTGCCTTGCCATTCGTCGACGCGGTCGTTCGGAGCGAACGGCCTTTCATTGCCGAGACGTACGAGCCAAAGCAGAAATAAACGGGCGAGATGAAGGTGGTGACGCCTTCATCTTTTCTAATGGAGGATCAACGATGCGAGTCATTTCAGGAGAACGAAAAGGGACGCGCCTAAAGGCGGTCCCAGGGTCGACGACACGACCGACGGCAGATAAAGTAAAAGAATCATTGTTTAATATCATCGGCCCTTACTTCGCCGGGGGGGATGCCCTCGACCTTTACGCGGGGAGTGGCGGTCTCGGGATCGAGGCGTTATCACGGGGGTGCGACCGTGCCGTCTTCGTCGATCGTCATGGGAAGGCGATTCAAACGATACAGGACAATCTACGGGCGACGCGTTACGAGGCACAAGCGACGGTTCAAAGGCAAGACGCGCGGGCCGTCCTCGAACAACTCGCCGAGACGGGGCGGTCGTTTAAACTCATCTTCATGGACCCGCCGTACCATGAGGAAGAACATGAATCGTTTTTACAACTCATTGAATCGAACCGACTGTTGACAGACAACGGCGTCGTCGTCTGCGAACATGGCAGCGAGACGACGTTGCCGGATCGGGTCGGTCTGCTCGAAAAAATTAAGGTTCAACGCTACTCGTCTGTCATTACGATCAGCCTTTACGAGTATGCAACGACCGAGGAGTGAACATATGAAACGGATCGCGATTTGCCCGGGGAGCTTTGACCCGATTACGAACGGACATTTAGATATTATTGAGCGGGCGGCAGCCATCTTTGATGAAGTGATCGTCGCGGTGCTCGAAAACTCGAGCAAGGCACCGTTATTCAACGTCGAAGAGCGGCTCACGCTCATTCGGGAAGTGACATCGCATTTACCGAACGTGTCAGCGGACGCATTTGGCGGGCTGCTCGTCGAGTATGCCGCTAAACGAGAAGCAGCGACGATCGTCCGCGGTCTTCGGGCCGTCTCTGACTTCGAATACGAACTTCAGATCGCTTCGATCAACAAGAAGTTAAACGAGGACGTCGAGACGCTGTTTATGATGACGAACAGCAAATACTCGTTCCTCAGCTCGTCGATCGTTAAAGAAGTCGCCAAATACGGCGCCTCGGTCGCTGAACTCGTTCCCGAACAAGTCGAACAGGCGCTTCGGAAAAAATATGAAGTGAGTCAACAGCAATGAAGTCACTGAAGATCGGCTTCGGTATCCTCGTCGCCGTGCTCATCTTTCTATTTGCCCCGTTACCTTATTACATCACGTATCCGGGCGAAGCGACGACCATCGAAACCTTTATGACAGTTGAAGACGGGACGAAAGATGCGGGGGAACTGATGATGGTCACGATCTCGCAACGACGGGCGACACCGCTTTGGCTCGTCGGGAGCTGGTTCACGCCGTTCACGGAAGCGAGTCCGTCTAGTCGCTATTTGTATGACGGCGAAGGGGAAGACGATTACGAGCGAAGACAGCAGCTGCTCATGTCATCGTCGCAGCAAGCGGCCATTCAATACGCGTACGGTCTAGCCGAAGAGGACGTGACCGTCACGTTTGACGGCATGTACGTCTCGGCTCCAATCACCGGGTCGCTCGCGGCGAACGTCCTTAAACCAGGTGACGTCATTACAGCACTTGACGGCCAATCGTTCGCGTCACGTCTTGATTTCATCAAGCGCGTCTCGGCGTTCGAGGCGGGGGATGAAGTGACGATCACGCTCGAACGGGATGGACGGGAACGTGTCGTGAAGACACTCGTTCAACCGCTCGACCGGAGCGGGGACCGTGTCGGTCTCGGAATTTATGAGCCGCTGCCGGTGCAAGATGTGCGCACAGAACCGGACGTCACGTTTGAACTGACGAACGTTGGGGGCCCCTCGGCCGGTCTCATGTTCACACTAGAGATTTATGATCAGTTGACGCCGGGTGACTTGGCGGGCGGTGAGACGATTGCCGGTACTGGCACGGTCGATGAAGAAGGAAACGTCGGTCCGATCGGTGGGGCGTGGCAAAAAATCGTCGCGGCTGACCGAGCCGGTGCCTCGGTGTTCTTCGTGCCGGCTGGTTCGAATTATGATGAAGCGCTGGAATCACTCGACCGGCTCGAGAGCGATATTGCAGTCGTTCCGGTCGAAACGGTCGAGGATGCCATCGATTATTTGGAGTCGATGAATTGAGGGGTTTGCATATGCTCGAGCAGTGACCGGTTGCCGAGAGGTAACCGGTACGCCTCGGTCACACGGGCTTCGAACGCTAAATCGGGTTGGTACTTGCTGACGAGCGGTACCGTTTTTTTTATGTCTTTTAAGACGCTACGGCCAATCGCATTGAATGCGAGCGGACGGACGTATGGGACTTCGTCAAATCGTTCCGGAAGTTCGTCACGTTTCCAATGGATGAGGACCGAGACGAGAGCGCGCTGGATGGCGGTACGTGTATAGCGTCGCGTCAACAGGCCGCCCATAGCTTGTTCGAACGTCGATGCGAGACCGGCTTCGATCAAGCGAGGGGACAACGAAGCGTCAATGCCGACGAGTTGTTCGAGTTCTGACTTTGGGATCGTCCGTAACTTGAATTGCAAGACAGGCCAATAGAGCGACCAGTGGGCCATCGACGTCTGCTGGAATAACGCCCGTGTCGCTTCTGGGACAGCCCGGACACTCCCGGTCTCGAGATAGTGGGCCCGGACGCCCGTTGCCGACATGACGTCCGAGACGCCTGTATCGTGGTAGCCGGCCCCAAGACGCTTTACGGTATGGAGTGAGATGGTGCGAGCGGCTTTCGCATAATGATAGGCGAGAATGTTGTTTGGGAGCGTCAAGTCAAAAGTTGGATAAAGTGCCGCAAACGCCTCGCTCGATGCTTTGGCGGATGACTTGCCTGCTTTTAAGGCGTGTTGGAGCGCGTCATGATAGGCGGGTGTCGCTTCGATGCCAGCGTGTGCCGCGCGCCGGATCGCATCGGCGTCGCCGCTCTCACTGCCGAACGAGAGCGTCTGGCATCCGATTTGTTCCGCGATGGAGACAGCCGCGCTCGCGAACCGGTCGGCGCGTTGGACGCCGTAACAAGTCGGCAGTTCGATCACAAGGTCGATCGCCCCTGTTTTGACTGCCGCCGCAGCCCGGCTCCACTTGTCAAAAGCAGCCGGTTCACCGCGCTGTGTGAATTGAGCACTCATGATGGCGATCATGGCGTCGGCATCCGTTTCGATTCGAGCTGTTTTTGCCTGATAGAGATGTCCGTTATGGAACGGATTGTACTCCGCGATGATGGCCGTCTTTTTCATAAATTTACTCCTTTGCATTGTCGATTGGATTGGTGTAAGATAGGTAAGTACGCTTTGGCAAAGCGCCGTCGCCAACTGATTTTAGTGTAAAGAAAAAACATTGACAAAACAAGTTGGCCTATCTATAATTCATATTGTTGCAATTGAGGTGATTCGGATGAAGTGGTCTATTGCACAGCTACTTAAGCTACGAAACCAGGATGACAGTTTTTCCATCGATGAGATGGTTGAACTCGAAGAGCTTACTCAGCTCCATCCGGATATCCGTTCGATTCGCCCGGTGCATGTGCACGGGGATGCGTCGTTCACATCTAATCAAGTTACATTCAATTTGAAGGTTCAAGGGGACCTGACGTTGCCAGATGCGCGTACGTTAGAAGATGTCGTCTTTGAATTTGATATTGAATCGCTCGAGCCTTTCTTTTTGGAGAATGGGCGTTATACGGAGCAATTCGATGATGTCAATTTGCCAGAAGGAAATACGATTGATCTGCGACCGATCGTAAAAGAGCTCATCATGTTAGAAGTCCCGATTCAAATTTTCGGGAACGAAACAGACAAAACTCAGGTTGAAGGGGAAGGCTGGTCTCTCATTGACGAACAGCCGGACGACCAACCAAAAATCGACCCGCGCCTCGCGGGCCTTGCTGACTTGTTCTCTAAAAAAGAGGACGAGAACGGCTAACTTTTCAAGGAGGTGGACAACGATGGCAGTACCATTCCGTAGAACGTCGAAAACTCGCAAACGTCTTCGTCGTACTCACTTCAAACTTAACGTACCTGGTATGAACGAGTGCCCGAACTGTGGCGACATGAAACTTTCACACCGTGTTTGCAAATCTTGCGGACATTACAACGGTAAAGAAGTAACAAGCAAATAATGCGAAAAGAAGCGGTCTCCTTGGAGATCGCTTCTTTTTTTATTGTGTGGTCCTGGAAACAGATTGTGGTAAAATTCTTTGTGCACACTGTTTGTGGAGGGATAGCGAATGAAGCCGATCAAACGAATTGGGATTATCGGGAACGGGGCTGTCGGGATGTTGATGGCGTCGTTACTCGCGAAAGACTATAGCGTCACCTTATACGGTCGAGGCGAAGAAACGAAAGACGTCATGATCGAACGAGTCGGTATGACGGAGGGGACCGTCGCTGTCCCGCTCAAACCGGTACATACACTCAACGAGACGGAAGCGGACGTCTTTTTCGTGACGACGAAAGCGCACCAAGTGCGCGCGGCGACAGAACGGCTTACCGGGGGCGTCCCTGTGTTCATCTGCTCGAACGGGATTGCCCATCTCGAGTACGCTCGGGAACGAGGATTCCACTTAGGCGTCATCGAGCACGGGGTGACGCAAGACGGGAATCGAATTAACCATAGCGGCCTCGGCCGAGTTCGGATCGGGAGCTTGCATACTCTACAGCCGCTCACGTTCATCGCCTCGCCGCTCCAAGTCGTGTGGGAAGCGGATATCGAACAAGTCGTCGTTGAAAAGTTGTTTGCGAACGCGATCATCAATCCGATCACCGCACTTTGTCGCGTCCCGAATGGAGCCGTCGCCGAACCGCCTTGCCGCGAAGTCGCGCAAACGATCTATGAGGAGCTGACACCGCTGTTCGATCAGTTCGTACCTTATACATATATTGAGACGATCATCGAGAAGACAGCTCAAAACCGCTCTTCGATGCTTCGAGATATCGAGGCCGGACGTATGACCGAGGTCGATGCCATCTTGACCCCGCTCTTGAAACGGGCCGAGGACAGAGGTCGAAAACTGACGGTCATCCCACTCATGCAAAAATTGATAATAGGAGCGAGCGCATCTTGTTAGTGTATATCGTTTCATTTCCGCTTGTCATATGGTTTATGGTGTATATGATATTTAGAAAAATTATGCCGAAATCGGTCAATACGTTTAAACTTGTCTGCGATGCCGGAGTGTTCCTCTGGTTTTATGCGTGTACGGTCCTATTAGAGACACTCGTCGGGGACGACGTCTTTTGGTTGCTCTTAGCCATCTGCTGCGCTATTTTTCCGGCAAATGCGATTTGGCAGCGAGTCCGACACGAAGAAGTCTTATATACAAAAATGTTCGTACACGGCTGGCGATTGTTATTTTTACTACTCGTCCCGTTACACGCCGTGTTGTTTACGCTCGGTGTCGCAAATGAAATGATTCATTGACCGTTTGAAAGGAAGTCGTTATACGTGAGGATAGAGTCGCTAGACGCCATGTACAGTCCATCTTCCCCGATGATCCAAATCGAAGCGGAATATACGAAGTGGCTGGACTATAAAGGAATGGACGAGCTCGAAGCTCGAGCGAGCGAGCTTGAAGGACGCTCATACCCGCATCTGGAATCGTTAGCAGAGATTCTTCGGGCGCAACAGACGGTTCACGGGCCGCTCTCGGACGTGCTTGACTCAAAACTCGACGCGCTCGCGAAAGGCGAGGCGTTCACGATTGTGACCGGACAGCAAGTCGGCGTCTTCGGGGGCCCGTTGTTTGCGGTGTATAAGCTGTTAACCGTGCTCAAACGAGCGAAACAGGCGGAGGCCGTGCTCGGTAAGCCGGTCATCCCGATTTTTTGGATGGCGACCGAGGATCATGACTTCGCCGAGATCAACCATGTGTACGCCCCCCAGCCGTTGTCACGGCAACTGCGGAAAGAAGCGTTGTCGACCGTTCCGCTCGCAGGGAAGGCATCGGTCGGAGAACTCGAATTCGACCGTCTCAAAATCGAACTCATCCAAATGTTGCAACGTCTGTTCGTGTCGGAGACAGAGACTGTCCATACGGCGACGCTTTATCATGAGCTTGTCGCCTTACTCCAAGCGAGTCACTCGTTCGCACAATTTTTTGGGAAGATGATGCGGCGTTTCGTCGGGAACGATTTTCTCCTGTTCGACCCGCATCAGCCTGACGTACGCCAGCTCGAACGTGAGGCGTTCAAACAGTTGATCGTGCAACACGACCGTTTGCACGAAGTGTTCCGCGACTCATTTGAGGACGGCATGCCGACCGTAGAACTGAACCGCGATGCGGCCCATGTGTTTTATCATGACGGGACGCGTGAATTGTTGACGAAAGAACAAGATGTCTTCACGACGAAACGAGGTCACCGCTTCACGGAGGCGGAACTGTTACAAGAAATTGATGGGCATCCTGAACGGTTCTCGAATAATGTCGTGTCACGGCCGCTCATGCAAGATTACTTGTTCCCGACGCTCGCATACGTCGCCGGTCCGGGGGAAATCGCCTATTGGCTCCAACTTCGTCCGTTGTTTCATGTATTCGGTTGGAAGATGCCGTTGTTGATCCCGAGACTTGGTGCTGTCGTCATTTCGACGAACGACGAGAAAAAACTCGCTCAAGAAGGGACCACACTCGTCGATTACTTGACGAATCCGCTCCCGGACCATTCGTTCGATGACGAATCGTTTGACCAAAGTCTGTATGCCTACCGCACGCTGTCTGAAGCAATCGGGCAAGAGGCAGGAAAGCGCGGGCATCGCTTTGAGACGAACGCGCGCCATATCCTTGACCGTCTCGCTGACGAGATGCGGGCCGAGGCGAAGCGCGAGCAGTATCGTTTGAATCGACGCCGGATCCATCTGTCGACACGCTTGCTGCCGATGGACGCACCGCAAGAGCGGATCTGGTCGATGGTCCCACTGATGAATCGTCACGGAGACGATTTATTCGTTCGGTTACGCGCCGCCTATGAACAGGCGGAATGGGAGCGTTGTTTAGTCAAAATTTGATTGTGAAATCGTAAATGATCGAGGTTCTCCACTTGTTTGGAGAACCATTTTTTGTTTGTTACCTTTTTGTTTCCTATTTTCGCTAAAAACCAATGCGTAGCTTGACATTTTTATGATAAAGTAAATGTAATAAACTAGTTGAAAATTGTAGGTTGAGAGGGTTTTTGTATGTTTGAGCATGAAACGGTTTTAAAAATGGAGTCTGTTGATGGACTGAACATCAAACCGGACGGAATTTACGTCGATTGTACGTTAGGGGGAGCCGGTCATAGCGAAGAGATTGTGAAACGCCTGACGACGGGCCATCTTTACGCCTTCGACCAGGACGACGTCGCACTCACGCACGCTGCTGAGCGTTTGGCTCCATATGAGGACCGGGTTACGTTTATAAAGAGCAACTTCGTCCATCTGAAAGACGAGTTAGCGGTACGAGGTGTGACACAAGTCGATGGAGTATTATTTGACCTCGGCGTCTCTTCACCACAGTTAGATGAGGCAGAACGCGGCTTTAGCTATAATTTTGACGCTCCGCTCGATATGCGAATGGACCGGTCACGAGAATTTTCGGCGTACCACGTCGTCAACGAATGGCCGTTCGGGGACCTCGCCCGCATTTTCTTTACATACGGGGAAGAGAAGTTCTCGAAACAGATTGCGCGTAAGATCGAACAAGCTCGTGCCGTCAAGCCGATTGAGACGACGTTCGAACTCGTCGAATTGATTAAAGACGCAATTCCGGCGCCGGCGCGACGCAAAGGCGGCCATCCGGCGAAACGGACGTTCCAAGCGATCCGTATCGCTGTGAACGACGAATTGAACGTGTTCGATCGTGCCGTCCAAGACGCGATTGACATGCTCGCCATCGGTGGACGGATTTGTGTGATCACGTTCCATTCACTTGAAGACCGCATCTGTAAGCAGGTTTTCAAAGAGAAGAGCCAATATCCACAGTTACCAAAAGGATTGCCGATTATCCCAGAAGAGTTCGAACCTGAATTGAAGCTGATCACACGCAAGCCGATCACTGCCGGAGATAACGAACTTGAAGACAACCGCCGGGCCCGGTCGGCCAAACTTCGGATCGCTGAAAAACAAAAATAGATTTTACGTAGGAGGGATACCTGATGCCAGAAGCTGCCCGCAAGGCTCTGCAGCCTCAAATTTCACCGAATCGAAATCCGATTCCGCAAGAACGACCAATACCAGCTCCGAAACGACGTACGTTGACCTTGTTCGAATCCATCCTGTACCCGACGATGATTTTCTCGGTCGTCTTGTTCGGTGGCATCACGGTGTCGAAACATAACGAAGCGTACAATATTATGCGAGATACGGCTGTCATCAGCCAAGAGACGAACACGATCTCGAAAGAGAATGAAGAACTGAAGTATGAGATTGCCCAACTAAGCTCACCTGAGAGAATTTATGCGATTGCTGAAAAGCTCGGCATGCAGTTCAATGAAAAGAACGTTTTGGTGATCGACTGATGAATTCTCTACAACAGAGTAAAAAAAGAGTGGCGTGGGTGGCGATCGTTTGCTTCACACCACTCTTTTTATTTTTTGTCGGCTGGTTCCTCTACTTATCCGTCTTTCAGACGTACAAAGGGGAGAACATGCTCGCTTTCGCTGAAGAAGAGCGTTGGAAGGCTGTCAGTACACTTAAGGCAGAGCGTGGAGAGATTTTTGATCGGTTCGGGCAACCGATTGCCATCAATATCCCGTCCTACCGGATTGTCGCGGTCTTGAAGCTAGGGGGAGAGCGGGTCGAAAACAAGACGCTCTTGCCTGACGAGTTTAAAGGCGCGTCTAAAGAGCTTGCGACGGTCATCCCGATGACCGAAGCCGATATTTTGAAACGGCTCGAACAAAATGTCGATCGCGGTCAAATCGAGTTCGGGGTACCGGGCCGTGATTTGACGGTCGAACAAAAAGAAGCAATCGAAGCGTTTGAGATTCCGGGCATCACGTTCGTCGAAGAACCGAAACGCTATTACCCGAATAATGTCTTTGCTTCATCCGTCGTCGGCTACGCCCAAAAGATTGATCAAAACGGCCGCATCGAACTCGTCGGAGAACTTGGGATTGAAAAATCGCTCAATGACGTGCTGAGTGAATCGTACGGTTTATATCGTTTCGAGAAAGATTTAGCAGGCCGACAGCTCGTGTCGAGCGATGAACAACTGAAAATCGACCCGGAAGACGGGGCGGACGTCCAGTTGACGCTCGATCATCGCATCCAACAACTGCTTGATACGAAAATGGATGAACTGTATAAAGAATATAAACCGAAAAATGCGACGGCGATCATCATGGATCCAAAGACCGGTGAGATCATCGCTTTGTCCGATCGTCCGTCTTTTGATCCGAATACCCGTGAAATCACGTCTTACAGCAACTTCTCTGTCTCATCTCGCTTTGAGCCAGGGTCGACGATGAAAATCTTCACACTCGCCGCAGCGATCAATGAAGGTGTTTACAACAAGAACGAGCTCTATAAATCCGGGTCTTACAAGTATGGCGAGACGGTATTCAATGATTATAACGTTACCGGATGGGGTACGATTCCTATGGTGGAAGGCGTCTGGCACTCTTCGAACGTCGCCTTCTCGATTTTAGCGAATGAACGACTCGGACTCGACCGATACGAAGATTACTTCAAGGCGTTCAAGTTCGACCAACGAACGGGCGTCGATTTGCCGGGAGAAGTGAACAGTCAATACGACTTCGAAAGTCCGATGAACGTGTTGATCACAGCATGGGGACAATCGACGGCGATGACACCGATGCAAATCCTACAAGCGACTTCCGCGATCGCGACTGACGGGACGATGAAACAACCGTACGTGATTAAAAAAGTCGTCAACCGTGAAACAGGCGAGACGATTCGGACGACCAATCCGAAAACTGTCGGTCAACCGGTCACGGAAGAAACGGCCAAGCTGACACGCGAAGCACTCGACGGTGTCGTCAATAGTGATCTCGGAACCGGTCAACTGTATGCGCTCGATAATTATCGCGTCATCGGAAAAACCGGGACGGCTCAAATTGCCGAAAATGGGAAGTACTTGAGCGGTCAATACATCCACTCGTTCGTCGGAATGGCACCGAAAGATGATCCGGAACTCGTCATGTATATTGCGGTCGACCGACCGAACGGCGACTCGTCGACGACGGGTCCGCGCATCATGGCGCCGCTGTTCAAGGATGTCATGGACGTGGCGTTGCGCTATCGAAGCGTCGAACCGGAAAAACAAACAAAAACAATCGATGCGTCGACGAAGACGACGGAAACATACGTCGAGCTTGGTCGTGATGAGGCGGTCAAGCAGGCGAAAGCCGCTTCGTTCGAACCGATTTTACTCGGTAGCGGGGACGATATCGTCGCTCAAAGCCCGGTCGAAGGGCAATCGTACGTCGTCGGGGAGCGCCTCCTGTTGAAGACGGAGGACTCGTTCACGATGCCGAACCTATCAGGCTGGTCGCTTCGTGATGCGAAACGATTGGCGACGCTCTATCAATTGAATTTAGAAATAGACGGAACGGGTTTTGTCACTTCCCAGTCAATCGGGAAAGGCAAGCCGGTCAAGAATGGGGCGACACTCAAAGTGAGGCTCCAAGCACCGTCGAACTAACGCATAGGGATGAAGAGGGCCTCGGCTCTCTTTTCCTTTGTCACAGGAGGAAATAGGGATGGAACAGTTAACGATACAAACACTTGCTTCTTGGTTTGGGATGGAGACGGACGACACACGTGAGGTCCGTCATGTCGCGACCGACTCGAGAGACGGTAATGAGGACGGATTGTTCGTGCCGATCATCGGGGCTCGCGTCGATGGGCACGACTTCATCGATGCGGCCGTCCAAAAAGGCGCAATCGTGACGTTTTGGGAGCAGGGGCGTCCGCTGCCGGAAGGGATTGTGGCGATTCCTGTCGAGTCACCGCTAAAGGCGCTGCAAGAAGCGGCGGCACGATACTTGGCTGAAATCGATCCGTTCGTGGTCGCGATCACCGGTTCAAACGGCAAGACGTCGACGAAAGACATGGTTGCTGTCGTTCTCGGGGAAAAGTTCAAAACCCACAAGACGGCTGGAAACTTCAACTCGGACGTCGGTTTGCCGCTGACCGTACTGCGAATGCCTCGTGACACGGAAGTCGCGGTGCTCGAGATGGGGATGAACGGATTCGGACAAATCGAGTTGTTATCGAAACTTGCCAAGCCTGACGTCGCGTTCGTGACGAACATCGGCGAGTCGCACGGCGAACAAGTCGGAGGTCGCTCAGGGATCGCTAAAGCAAAACTTGAGATTAAAGCCGGGCTCAAACCGGACGGGGTGCTCATCGTCGATGCCGACGAGCCGCTTTTGGCCAACGAAGGTTACCGAGTCGGTTACGACGCGACGGCGGATGGGAAACTTGAAGTCGTCGAATCGACGTTTGACGCCTCGATTTTCCGCTACAATAACGAGTTTTATGAGTTAAAAGTGCTCGGAGCCCACCAAATCCGGAATGCGGCATATGCGATCGCGTGCGGACTCAAATTAGGTCTTGATCACGAGACGATCCAACGCGGTCTGAATCGGGTTCAATTGACATCGATGCGGATGGAGAAGCAAATGTTCGGTGACGCGCATTTGATCAATGACGCCTACAACGCGAGCCCGACATCGATGATTGCCGCCATCGAGACGGTGAAAACGTTAGAAGGCTTTAGCCGTCGTATCCTCGTTCTCGGGGATATGTATGAGCTCGGAACAGATGAACAGGCCCAGCACGAGAGTGTCGGGCACGTCATCACGGCGCCTGTGACCGATTGCGTGCTGATCGGCGACAAAGCGAAATGGATCTCACAAGGGATCAGTGACCCGCGCGTGAATGTGACGATGGTCCCAACGGTAGAGGAAGCGAAAGCACTCCTCAGCAGTTATCAACGGCCACAGACTGTGATATTGTTAAAAGCATCGCGAGGACTTGCGCTTGAGCGCTTAGTCCAATAAATAGAGTAGTGAGGTACGAATATGTTAATCAGTTTAATCGTCTTAATCAGTTCATTATTGACCGTATTGGTCGTCATGCCGCGGGCCATCCCGGCGCTTCGTAACTTAAAGTTTGGTCAGGAGATCCGGGACGAGGGTCCGGATTGGCATCAAAAGAAATCAGGGACACCGACGATGGGCGGGATCGTCATCCTGCTCGCACTTCTCGTCGGATTCTTCGTATCGCTCGTGTTTGGAGAAGCGGTCGCCGGGTTCGGGACGCTCTTGTTCGTCACGCTCGCGTTCGGGATCATCGGATTCCTCGACGACTACATTAAAGTCGTCAACAAACGCAACCTTGGATTGACATCGCTTCAAAAGTTGATTGGTCAAATCATTGTCTCGGTGTTGTTCGTTTGGTTCTTATCGCTTGGCGGCGGGCTCGACACAACAATCAGCATTCCGTTCACATCGATCGCGTTTGATACGGGCTGGTTCTACATCGCCATCGTCATCTTCTGGCTCGTCGGCTTCTCGAACGCCGTCAACTTGACGGACGGTTTGGACGGTCTCGTTTCGTTCTCGGCCATCCCGACGTTTGCGTTCTTTGGAATTTATGCGTTAGGACAAGACGAAGTCGGCATCGCTTGGTTTGCGTTTAGTACGGTCGGAGCACTCCTTGGGTTCCTCGTCTTTAACAAATACCCGGCGAAAATTTTCATGGGTGACACGGGTTCGCTCGCTTTAGGCGGAGCGGTCGCTGGTCTCGCCCTCATGTTGAAACTTGAATTATTACTCGTCTTCGTCGGTATTATTTTTGTCATCGAGACGCTCAGTGTCATCTTGCAGGTCATCTCGTTTAAAACGACGGGGAAACGAATCTTTAAGATGAGTCCGATCCACCACCATTTCGAGATGGTCGGCTGGTCAGAATGGCGCATCGTATTGACGTTCAGTGGAATTAGCTTGATCACGGCAGTATTGTCGTTACTTCTCATGTAATGGATGGTGGAAGACATGAATCAACAGTGGAATGGTAAGCGAGTCCTCGTACTCGGGGCGGCTCGGAGCGGTATCGCAGCTGCCGCCTATTTAAAGGCGGTCGGCGCAGACGTAGTGATCAATACGGGCAGTGAGCCAACAGAAGCAGAGCGGGCAAAAATTGAAGCGCTAAACGTAAAAACTGTCTTCGGCTCGCATCCGCTTGAACTGTTAGACGAAGCTGAACTGATCGTCAAGAATCCGGGTATCCCTTATCAGATCCCGTTACTAGAAGAAGCGATTGCGCGTCACATCCCGATCTATACGGAAGTCGAGCTCGCTTATTTGGCAACAGAGGCAGATTTTGTCGCCATCACCGGGTCGAACGGTAAAACGACGACGACGACGCTCGTCCATGAGCTGTTAAAAGGTGGCAAACGCCCCGTCCACGTGGCGGGAAATATCGGGTTTCCGGCCATCGAAGTCGCGACGCAAGCCGCGCCGGGCGACCTGATCGTGATCGAACTATCGAGTTTTCAGCTGATGGGAGTGGAAGCGTTCCATCCCCGCTCGGCAGCGCTACTCAACTTGTCAGAAGCCCATCTTGACTATCACGGTGACTTCGAATCGTACGCTGACGCGAAAGCGAATCTGTTCCAAAACATGACGCCTTCAGACCGGGTCGTCGTCAAAGGAGAGGATCGAGAAGTCATGAAGCGAGTGCCGACTGGACTTTCGGCTCAAACGTTTGGCTATGAAGCCGGTGACGCGCATGTCGATTCAGGATGGATCACTTTGCATGGCGCACGGATCATGCCGGTGTCAGAACTTGCGCTTGGAGGCGCCCATAACGTCGAGAACGTATTGGCCGCGCTCTTGTTGATCGAGCCATTTGACATCCCGAGTGATCATATCAAGCACGTCTTGCGCACGTTCGGTGGCGTCGCCCATCGGACGGAGAGCCTCGGCCGTGTACTTGGCCGTCACGTCTACAACGATTCAAAAGCGACGAACAACGTCGCTGCCGAGGCGGCGCTCACTGGTTTCGAAGCACCGATCGTTTGGTTATGTGGCGGGCTCGAACGTGGAGCCGACCTGACATCACTCGTTCCTGCGATGAAACGGGTGAAAGCTGTCATCGCTTACGGCGAGACGGCTGAACGGTTCAAAACGTTAAGTGAATCAGAAAATATTCCGGCGCAAGCCGTCGCCACGCTCGACGAGGCGGTGCCGCTCGCGTTTGAACAGTCCGTTGCAGGCGACGTGATCTTGCTGTCGCCGGCCTGTGCGAGCTGGGATCAATATAAGACGTTTGAAGAACGAGGCGAACATTTCGTCAAGCTCGTGAACGCATATGAGGAGGCAAACCGATGAGAGTCATCATTTCTGGTGGAGGGACGGGTGGTCACATCTATCCGGCGCTCGCCCTGCTCGATACGTTGAAAGAGCGGCATACCGATTTAGAGGTGCTCTATATCGGGACCGAGAACGGGCTTGAAGCCGATCTCGTACCGCGAGCGGGTATCCCGTTCAAATCGATTCGAATCAGTGGCTTGAAACGGTCGCTTTCGATTGAGAACGTCAAGACGGGTTATCGGTTCGTCCAATCGGTTCTCGCATTGCGAAAAGACATGAAAGCGTTCCGACCTGACGTCGTCATCGGAACGGGCGGTTTCGTGTCCGGGCCTGTCGTCTTCACTGCCCAACTGCTCGGTATTCCGACGATTTTGCATGAACAAAACAGCATCCCGGGACTGACGAATAAGTTTTTGTCTAAAAAAGCGGATCGTGTCGCGCTGTCGTTCGCCGGTTCTGAACAACATTTCCCAGGGGCGAACGTGCAAGTCATCGGGAATCCACGGGGTAGTGAGGTCTTGAAGACGACGGCAGACGAGATGAAACTGCGCACCGAGTACGGGATTGACGAACGACCGATTGTTCTCATCTATGGCGGCAGCCGTGGGGCGGAAGCGATCAATCGAGCGGTCATCGAGGCGATCCCGGAACTCGCGACTGAACCTGTGAACGTCTTATATGTGACCGGAAAAGTGCATTTTGACGATGTCGTCGCCAAAGCGCCGAGCTCAGATAACGTCCAAATCTTGCCTTACGTCTACGATATGCCAGAACTCCTCGCCTGTGCGAGTCTCGTCGTCTCACGGGCCGGTGCTTCGACAATCTCGGAATTGACTGCTCTCGGTTTGCCGAGCATTTTAATCCCGAGCCCTTACGTGACAGCGAATCATCAGACGAAAAATGCGTCGGCGCTCGTCGAGAGCGGTGCCGCTGAGCTGATTAAAGAGCAAGCGTTGACAGGCGCCACGCTCGTCACGTCGATCCGTCACGTCTTGAATCACCATGACGAGATGGCCGCAGCGTCGAAACGATTAGGATTCCCGCACGCCGCGGAATCACTCGCCGATCTTGTGGAAGAAGTAAGCCGATAAAGGAGAGAAGCTAATGGAGACGCGTCAGAATACCGTTCGCAGTTTGGAAGATCGCATTCCGTATATGAAGGACCAACGGCGCAAAAAAGCGAATCGACGCTTGGCGACGATTCTACTCTTGTTTGCCGTGCTCATCGCACTCGTCGTCTATATGCAGACGTCGGTTTCTGACGTGAAGGCAGTGAATGTGTCCGGACTCGACTGGTTGACTGAAGCTTACGTCCTTGAGGGAACGGATCTCGACACGTCTTCAAAGATTGTTCGCATCTCTCCGAACAACATCGAGCAGACGATTCGCGCACTCCCGGGAGTGCGGGACGCCAAAGTCGATCGGTCTTGGTATAACATCGTCACCGTGGACGTCGAGGAAGAGAAGATGATCGCCTACTCGCGAAACGACTCAGAAGAAGTCGTCGTGCTCGCGGACGGATCACTTCATCCGACCGGACAAATCGATGATCCGGAGAAGTTGCAGGATGGTCCGCTCTTACGTGAGTTCACGGACGTCGCCGAGCTCGAGAAAGTAGCAAGTGAACTCGAGCAAGTCGATGACGCGATGCGGGCCCGGATGTCTGAAATCGTCTTTTCGAAAAAAAAGGATGAACCCGTCCGGTATGAGATTTATATGAACGATGGAAACACGTTGCTCACACCGACGTTCAAACTGAGCCAAACCGTCTCAAAATACGGGGATATCTTTGAAAACATCCCAAAAGGTCAACGCGGAACCGTCGTCATGGACGGAGGCTTTTACTTCGTCCCTTACGAAAAAACGAAAGAATAATCTGAATTTTTACAGTCCTTAGACACGTAAGGGCTGTTTTTTTATGGTTTGTAATCGAATTGACACCCCAAAACCGCTTAATTTGTAGGATTCTACCTTTTCTCACTATGTTATTTGTTGTAAACTTAGACGTGAGATATCTTGCCGGACCTATCAATATTTTTGGATATCTGTAACAATGTAACGGAAATTCAGAAACAGAAATTTAAGCGCGGAGGTGTTTCCCTTTTGGAAGCGAACGGTTATGTTGCCGCATTGGATATAGGAACGTCAGAAATTAAGCTCGTCGTGGGCGAATTGCTCGGAGGAACGCTTAACATTTTGGCGGAGGGGTGCGCCCCGTCTGCAGGAGTAAAACGTGGCGCCGTCGTCGACATCGATAAGACGGTTCAAGCCATTAAGCAAGCCGTCGAACATGCCGAAGCGGCGCTCGGTGATCAAGTTCGTTCGGTATATGTTGCCATCGAAGGGGAACATATCCAAATTGCCCCGTGTCATGGGATCGCATCGGTGAAACGAGAAGACCAAGAGATCACGGACGTCGACGTCATCGAAGTCATCAATTCGGCGCAAGTGATGCGTTTGCCGGATGAGATGAGCGTCATCGATGTCATCCCGACGTCGTTCACAGTCGATCAACAGACAGGGGTCGTCGATCCCCGTGGTATGCTCGGCTACCGGTTAGAGATGCACGGGAAAATGGTAACGGGTTCAAAAACGGTCCTACATAGCATCCGTCGTTCGATTGAACGGGCAGGCCTTACGCTAGAAGGATTTGTGCTCGGTAACTTGGCGCTTGGAATGAGTGCTGCTTCCGTCGATGAAATCGACCTTGGAATCGGCCTCGTCGACATCGGACACGAAAAGACGACCGTCTCTGTATTTTATCGCGGTGATCTCGTCTACTCGTATATCCTCCCAGTCGGCGGGGACCACATGACGCGAGACTTGGTATATAAACTCAACTGTAAGTACCAAGACGCAAAAGTGGCGAAAGAAGAATACGGACTCGCACTCGAAGAAATGGCGGACGCTTCTGAAGGATTCTCATTCACGAATATTAACGGGGAAGTGGCATTCGAGCCACAAGCAGAAATTAGTTACGTTTTAGAGGCGCGAATAGAGGAAATGTTCACACTCGTGTTGAATAGAGTGCAAAAGGTAGGTGTCCCACCGCTCAGCGGAGGTTATCTCCTCTGTGGCGGAGCGGCTGCCTTGCCTGGTATCCAGGAATTGGCGACGCGCGTCATGGGTCAAAAGACAAGACTCTACCAACCTTCGTCGATTGGTGTCAGACATCCGAAATACGCGACGGCTGTCGGTGTTCTCAAGTATGTGCTCATGAGCGACCATCATGTCTCGAAGTCGCAACTTGAGAAGCCAGACGAGCGCGTGACTGTTCCGACACCAACTGGCGGGACAGAACACGATATCGATCGTGATGACGAGCCTGAAACAACAGAGCGCGAATCTAAAAATGGATTCGGGCGTTTAATGGAAAAATTATTTGGCGTGTAAGCTGATGATGTGTTAACAATTGGAAATTACGTAGGGGGATACCTGAAATGATGTACTTTGATGAGGCGATTGACGCCGTAGCAAAAATTAAAGTAATTGGAGTCGGTGGTGGCGGTTCAAACGCCGTCAACCGAATGATCGAGCACGGAGTGCAAGGTGTCGAGTTCATCGCGGTTAATACAGACGCACAAGCACTCAATATGTCGAAAGCGGACGTCAAGCTTCAGCTTGGCGCTAAATTGACACGCGGCCTTGGTGCCGGTGCGAACCCGGACATCGGCAAGAAAGCGGCTGAAGAAAGCCGTGAGCAATTGATCGAAGCACTTGACGGTGCCGATATGGTCTTCGTCACTGCCGGTATGGGTGGGGGAACAGGTACGGGCGCTGCACCAGTCATCGCTGAGATTTCAAAAGAAATCGGAGCGCTCACAGTCGGTGTCGTCACGAAACCGTTCATGTTCGAAGGACGCAAACGGATGCAGCATGCGCAACACGGAATCCAAGCGTTCAAAGAAAAAGTCGATACACTCATCGTCATCCCGAACGACAAGTTGCTTGAAATCGTCGAGCGGAACACGCCGATGATCGAAGCGTTCCGCGAAGCGGATAACGTGCTTCGCCAAGGTGTCCAAGGGATCACAGACTTGATCGCCATCCCTGGTTTGATCAACCTTGACTTCGCCGACGTGAAAACGATCATGACGGAAAAAGGATCGGCGCTCATGGGTGTCGGTGTGGCGACTGGTGAAAACCGTGCCATCGAAGCAGCGAAAAAGGCGATCTCATCTCCACTGCTCGAGTCTTCAATCGAAGGCGCGAAAGGTGTCTTGATGAACATTACAGGTGGACTCAGCCTCAGCTTGTATGAAGTAACAGAGGCTGCTCAAATCGTTCAAAGCGCCGCTGATGAAGAAGTGAACTTGATCTTTGGTTCGGTCATCAACGAAAACTTGAACGAAGAGATCATCGTCACTGTCATCGCGACTGAGTTTGCGGAAGAGTCACAAGGCACGAACCCGTTCCTTCAGCAACCGAAGAAACAAGCGGAGCCTGAGGCGAACAAAGAAGTTCAACCGAAACCGACTGAACCTGCTCAACAAGAAGAAGGGAACTTCCATAGACCAGTCTATGGTGGGGACGTCCCAGACGAGACGATCAACATCCCAGCGTTCGTAAGACAACGCCGTAACTAAACAACAGGGGGTGCCGTTCTCGGCACCCCCTTTTTCTAAAAAAAAGGAGACTGGTATGCAACTCATACATACATGGGAAACCGAGGCGTATCGCTATCTGGCTTATGTGACGACTCGGACAGATGGACACAATGAAGGCAATGTCGGTTTGCACGTCGGCGATGATGCAGAACAAGTCATTGCCAACCGGGAACGTTTCTTCACCGAAGCAAACTTGTCGCTCATCGATTCGGTTTGGGCCGATCAAGTGCACGGGACGCGCGTCGCGACCGTCGACGAAGCGGACAAGGGCAAAGGCGCCTATCGATACGATGAGGCGATTCAAGCGACTGACGGACTCGTCACGACCGCTACCGATCTGCCACTCGCTCTCGTGTTCGCCGATTGCGTCCCGTTGTTCTTTTGTGCGAAAGATCACGGAATCATCGGCATGGCTCATGCCGGATGGAAAGGGACGGTCGGAAACATCGTGTCTTCGATGGCGGACGCATTCGCTCGGCTCGGGGTTCCGGAACACGACATCGAGATGTACGTCGGACCGGCCATCACGGCCGAGCATTATGAAGTCGACCGCCGTGTCCTCGATGCCGTCAATGCCGTCTCGCCCGAAGCATATGCGGCCTCGGTGTATAACGAATCAGAACGTCATGCGAACCTGTCATTGCAACGAGTCAATGAGACACTCGCTGTCGAAAGAAACATGGACGTCACGCAGTCGAACTTGTCGACCGCTTCCGATCGAGACTTTTTCTCGTATCGGAACGGAGACGCCAAGCGTCGATTTGCCGCCGTCCTCGTCAAGGAGAAGAAATTGTGAGCATAGCTGATAACGTCAAACAAGTGAGACAGAATATTGAGAACCTTCAATCGGAAACAGCGGTGACGCTCATCGGGGTCACGAAGTCGGTCGGTGTCGACGTCGCGAACGCGCTTTACGCAGAAGGTGTCCGTGATTTCGGTGAGAACCGTCCGGAAGGCTTGCTCGAGAAAGTCAATGCGATGCCGTCGGACGCCAAGTTCCATTTTATCGGTAGTCTACAGACGCGCAAAGTGAGACAAGTCATCGATCATGTTGCCGCAATCCATTCGCTCGACCGATTATCGCTCGCCGAAGAGATTGACAAACGGTCCGACCGTGTCATCGATTGTTTCGTCCAAGTGAACGTATCGGGCGAGACGTCAAAACATGGGCTTGAAAAAGAGGAAGTCATCCCGTTCATCGAGAACTGTAGACAGTATCGCCATGTTCGGGTCATCGGACTGATGACGATGGCTCCGTTCACAGAAGATGAAGGTGTGATCCGTGAAACATTCCGTGCTTTACGCGAATTGCGCGACCGCGTCGCGGCAAATCGCTTCGAACATGCACCATGCAACGAATTGTCGATGGGTATGTCTAACGACTACGAGTTGGCAATCGAAGAAGGCGCATCGTTTGTTCGTATTGGGACCGTACTTGTGCAATAATATATTCTAAGGAGGAATCCGTTATGTCAATCAAAAACAAAATGAAAGACTTCTTTGGACTTGAGGAAGATCCGAATCACGCGTATGAAGGGGAAGAGTATGCTGTCGCAGAGACGAACACTCAACCGACGACTGATGCGCTCGTCAAAACTGAGGAGCGTCCGAAACCATCGAACAACCTCGTCGCGCTAAACACGAAGAAGAAAGAACGTTCGAAAGTCGTTCTTGCCGAACCGCGCGTCTTTGCCGAGGCACAAGATATTGGCGACCAGTTGAAAGAAAATCGTGCCGTCATCGTCAACCTTCAGCGCATGTCGAAAGAGCAGTCTCGTCAAGTTGTAAACTTCTTGTCGGGTGTCGTTTACGCCCTAGAAGGAACGATGACGTCGATTGGACATAACACGATTCTATGTGCTCCGAACAATATCGAATTGACTGGATCGATTTCGAATTTGATTTCGGAGGACGAACTAAACAGTAAAGGGTGGTAAATGAATGGAAAATGCGATCCCTGCATTAGGCAATACGATTGTTACGCTTCTTGGATATTATAGTTGGGTCTTGATTGCCTATATTTTATTATCGTGGTTCCCGAATGCGAGAGAATCAAAATTCGGACAGATTTTGACATACTTGTGTGAGCCGTTTCTTAACCCGTTCCGTCGGATCATCCCGCCAATCGGCGGTATGCTCGACATTTCTCCAATCGTCGCCCTGTTCGTGCTTCGTATGGCGCAAGCAGGAGTGCGAGCGATTTTCGGTCTGTAAATGAGCGTCTTCGATCATTATCGACCGAATGAACGCCCGTTTGTCGAGCAAGTGCTCGACTGGGTGCGACAAGTCGAGGACAACTACTTGTTTAAATTGACGGATTTTTTAGACCCACGTGAGCAACAAATCGTCAGGCAACTCGTTGGCAAACGGCTCGCCATCTACGAGGACGGCGGTTTCCCTGGAGCTGAGCGGAAACGGCTTTTATTGACGCCCGACTACTATGAGCTAGACGTGAACGACTTTGAAGTCAAGATTCTTCAAATCGATTATCCGACGAAGTTTGTCGACTTGACCCACCGCCAAGTGACAGGCACGCTTCTTAACGCGGGCCTGAAGCGGCAAAAGTTTGGCGATGTTGTCCTCGCTGACGGGATCGCTCAGTTCGCGACGACGGCTGATGCGGCTGGATTCATCGAAATGAACGTGGATCGCGTCGGCAAAGCCCGGGTGCGGCTGTCTGATGTGCCTGCCGCATCGATTTTGACCGTCCCAGAAGTCAAATGGAGCGACGAGTTTGGCATCGTCTCCTCACTCCGCTTTGATGCGGTCGTGAGCGAGGTGCTCGGTCTATCGCGCCAGAAAGCACAGGCGCTCGTCAAACATGGTGACTGCAAAGTCAATCATAAAGCGATCACGGACGCGAGCTTTTTACTCGAACCAGACGATTTGGTTTCAATCCGGGGTTACGGTCGTGTCAAATTGACGGCAATCCTCGGCTCGACAAAGCGTGAGAAAATAAAAATCCAGTATGGCATCATACGTTGAATTTAGGAGGAAAGTCGAATGGCGTTGACACCGATTGATATTCATAACAAAGAGTTCTCGACTCGTTTTCGCGGGTACGATATCGATGAGGTCAATGAATTTTTAGATCAAATCATTAAAGAGTTTGAGCTATTGATTCGTGAAAATAGAAGGTACGAAGAACTCGTCAACGATATGCAAGCCCGTATTGACTACTTCTCCTCGATGGAAGACACGTTGAATAAATCGATTATCGTCGCACAAGAGGCAGCAGAAGAAGTCAAGACCAATGCGGCCAAAGAAGCCAGCCTCATCTTGAAGCAGGCTGAACGCGAAGCGCTCGCCCGAGAAGAGGAAGCATCGCGTAAAGAGCAGATGGCAGAGCGTGAAGTCATTCAAATGTTGAAAAAAGTCGAACTGTACCGGACCCGGTTCCGTGTTCTCGTCGACGCACAGATGGAACTTCTAAATAGTACCGAATGGGACACGATTGTCGGAGAGCCGCCTGTCCAGACGGTTCTTGACGATACGAGTGAACTTGCGTATAATGACGACGAAGTCACACCAAACAAACATCACGGATAATAAACAATACGTTGATTAGGACACGTCAATAAAGTCACACCTACGAAGCGACTTAGGGAAGGTGCAAGCCTAAGAGAAAGACTTTATTTGGTATCCCCTATGAGTGTCATGCTGAACTGAGTAAGCGTGACCGCTTGACCTCGTTATCGGTTACCGAGAGCGGTCTCAAGGTCTACTTGAGATTAGTAGGGTGGTACCGCGAGTCGATGAACTCGTCCCTATTTAGGGGCGGGTTTTTTTTGTTTTTCAAAAAAGATGCAGGAGGAGTTTCAATGAACTACAAAGACACATTATTGATGCCTGATACAGAATTCGCGATGCGTGGAAATTTGCCGAAGCGCGAGCCAGCAATGCACGAGGCTTGGGAGCAGATGGACTTGTACAACCGCGTCCAAGAGAAGAATGCAGGAAAGCCGCAATACATTCTACATGACGGACCTCCGTACGCCAACGGTGACATCCATATGGGCCATGCACTCAACAAAGTGTTAAAAGACATCATCGTCCGTTTCAAGTCGTTGAACGGCTATCAATCACCGATGATCCCAGGTTGGGACACACACGGTCTTCCGATCGAGAACGCGCTTCAAAAAGCAGGCGTCAACCGTAAAGAGATGACTGTCGCCGAGTTCCGCGAAAAATGTGCCGCTTACGCGATGGAGCAAGTGAACTCACAACGTGAACAGTTCAAGCGTCTCGGACTGCTCGCTGACTTTGACAATCCATACATCACGCTCCAGCCTGAATATGAAGCGGCACAAATCCGCCTGTTCGGCACGATGGCTGAAAAAGGATACATCTATAAAGGGAAAAAACCGGTCTATTGGTCACCGTCTTCTGAATCGGCACTCGCTGAGGCGGAAATCGAGTACTATGACAAAAAATCACCAGCCATCTATGTGGCGTTCCAAGTCGTCGATGGCAAAGGCGTCCTCGGGACGACCGACCATTTCGTCATCTGGACGACGACACCGTGGACGATTCCGGCCAACCTCGGGATCGCTGTCAGCGATGAGCTGACATACACACGGATTGAGCATGATGGCAAAGGGTATATCGTTGCCGAGACGCTCGTCGAAGAAGTGACGACAGCACTTGGCTGGGATGAGTACTCAGTGAGCGGCTCTTGGAACGGACGCGAGTTCGAACACATGACGGTACAGCACCCGCTTTACGACCGGACGTCACTCCTCATCCTTGGCGACCATGTCACGGCTGAAGCGACAGGCTGCGTCCATATCGCACCTGGCCATGGGGAAGACGACTACCGTGTCGGCCAAGCGTACGGACTTGACGTGTTGTGCCCGGTCGACGACCGTGGGTATATGACGGACGAAGCACCAGGCTTTGAAGGACTGTTCTATGAAGATGCGAACAAAGAGATCGGCATGAAGCTCGAAGCAAATGGCAACTTGTTGAAGCTCAAATTCATCAAGCACTCGTACCCGCACGACTGGCGTACGAAAAAGCCGGTCATCTTCCGGGCGACACCGCAATGGTTCGCTTCGATCAAAGACTTCCGCAGCGACATGTTGCGTGAGATCGAAGAAGTGAACTGGGTACCGGAATGGGGCATGACGCGCCTATTCAACATGGTCCGTGACCGTGGCGACTGGGTCATCAGCCGTCAGCGGGCATGGGGTGTGCCGATCCCGATCTTCTACGCAGAAGACGGAACGGAAATCATCACGAACGAAACGATCGACCATATCGCCAACTTGTTCCATGAGCACGGATCAAACGTCTGGTACGAGCGTGAAGCGAAAGACTTGTTGCCATCCGGCTTCACACATCCGAACAGTCCAAACGGCGAGTTCCGTAAAGAAGTCGACATCATGGACGTCTGGTTCGATTCAGGTTCGTCACACGCAGGCGTGCTCGAACAGCGCGACAACTTGCGCCGTCCGGCCGACCTGTACCTAGAAGGTTCGGACCAATACCGTGGTTGGTTCAACTCGTCACTGTCGACTGCAGTCGCGACGACCGGCAAAGCGCCATATCGCAACGTCCTCAGTCACGGCTTCGTCCTTGACGGCGACGGCCGGAAGATGTCGAAATCGCTCGGCAACACGATTGCACCGAACGACCTCGTGAAACAGTACGGTGCTGAAATCGTACGTCTTTGGGTCGCGTCTGTCGACTATCAGTCAGACGTCCGCGCCTCGCATGACAACTTTAAACAAGTGTCAGAAGTATACCGGAAGATCCGTAACACGTTACGCTTCTTGCTCGGTAACTTGAACGGGTTCGATCCGTCGATGCGCGTCGCGTTCGAAGATATGCCGGAAGCCGACCGCTTCATGGCGACGAAGCTGAAACAACTTCAGACGAAAGTCGTCAAAGCGTACGATACGTTCGACTTTATGGCTGTTTACCACATGAGCCACAACTTCTGTGTCAACGAGTTGTCGTCGTTCTATCTCGACTTCACGAAAGACATCCTCTACATCGAACGTGAAAACGATGCGCGTCGCCGTGCCGTTCAGACGGTCATGTATGATGCAGTCATCACGTTGACGAAGCTGCTTGCCCCGGTCCTCCCGCATACGGCGGACGAAGTCTGGCAAGAAATCCCGGCCAAGACGGCGGATAGCGTCTTCTTGTCGGACCTTGAAGAAGTGGCGCCGCTCACGGAAGCAGAGACGGAATTACTCGCGAAATGGTCGAAATTCCTCACGTTCCGCGACGACGTCTTGAAAGCGATCGAGATCGCCCGCGGCGAGAAGTTGATCGGGAAACCGCTCGAAGCAAAACTTCAGGTCGCACCGAAGGGTGAGACGAAAGCGCTGCTCGACACGATCGATAACGTTCGTCAACTCCTGCAAGTGTCACAACTCGACTACGTCGATACGGCCGACGTCGACTACGCGACGGCGAAGATCAGCGTCGCGAAAGCAGACGGTGCCGCTTGTGCCCGCTGTTGGACGTATTCGACCGAACTTGGTCAGAACGCAGATCATCCAGAACTTTGCCCGCGCTGTACAGAAGTCATCGCATGAGCCGGACCGGAGTGGCGCACAGTCCACTCCGGTTTCTTATGACTTGAAAGGAGAATTTGATGAAACGTTATTACGGATTAGCAGTCGTTCTCATTTTGCTCGACCAAGTGACGAAGTGGATCGTCGTCCAGACGATGACGATCGGTCAATCAATCGAATTGATCCCCGGATGGCTCTATTTGACATCGTACCGCAACAGAGGCGCGGCCTGGGGCATGCTCGAAGGACAGATGGTGTTCTTCTTCGTCGTCACCGCCGTCGTTGTCGTCGGTCTGATCTACTTCTTGCATAAAGAAGTGAACGGGTTCAAACTGCTCGGCTACAGTGTCGGCTTACTGCTCGCCGGAGCGATCGGCAACTTTATCGATCGTCTGTTCCGGGGCGAGGTCGTCGACTTCGTCGACACGTACCCGTTCGGCTACAACTTTCCAATCTTTAACGTCGCCGATATGGCACTCACGTTCGGGGTCATCTTTATGATCATCGGCGTCTTGTTCGAAGAAAAATTAAACAAAGAAAGGGGACAATCGTAATGGAAACTTACACATTTGTCGCCGAAGAAAAGGCACGGATCGATAAATGGATGAGCGAACGAAGTGACTGGTCACGTTCGCAAATCCAAGACTGGATCAAGGCAGGGGATCTTCTCGTCAACGGTCAAGTCGTGAAGCCGAACTATAAACTGCAAGAAGGGGACGAAGTCGTCGTGACGGTGCCAGAAGCCGTCGAACTCCAAGTCCTCCCCGAAGATATTCCGCTCGACGTCGTGTTCGAGGACGAGGATGTCATCGTCGTCAACAAAGCACGTGGCATGGTCGTGCACCCTGCGGCCGGTCATACGTCTGGCACGCTCGTCAACGCGCTGTTGTATCACTGTGACGACCTCTCAGGCATCAATGGGGTGAAGCGTCCGGGTATCGTCCATCGCATCGATAAAGATACGACGGGACTGCTCATGGTCGCGAAAAACGATATGGCGCACGAGTCACTCGCGCATCAGTTAAAAGACAGAACGATCAAACGCGAATACGTCGCACTCGTCCACGGCGAGCTCGTCCATGAGCTCGGATCGATCGAGGCGCCGATCGGGCGCGACACGAACGATCGTCAGCGCATGACGGTGACAGACAAGAACGCGAAAGAAGCGGTGACACACTTCCGTCTGCTCGAGCGCTATAAAGACTTCACGCTCGTCGAGTGCAAGCTCGAGACAGGCCGGACGCATCAAATCCGTGTCCATATGCGCTATATCGGCCATCCGCTTGCCGGAGACCCGAAATACGGACCGCGTCGGACGATCGATTTGAACGGACAAGCGCTCCATGCAGCCACGCTCGGCTTCCATCATCCGCGGACGAACGAATGGCTCGAGTTCGAGGCGGCACTCCCGACCGACTTTGAGGCAGAGCTCGCAAAATTGGACAAAATCGAGAAAACACGTTGACTTTCAACCGATTCAGATTTATAGTCTAGAAAGCATAACACCTTTAAACCCAGTCCAGAGAGGCTGTGAAAGGATCGTGGCCGCGGCCACAAACGTCTATCATATACGGCACTCGTTTGCCTTCGTGAAGACTTCCTTTCCAGCCGGATGAGGAAGTCTTCTTTTTTATAGATTACGAGAGGAGGAATCATATGAAACGCTCGACCATACTAGACGAAGCCGCGATCCGACGCGCCTTGACGCGAATCGCCCATGAGATCATTGAACGCAACAAAGGGACGGACAACGTCGTCCTCGTCGGGATCAAAACGCGCGGTGAGACGCTCGGCGACCGACTCGCCCATCGCATCGAAGAAATCGAAGGAAAACCGATCGCGCTCGGTAACTTAGACATCACGCTCTACCGGGACGACCTATCGAAGAAGTCGCTCGACCCAGAAGTGAAAGCGACCGAACTCCCGCACGATATCAATGGCAAGACGGTCGTCCTCGTCGATGACGTCTTGTACACGGGACGGACGGTCCGGGCCGCGATGGACGCACTCGTCGACCACGGCCGGCCGGATTACATCCAACTCGCCGTCTTGATCGACCGGGGGCACCGAGAGTTGCCGATTCGCCCAGACTTTGTCGGGAAAAACGTCCCGACATCGAAAACAGAACAAGTCGTGGTCCGACTCAGTGAAGTCGACACGACAGACGAAGTGTACATCCAACAGCATTAAATCCAAAACCTTTAAGGTGGTCCAGAGAGGCCAGGAAGGAGAACTATTTATGAAACAACCCATCCTCAACATCCACGAGCGTCCCGCTCACTTGCCACAATGGCTGCTCTTCAGCTTGCAACACGTCTTCGCCATGTTCGGAGCGACGATCTTAGTCCCGATTTTGACCGGACTGAACACGTCCGTCGCCCTCGTCGCTTCCGGTGTGGCCACGCTCTCATTCCTAGTCATCACCCAATTCAAAGTCCCGACGTATCTCGGGTCAAGTTTTGCCTACATCGCACCGATCATCGCGGTCAGCCAGCAATGGGGCGTCGAAGCCGCACTGTTCGGCGGTATTATCGCCGGTTCGGTCTACGGTGTCGTGTCGCTCATCATCTTTAAGACGGGCGTCGGTTGGCTGTTACGACTGTTGCCGCCGGTCGTCGTCGGTCCGGTCATCATGGTCATCGGCTTATCGCTCGCACCGGTCGCCATCGACATGTCGATGAACCGCGACGGAGCGTATAACGGCACGTTCATCACGGTCGCCCTGCTCACGCTCGGCATCACGATTCTCGCGATGACAAAGTTAAAAGGAGTATGGGGCGCGGTTCCGATCTTGTTCGGCATCGTCGGCGGATACGCCATCGCCGCCATGTTCGGCATCATCGACTACTCGGCGATCGATCAAGCGAGCCTGTTCCAACTGCCTGACTTCACGATGGTGTTCGTCGACTACATGCCGATGTGGCAAGTCGGGGCACTCCTCGCCATCGTCCCGGTCGCGCTCGTCACGATGACGGAGCACATCGGCGACCAAATGGTCACGTCGAAAATCATCGGACGCGAGACGATGAAAGATCCAGGCCTGCACCGGACGCTCCTCGGCGACGGTGTCGGCAAAGCTATCGCCTCAGCGCTCGGTGGACCGCCGTGTACGACGTACGGTGAAAACAACGGCGTCATGGCGATCACGAGAGTGTACAGCGTCTACGTCATCGCGGGAGCAGCGCTCATGGCCATCAGCTTCGGCTTCCTCGGTCACGTCGAGGCGTTCATCTCGACAATCCCGAATCCGGTCAAAGGCGGTATCTCGATCCTCTTGTTCGGTGTCATCGCCTCGAACGGACTGCGGACGATGGTCGACAGCAACGTCGACCTCGCCGAGAAACGCAACCTCATCATCGCCTCGGTCATTCTCGTCGTCGGACTCGGCGGGGCGATGGTCCAACTCGGCAGCTTCCCGGTCCAAGGGATGGCGCTCGCGACGGTCGTCGGTATTCTTTTGAACGCGGTGTTACCGAAAGAAGAAGTCGAACCGGCTTCGGTCGATACAACTGAAGAAACGAAACAGGCAAGTAACTTTTAATTCGATCCCGTGAGGTCGGCAAAGTGAAGGCTCGTTTATTTGGGTGTAGTCTACCCAAATGAAGGCGTCCCTTCACGTAGGTGAAGAGACGCCTTTTCTCTTTGCCTCCAAACAAAAGGAGGAGACGAACATGAATTTGATCAAACAACAACCGAACCATTTTGTCAGCTTAGAAACGCTCACCCTCGAAGAAATCATGGGGATGATCGAAGAGTCACTCCGCTACAAACAAGGGGACATGCCGCCGCTGTTTGACGGGAAGACGGTCGCGAACTTGTTCTTCGAAAATTCGACGCGGACGAAAAACTCGTTTCAAATGGCCGAGCGGCACTTGAACATCCAAGAGATCCCGTTCGACGTGGCGACGTCGTCGGTGACGAAAGGCGAGACGTTATACGACACGTGCAAGACGCTTGAAGCGATCGGGGTCGACGCGCTCGTCATCCGCCATCCTGAAGCGGGATACTACCACGAGCTCGTCGAGAAGCTGACGATTCCAGTATTAAACGGCGGGGACGGGAGCGGGGAACACCCGTCACAGTCGCTGCTCGACCTCGTCACGATTTATGAAGAGTTCAAGACGTTCGAAGGCTTGAATATCGCCATCTGCGGCGATCTTGTCCATAGCCGGGTCGCCCGCTCGAACGCAGGCGTGTTGAAACGGCTCGGGGCGAACGTCGTCGGTTGTAGCCCGGAATCGTGGTGGGACGCATCGATGGGGCTTTCGCACCGCGACCTTGACGACATCTTACCGGACTGCGACGTCGTCATGTTGCTCCGCGTTCAGCACGAGCGCCACATTATGGGTGACATCTTTTCTAAAGAAGACTATCATGCGCGCTACGGCTTGACGGTCGAGCGGGTCGAGCGGATGAAACAAGGCGCCATCATCATGCATCCGGCCCCGGTCAACCGGGACGTCGAGATCGCCGGCAGTTTGATTGAACATCCGTCATCGCGCATCTTTCCACAGATGAAGAACGGCGTTTACGCACGGATGGCCATCTTAAATCGAGCATTAGGGGGACAACAATGATTATTCAACACGCAACGTGGTATGACGGGAAGACGAAACGAACGAGCAATCTGTTGATCGAAGGCGGTACAATCCGTTCGGTCGATTACGACGGGACGACCGAAGGACACGAAGTGATTGACGCAAACGGGAAGCTGTTGATCCCGGGTCTCGTCGACGTCCACGTCCATTTGCGCGAGCCTGGTGGCGAGGCGAAAGAGACGATTAAAACAGGGACGGCCGCAGCTGCGGCCGGAGGGTTCACGACGATTTGCGCGATGCCGAACACACGCCCTGTCCCGGACGACCGGGCGACGCTCGATGACTTGCTCGCTCGGATCGAGCGTGACGCCAGCGTCCGCGTGCTCCCGTATGCGGCGATCACGAAACGGCAGCTCGGTGTCGAACAAGTCGATATGCCGTCACTTGCGGACGCGTTCGCGTTCACAGACGACGGGGTCGGCGTGCAGTCGGCGGCGATGATGCGTCAAGCGATGCGGGAAGCGAAACGGCTTGGAAAAGCGGTCGTGGCCCATTGCGAAGACAATACGCTCAAGGCCGGTTCGGTCCATGAAGGGAAGTTTAGTGAGACGCATGGCATCCAAGGCATCCCGAGTCTCGCCGAGAGCATCCATATCGCTCGTGACGTGTTGATCGCCGAAGAAACGGGCTGCCACTATCACGTCTGTCACGTGTCGTCACGTCAATCGGTTCGCGTCATCCGTGACGCCAAACGGGCCGGGATCCACGTCACGGCGGAAGTGACACCGCACCACCTCGTCTTATCGGAAGACGACATCCCGGGGTTAGATCCGAACTTCAAGATGAATCCGCCGCTGCGGAGCCAAGACGACCGCGCGGCGCTCTTAGAAGGGCTGTTCGACGGGACGATCGATTTGATTGCGACCGATCACGCCCCGCACACGGCTGAAGAGAAAGCACAAGGGATGGAGCGCGCCCCGTTCGGCATCACCGGATTCGAGACGGCGTTCCCGCTCCTTTACACGACGTTCATCAAGACGGGACAAATGGAAGAGGCGGCGCTCATCGACTGGATGACGAGACGACCGAGCGAGGTGTTCGGTCTGCCTTACGGCGTGATTGAAGTCGGCCGGGCGGCGGACCTCGCGCTGATCGATACGGAGACGGTGCGTCCGGTCGACCCGACGACGTTCGCGTCAAAAGGGAAGAACACACCGTTCGCTGGGAAAAGACTCACAGGTTGGCCGGTCGTGACAATCGTGGCCGGAGAAATCGTATATAAGGGGAGATTCGATGAAACGAACATTATGGCTTGAAGACGGGACAGCATTTGTAGGCAAGGCGTTCGGCGCGAACGCCGAGACGATCGGGGAAGTCGTCTTTCAAACGGGAATGACCGGCTACCAAGAGATTTTATCGGACCCGTCTTATTGTGACCAGCTCATCGTGTTGACGAATCCACTCATCGGAAATTATGGCGTCAACCGTGAAGACTTTGAGACGACCGTCCCGATGGCAAAAGCGCTCATCGTCAAAGAGGCGTGTGATCTGCCGTCGAACTTCCGCTCGACGGCGACGTTGCCGGAGACGCTCGAACGCTTCGGAATACCAGGTCTAGAAGGTGTCGATACGCGCATGTTGACGCGTCACCTTCGTTCACGCGGCGTCATGCGCGGCGTGTTGATCGACGGTGAGTCGACGTGGGCAGACGTTTCGATGCGCTTTGAAGCGAGCTTCCCGACCGATCAAGTGGCACGTGTCTCGACGAAACGGGCTTACGTCAGCACCGGGAGCGGCCGCCGGATCGCCCTCATCGATTTCGGGGCCAAACTCGGGATCATGCGCGAATTGTTGAAGCGCGACTGTGAAGTCGTCGTCTTGCCGCACGACGTGACGGCTGAAGAAGTGATGCGCTATGAGCCGGACGGGGTCATGCTCTCGAACGGACCAGGCGACCCGAAAGACGTACCGACGGCGCTCCCGCTGATCGAAGCACTCATGCCAAAACTCCCGATGTTCGGGATCTGTCTCGGCCATCAGTTGATTGCGCTCGCGAGCGGTGCCAACACGTTCAAGCTTCCGTTCGGGCATCGTGGTGCCAATCATCCTGTCCTCGAGCTTGAGACCGGTGCCGTGACGATCACGTCACAAAATCACGGCTACGCCGTCGACGAGACGTCGCTCCTTGAGACGCCGCTCATCGTGACGCATCGCGCCGTCAACGACGGGACGATCGAAGGCATCAAACATTTACATCATCCGACGTTCTCGGTGCAATATCATCCGGAAGCGGCGCCAGGACCATATGACGCCAACGACTTATTCGACCGCTTTATGACACTCGTCAACGAAAACAGACAGAAAGTAGGAATGTGACATGCCAAAACGACCAGATATTCAGAAAATCCTTGTGATCGGCTCCGGCCCGATCGTCATCGGACAAGCGGCAGAATTTGACTATGCTGGTACCCAGGCGTGTCTTGCCTTAAAAGAAGAGGGCTACGAAGTCATCCTCGTCAACTCGAACCCGGCGACGATTATGACTGACCCATCGACGGCGGACCGCGTCTATATCGAACCACTCGAACCGGAATTTGTGGAGCGGATCATCCGTCAAGAACGTCCGGACGCGCTTCTCGCGACACTCGGGGGGCAGACCGGACTGAACTTGGCGGTCGAGCTCGATAAACGCGGCGTGCTCCGCGACTGCGGCGTCGAACTGCTCGGAACGAAATTGTCGGCGATTGAGCAGGCAGAAGACCGGGAACAGTTCCGCGACCTCATGTACAAGCTCGGTCACGGCGTCCCAGACAGCGATATCGTCCATTCACTCGACGCCGCCTGGAGCTTCGCTGACCGGATCGGCTATCCGATCATTATTCGTCCGGCTTATACGCTCGGCGGAACCGGTGGGGGAATCGCCCACGACCGGGAACAGTTCGAGCAGATTGTCGAATCGGGACTCAAGGCGAGTCCGGTGACGCAAGTGCTGCTTGAAGAGTCGATTGCCGGCATGAAAGAAGTCGAATATGAAGTGATGCGCGACTCGAGCGACCAGGCCATCATCGTCTGCGCCATGGAAAACTTCGATCCGGTCGGTGTCCATACCGGTGACTCGATCGTGTTCGCCCCGACCCAGACGTTGTCTGACCGTGATTATCAAATGCTCCGCAGCGTCTCGCTCGACATCATCCGGGCGCTCGGCATCGAAGGCGGATGTAACATCCAGTTCGCGCTCGACCCGGACAGCTTCACGTACTACGTGATTGAGGTCAACCCACGCGTCTCGCGGAGTTCGGCTCTCGCCTCAAAAGCGACGGGATACCCGATCGCCAAGCTCGCCGCGAAAGTCGCGGTCGGCTACAAGTTGTCGGAACTAAAAAACCCGGTGACGGAGACGAGTTACGCCTCGTTCGAGCCGGCGCTCGACTACGTCGTCGCTAAAATCCCGCGCTTCCCGTTCGACAAGTTCGAGACCGCGGACCGTCGTCTTGGCACACAAATGAAAGCGACGGGCGAAGTCATGGCCATCGGTCGGAATTTAGAAGAAGCGCTCTTGAAAGCCGTTCGTTCGCTCGAACTCGGTACGGAAGACTTATACGTACCACGCCTTTCCGAATTGACGGCTGAACAACTGGAACGAGAACTGACGACACCGACCGACGAACGGTTGTGGATGCTGTACGAAGCGCTTCGCCGCGGCTACTCGACAGAACAGCTTCACGGCTTGACGAAAATCGACCGGTTCTTCTTATCAAAACTCGATCGGATTTGGCGTGAGGAAGAAGCGTTGCGCGACGAGCCGTTGACAGAGGAACGGTTGCGCGAAGTGAAGCAACGTGGGTTCAGTGATCGCATGATCGCCCGCATCACGGACCAAGCCGTCGAGACGATCGCGTCGTTACGCGATGAGTGGAACGTTCGGCCAGTGTATAAGATGGTCGACACGTGTGCCGCCGAGTTCGCCTCGGAGACGCCGTACTTTTACGGCACGTACGAAGTCGAGAACGAAGCGGTGAAAACGGATAAACCGTCCATCCTCGTACTCGGTTCAGGCCCGATCCGGATCGGGCAAGGCGTCGAGTTCGACTACGCGACCGTCCATTCGATCCAAACGATCCGTGACGCCGGATATGAGGCGATCATCGTCAACAACAACCCGGAGACGGTATCGACCGACTTCTCGATCTCAGACCGTCTCTACTTTGAACCGCTCACGACAGAAGACGTATTAGAAGTCGTTCGCAATGAACGACCGCTCGGGGTCATCGTCCAGTTCGGCGGGCAGACGGCAATCAATTTGGCCGCCTCGCTCGAAGAGAACGGCGTACAAATTCTCGGGACGTCACTTGAAGACATCGACCGGGCCGAAAACCGGAAAGCGTTCGAGGCGACGCTCACGAAAGAACGGCTCGCCCAACCACCGGGCAAGACCGCGGTCACGGTCGAGGAAGCGGTCGCTTGTGCCGACATGCTCGGCTATCCCGTACTCGTCCGCCCATCGTATGTCCTCGGCGGCCGGGCGATGGAGATCGTCTATGAGCGTTCGGAGCTCGAGCGGTATATGCGCCACGCCGTCGTCGCCTCGAAAGATCGTCCCGTCCTCATCGACCGCTACTTGACCGGGATCGAGATCGAAGTCGACGCCATCTGCGACGGGACGGACGTCTACATCCCGGGCATCATGGAACATATCGAACGGGCCGGGGTCCACTCTGGCGATTCGATCGCCGTCTATCCGCCGCAACGGCTGAGCGAGGCGTTAAAACAAAAAGTCGTCGATTACACGATCAAACTCGCCAAAGCGTTCCGCATCAAAGGGTTGCTCAACATTCAGTTCGTCTATGCGGACGACTTGTACGTCATCGAAGTCAACCCACGGGCGAGCCGGACGGTGCCGTTCATCTCGAAAGTGACGGGACTTCCGGTCGCACGCATCGCGACGCAGACGATTCTCGGGACGACGTTGAAGCAGCTCGGACTCGGAACGGGCTTGCACCCAGAATCTGACGCCATCTCGGTCAAAGTACCGGTGTTCAGTTTCGCGAAACTAAAAGAAGTCGACCCGTCACTCGGGCCAGAGATGAAATCGACGGGTGAAGTCATGGCGACGGACCGAACGCTTGAAAAAGCACTCTATAAAGGACTCGTCGCTGCCGGGATGACGATCGCCTTGAAAGGAAACGTCTTGTTGACGGTCGCCGATCAAGACAAAGATGAAGCGCTCGACATCGCCCGTCGCTTCAACCGGCTCGGCTTCCGCCTGATGGCGACGTCAGGCACGGCGACGGCACTTACGGCAGCCGAGTTACCGGTCCGACAAGTCGGGAAGATCCATGAAGCGGGTGAGACGATGCTGAGCGTCATCGAGCGGGGCGATGTCGACATCGTCTTGAATACGACGACACGCGACGCCTTAGCGACGAAAGACGGATTCATTATCCGCCGGGCCGCGGCCGAGCAAGGTGTGCTCTGCTTGACGTCGCTCGACACGGTGAAGGCGCTCTTGCAAGTCATCGAGAGCCTATCGTTCCAGACGACGAGCCTGCCGGCGTTCACCGAATTCGGGGTGACTGTATGAGACAACGGGCGACCATCTTATCGAACCGGGAGATCGCGAAAGCGACAATGGAAATGAAAGTGCGAATCGGTGATGGAACAATCGCACCGGGGACGTTTTTCCATGTGAAGACGTCCGAACTGTTGCGCCGGCCGCTGTCGGTCGCAAACGTCGAAGCAGACGTCGTCACGTTTCTGTACAAAGTGGTCGGGACCGGGACGGCTGAACTCGCGACGAGACGAGCCGGGGACGAACTTGACGTCCTCGGTCCGCTCGGTAACGGGTTCCCGCTCGCAAAAGACGGCAAGCGCGTCGTTCTCGTCGGCGGGGGGATCGGGGTGCCGCCACTCTATTACACGCGCCGGATGCTCGCCGCGCGCGGAATCGAAACGGTGGCGATTCTCGGGTTTGATTCAGAAGCGAGTGTATTTTATGAAGACGAGTTCCGCGAACTCGGCGAGACGATCATCACAACGGTCGACGGAACGTATGGAGAGGCAGGCTTCGTGACCGGGCCGCTCGCTAGAATCGACGCCGACGTCTTGTTCAGCTGTGGTCCGGAACCGATGTTAAAAGCGGTCGCCGCGTCGCATATCGAAGAGCGCTACATCTCGATCGAGAACCGGATGGGTTGCGGCATCGGGGCGTGCTTCGCCTGTGTGTGCAAAGCGCCGGACGGTTACGTGAAAGTGTGCAGTGACGGACCGGTATTTCGGGCAGAAGAGGTGACGCTATGAGATTACACATCGAACTACCCGGCTTATCGTTAAAAAATCCGATCATGCCGGCATCCGGTTGTTTTGGATTCGGCGAAGAGTTCGCCAAGCTGTACGACTTGTCGATCCTCGGGGGCATCATGATCAAAGCGGCGACCGGGGAGGCGCGGTTCGGGAACGAGACACCGCGTGTCGCCGAGACGGCGCAAGGAATGTTGAATGCGATTGGATTACAAAATCCGGGTGTCGACGCGATTGTTGAAGACAAGTTGGCATTCCTCGCCAAGTTTGACACTGAAATTATTGCCAACGTGGCGGGTTCGACCCCAGAAGAATACATCCACGTCGCGCGGGAAATGAGCGCCGACCCGTGCGTGAAAGCACTCGAGCTGAACATCTCGTGCCCGAACGTGAAGTGTGGCGGCATGCAGTTCGGGACCGATCCTTTGATGGCGGCCGAACTGACGCGCCTCGTCAAGGCGGCGTCGACGAAACCGGTATACGTCAAACTATCCCCGAACGTCACGTCAATCACGGAGATGGCACGTGCGGTCGAAGCGGCCGGCGCCGACGGCATCACGATGATCAATACGCTCGTCGGCATGAGGATTGACATTGCGACCGGTCAACCGATCTTAGCGAACCGAATTGGTGGATTATCCGGTCCGGCCATCAAGCCGGTCGCCATCCGGATGGTGTACGAAGTCGCCCAAGCGGTCAATATTCCGATTATCGGCATGGGCGGTGTACGGACGGTCGACGACGTGCTCGAATTTATCTATGCGGGTGCATCGGCGGTCGCGGTCGGGACTGCCAATTTTGAAAACCCATACGTATGCCAGGAAATCATCGAGGCGTTGCCAGGCCGGCTCGATGAACTCGGCATCGATCATATTTTAGACGTTAGGGGGAAGGCGTATGAACAGGTTGTATCTCGCGCTTGATGTCGAAACACGTGACGAAGCGTTTTCACTCTTAAAAAAAATTGACCAACGCCCGGCCGTCAAAGTCGGCATGGAGCTGTTCTACCGTGAAGGTGGACGGTTCGTCGAAGAACTCGTCGCGAGTGGTTACCCGGTCTTTCTAGACGTCAAAGTTCACGACATCCCGGAGACGGCAAGGCGAACGCTCCGCCAAATCGGCCGGCTCGGCGTCGAAATGACGAACGTCCACACGCTCGGTGGCGAGACGATGATGCGCTACGCATTGGACGGATTACGTGACGTGAACGAGACGACCAAATTGATCGGTGTGACCCAACTGACGTCGACAGATGAGCGGATGCTGTCAGAACAACTCGGAATTGGCGGAAGTCTCGAGCAGGCCGTCTTGCGACAAGCGGGACTTGCCAAACGGGCAGGACTCGACGGGGTCGTCGCGTCCGTTCACGAAGCCCGCGCGATTCGACAAGCGCTCGGTTCACCGTTTTTGACGGTGACGCCCGGCATCCGAATCAACGAAACGACAGACGATCAAGTCCGGGTCGCGACACCGCAAGCCGCTTTTGACGCCGGTGTATCAGCTATCGTCGTCGGGCGCCCGATTACCCGGGCAGCCGACCCGAACGCAGCTTACGAATACTTTATGAAGGAATGGAGCCAAACGTATGAGACAAATCGCTGAGGCATTATTATCGATTGAAGCAGTCACCTTATCACCGAATGAACCGTACACATGGTCGAGCGGGTTAAGAAGCCCGATTTATTGTGATAACCGACTGACGCTCAGTTATCCAGAAGTGCGTTCACAGATTATCGATGCACTTGTCGACGCCGTCCGTCCGCTCGACGCCGACGTCATCGCGGGAACGGCGACGGCCGGGATTCCCCATGCGACGCTTTTAGCCGACCGACTCGGTCTACCGCTCGTCTACGTCCGGTCGAGTGCGAAAGGGCATGGGAAAGGCAACCAGATTGAAGGGCGATTCGACAAAGGAGCGCGCGTCGTCGTCATCGAAGATCTGCTCTCGACTGGGAAATCGAGCATCGAAGCGGCTGAGGCGATTCGAGCGGCCGGAGGCGAAGTCATTTTGATTCAAGCCGTTTTCTCATACGGCTTAGACAGCTTGAGCGTGAATTTGACCGATGCGAACTTGACCGCCTCGTCACTGACGACGTTCGCTGAACTGATTGAAGTTGCTCGGAATCAAGCCGTGATTTCTGAGAACGAAGCAAGCTCGCTCACAGCTTGGCAAGAAAGCCCAACCGTTTGGAGCAAACAAGTGACACGCTGAAGAATCCACCTCCGGGCGGATTCTTTTTCATTTGGCAACATGTGATACTGAACGTGTTAGAATAGGGAAAGCAGTCGAAAAAGGAGAGAACTATGGCGTATTCTAGAATTAAAGGACAGTCATTGAAAGTACGGTTTCAAAACATCCCTAAACATCGCAAAATCGCATTCGGTCTCGTCCTCACGGTGTTACCTTTATTATTTTTCGTGAATTTATTCGTATTCAGCCACATATTGGCGCTAGGGGACAAGTATGAGGACCGTTATCAGATGAAAAAGCTTCGGCTTGAGACGGCGCATGGGAATGTTGAATTTATCCGGAGTACGAACGAAAAAGTTCAGATCGAAGTGTTGCAGACGAATTCGAAAGAACGTCGCATTAAAGTGAAGTCGGTCGGGGACACGATTTCCGTCGTCGAACGGTATGGACCGATGAGCCAGTTCGGGAGTCGGGCAAGCGCGGAGCCGTCCCGTTATAAAATCCGGGTCGCGTTGCCAAGTTCGATGACATCGATCGAAGTGACGGCTGAGCAAGTGACCGGACAAGGCCTAGTCGCGAAAACCATCGTTCTCGATGCCAACGCGGTCAATCTGAAGAAACTTGAAAGCGACCGGCTTCGAGTCGAGACGAAAAGCGATGCCACGTTTGAGACGGTTCGTGTCGTCACTGGCGACATCCGGTCGTATCGGGACGCGACAATCCGTGACGTCGTCGTCAACCAAGCGCTGACCGTCCAGACAGAGGCCGGGGCGCTCACGTATGAGCCGCGAAACGCGACCGGACAAGTAACCGTCACGACAACAGGAAACATCGCGGCGGCTGAGCGCTTTAAAGAAATTAGCAACGGTGTGTACCATCTTTCGAACTCGAATCGTCCGAACGTGGAACTGATTTCTGAGACAGGGAAGGTCGAACTGAAATGATCAACAAACGCTACATTCCTAAAGTCGGACTGCGAACGTTTAAGACCGGGATCGCCGTCGCCATCACGATTGCCTTGTCATGGTACGTCTTCGGCATTTATTCGGGGATGGGTGCCATCGCCGCCGTCGTCGCGATGCAACCGACCGTCAAACGGTCGTCGAAAATCGTCTTTAGCCGTATATTCGGTACGATCGTCGGCCTCATGTGCGGCTTGTTGATTGTCTATGCGTTCGGGGTGAACCCGATTTCGATCGGTCTTGCCGTCATCGTCGCGCTCACGCTCAACACGACGTTCGATAAGACGCACATGTCGACGTATGCCGCGTTCGCGATTGTGCTCATGCTTGAAAACCCGACGACCGACTTTTTCCACTACGCGTGGACGCGTTCGCTATTGACGGCGGTCGGTGTGTTCGTCTCGCTCGGCGTCAACTATGCGTTCATGCCACCGCGTTATGAAGAGCGTCTGCTCGGCGAGATTCGGAAGACGTCGGCGTATATGTTCCATCATTGGCGCGAGCTGATCGGCTCCCCGGCAGAATTGCTCGAGACGCGCGCCCGTATCCTCGGCCATCAAGAGCTCCATATGATGTTGCAAGAGGATATGCAAGTGACGAAGGTTAAGTTGAAGCATTTGACGATCAAGCAATATCGGTTATTGATTCATTTAGAGGATAAATTGGTCTTGCTGCTCGAGAGTCTCGCTGAGCACCGGGAAGCGTTACTCATGATGACCGAGGACGAACGCCACGCGTTCGAGTCCGAGTTTTTATTCCTGCTCGCCCACCATCACGATATTCTCTACACGTGTGACAAACCTTACTCGCTCTTCCAATTGAAGCATGAAGACTTATCTGTTTCTGAAATTTTACACGGACATCTGCTCGACTATCATGAACAGCTCGAGGCGTTCAAACATAATCCGAAATGAACAAAGGCCACGTCGCATGACGTGGCCTTCGTTCATTGTTTAAGCGATTTGACGAGCTGCTCGTCCGGAGTCACGTATACCGTCTGCTGATCGGTGTAGATGACGAATCCCGGCTTGGCGCCGCTCGGTTTTTTCACGTAACGGGCTTTCGTATAGTCGACCGGCACCCCGCTCGAGGCACGTGCCTTCGAGAAGTAGGCGGCGACGGTCGCTGCTTCGAGGAGCGTCGTCTCGTCCGGTTCGGTCGACCGGATGATGACGTGTGAACCGGGGATATCTTTCACGTGAAGCCAAATTTCGTCGCGACGCGCGAACTTGAACGTCAAGTAGTCGTTTTGCGTATTGTTTTTGCCGACGTAAAACTCGATACCGGTCGAAGATGTGTAGCCTTCGAGCGCGACTTTGGCCGTTTGTTTCTTCTTCTGACGTTTTTGTCGGATGTATCCGCCTTCGGCCAGCTCTTCGCGAATCTCGACGATATCGCGCGGCGCGGCGACGTCGAGTTGAGCGACGAGCGTCTCTAAATAGCTGATTTCGGTCTCGTTCAGTTCAATTTGCTTTTGAACCTCGATTTTGGCAACTTTTAGTTTGTTGTATTTCTTATAGTAACGTTGCGCATTCTCGTTCGGTGTTTTGAGGGGGTCGAGCGGTATATCGATCATGGCGCCGTCCTCATCATAATAGTCGACGACGTGAGCGACTTTCATCCCTTTCTCGAGCTGGAACAAATACGTCGTCAACAGCTCACCGTATTTTTGGAGCTCGTCCGATCGTTCCGTCGCTTTCATATCCTCGAGCAGGCGTTTCCGTTTTAATTGGTTGCGCTCGAGCTCTGACTTGAGCAGACGCTCGACGTCATGGGCTTGCTGCTTGACCCGGTCACGGTTCGCCTTCTCATAGTAAAAGCGGTCGAGCACTTCCCGGCTCGACTCGTAGCGTTCTTCAGAAACGATATCGCCTGACGTGAGCGCGATCGGACTGAACCGTTCCTTCCCGGAGGCGAGCTGTTGGAATACATAAGCTCCGTCAAGATCCGCCATCACGCTGTCAAACGCCGCCTCTAAGTTCGTGCGGTTCGGCGTCTTGGCCCGATGCATAATCTCTTGGGCGATCTGCGGGCTCATCCCAGAAAAATGAGCGACGAGCTGTTTGTCGAGCATACCTGCGTTCCAATCGATTCGTTTCAATCCCGCTTCCCGTTCCGTCAACGGATCGGACTTTTGTTGCGCCGGCGGCAAGATGTACTCGCTGCCTGGCATGATCGTCCGATACGTGTTTTGAGACGGGGGAAGGTGTTTGATCGCGTCTAAAATCTTGCCGTCCTCGTTCGTCAAGACGACGTTCGAGTGACGTCCCATCAGTTCGACATAGACGCGTTTGTTTTCTTCATCACCGAGCTCGTTACGCGATCGGACCGAGAAAACGATGACGCGGTCGCGGCCGACTTGTTCGATTGCTGTGATAAAGCCGCCCTCGATATGCTTCCGCAGCATCATACAAAACATCGGAGGTTCTTGCGGGTTCTTGATCGGGGTGTCCGTCAATTGAAGTCGTGCATACATCGCGTTCGCTGAAACGAGCAACGAGACGCTTTGTCGGTTCGATCTGACTTGAATCATCAAGTCGAGCGCATACGGTTGATGCACTTTATTGATTCGACCGCCAACGAGCGGTTGTAGTTCTTTTACGACACGATATGTCATTAATCCATCATATGCCATTAGTCTCATCACCTTTGTCCTTTTTCTGTCTCTACGTTATCAGATTCACAGAAAATATGGTACGATGAAGTAGGAAATCCGAACTTCTTCTTGCCGTAACAATTAAAGGACTGCTATTATAATGTAATGTGATGTTAGAAGATGGAGGGCTTGCATTGAATTTTAAAGAACGAGGATTATTAATCGTCTTGTCTGGTCCAAGCGGTGTCGGCAAAGGTACTGTTTGCCGAGTGCTCCGTGAAGAGGCGGACAACAACCTTCAGTATTCGGTGTCGGCAACGACTCGAAAACCACGTGAAGGCGAAGTTGAGGGAGTGCATTACTTCTTTAAGACGAGAGAGCAATTTGAAGACATGATTGAACACGATCAACTGCTTGAGCATGCAGAATTCGTCGGCAACTATTATGGGACACCGGTCGAATGGGTGCGCGAGACGCTTGAAAGTGGCAAGGACGTCATTTTAGAGATTGAAGTCCAAGGAGCTTTCCAAGTAAAGGAACGCTTCCCAGAAGCCGTCTTTTTATTCCTCGCACCGCCGAGTCTGCAAGAACTTCGAAACCGTTTAGTCGGTCGAGGCACTGAATCGGAAGAAGTCATCAAGCAACGCTTGCTCGTCGCCCGTGAAGAAATCGAGTTGATGGATGCTTACGATTACGTCGTCACAAACGACGAAGTCGATAAAGCGATCGACCGGATCAAAGCGATCGTGACGGCCGAGCATTGTAAACGTGAACGTGTCGCGTCTCTCTATAAAAAAGCTATGATGGAGGTCATTTAATGTTATACCCTTCGATTGATGCCTTACAACGTATCATCCCGTCGAAATACACAATCGTGACGGTGGCCGCCAAGCGTGCCCGTCAGATCCAAGACGGAAAAGCACCAAAAATCGCTGCGCCAAAATCGTATAAACCGGTCGGTCAAGCGCTAGAAGAAATATTCTCGGGTGACACGACAATCATCGTGAACGAAAAGAACAACGGATGAAGTGTGACCCAAGTCGGATACGACTTGGGTCTCATTGTCTATAAAGGGGAGAAATGTGAATGTTGAACGATCGGAACATCTTGCTTTGTGTGAGCGGCGGTATCGCTGCATATAAGGCGTGCGCACTCACGTCAAAACTCGTTCAAGCAGGCGCGAATGTCCGCGTGGCGATGACAGCATCGGCTGAGCAGTTCGTCGGAAAGGCGACGTTTCAAGCACTCAGTCGCAATCCGATCTATTCGGACGTGTTCGAAGAGCATGACCCGACGAAGATCGCCCACATCGATGTCGTTGATACGAGTGATTTGATCGTCGTCGCCCCGGCGACGGCGAATATCATCGCTAAACTTGCTAACGGAATCGCCGACGACTTCATCACGACCTCGATCTTAGCAGCGAAATGTCCCGTCATCGTATCTCCGGCGATGAACGTCAATATGCTCGAACATCCGGCGACCCGCCGAAATATCGAGACGCTCAAATCATACGGCTATCAAATCATCGAGCCGGGTGTCGGCAATCTGGCCTGCGGCTGGATTGGCGGCGGACGTCTGCCCGAACCGGAAGATCTCGTCCGCATCATCGCGAGCCAGTTCGTCCCGAAACACTTGCTTGAAAAGCACGTCTTGATCACGGCTGGTCCGACGGTCGAACGTATCGACCCGGTCCGGTTTTTATCCAACGATTCATCCGGGAAGATGGGAGTCGCTCTTGCTGAGGCGGCGCGAGATATGGGCGCGAACGTGACGCTCGTCCACGGCCCGCTCCAAGTCCCGGTCCCAGACGGGGTGACCGCGATTGCGGTCGAGTCGGGACAACAGATGCTCGAGACCGTGCTCGAGCGATTTGCGACGCAAGACATCGTCATCAAGTCGGCGGCGGTCGCTGACTATCGTCCGAAGACGGTCCACACAGAGAAACATAAAAAAGTCCACGGTCCGTTGACAATCGAGCTCGAGGAGACGACCGATATTTTAAAAGAGCTCGGAACGAAGAAGACGCATCAGCTCCTCGTCGGATTCGCTGCCGAGACAGAGCAGCTTGAAGACCATGCCCGGGCTAAACTCGAGCGTAAAAACGTCGACTTCTTGGTCGCGAATGACGTGTCGAAGCGAGACATCGGTTTCCGGTCTGACGACAACGAAGTCGTCTTATTCCGTGCGGATGGCTCATCTGTCCGTCTGCCGCGGCAGAGTAAACAACGTCTTGCCCACGAGTTGCTCGCCTATTTTAAGGAAGGTTTACGATGATTGCCCACGTCCACGTCGATGCTCCCGTCATCACGATCGACCGACCGTTTGACTATGAGGTACCGGTCCAGTTCGAGTCGTTGATCGAGCCAGGTATGCGCGTATCGGTACCGTTCGGATCGAGACGTTTACTCGGCATCGTGACAGGGGTGTCGGACGGAACACGGGAAGGTTTAAAACCGCTCGAAGCGCTTCTTGACGAAGAGTCGTCTTTGACCGAAGAATTGCTCGAACTGTCGACGCACGTGAAGCAGACGACGCTCTGCTTCCGCTCGTCGGCACTGCTCGCCATGTTGCCGGCGGCGCTGAAAGTCAGTTACGATAAAGCAATCAAGGGGGAGTCACTTCCTGAAGGTGTTCGGGCTGGCACACACTTGTCCGAGTACCCAAAAGAAGTCCAGTCGTTAATTTTGGCCATGGCCAAAAAAGGGGATTTGTCGCTTTCACCGGTGCTAAAAGAGAAACGAACGGTCAAAACCGACTTGTTGATCGAGTTGAAGGATGCGAGCGTCGTCCCGGCGCGTGCAAAAAAACAGCTCGAGGCGGTCCGTCTACTTGAAGACGTGCCTCGTATGTACTGGTCGTCGCTCCGTCAAATCGGATTGACGCGGCCCCAGCTGCAAAAGCTCGAGACGCTCGGTGCCGTCAAAGTGACCGAAGTCGAATTGAATCGAGACCCGTACGCTTCGATCGAACAAGTGATCGATGATGTCCAACTGAACGACAGTCAAGCGGAAGCGGTGCGCGCAATTCGCGAGGCCGAAGCCGGTGAGACGTTGTTGCTCCACGGCGTGACCGGAAGCGGAAAGACCGAAGTGTATCTCGAGTCGATCGGCCAAGTCGTCGATGACGGGAAGCAAGCCGTCTTGCTCGTCCCAGAGATCAGCTTGACACCGATGATGGTCAAACGGTTCAAACGCCGGTTTGGGGACCGCGTCGCCGTACTCCATAGCGCCTTGTCGCAAGGCGAGAAGTACGATGAGTGGCGGAAAATCAAGCGACGGGAAGTCGACGTCGTCGTCGGCGCCCGATCGGCCATTTTCGCTCCGCTCGAACGAATCGGTCTGCTCATCTTAGACGAAGAACATGAGACGACGTATAAACAAGAAGAGAATCCACGCTATCATGCGCGCGACGTCGCAATTTGGCGAGCCCGTTATCACGGCTGTCCGGTCGTGCTCGGAAGCGCGACACCGTCGCTCGAGTCGTTTGCCCGCGCTCAAAAAGGCGTCTATCGCTATTTGCATTTGAGTGAACGCTACGGTGGCAAGATGCCGCCCGTCCATATTGTCGATATGCGCCGCGAGCTCGCGAAAGGGAACACGACGATGTTCTCGGAAGACTTATTTCTGGCCATCAACGACCGGATTGCGAAGAAAGAACAATGTGTCATCTTGCTCAATCGCCGCGGGTTCACGACGTTCGTCATGTGCCGTGATTGCGGGGAAGGGCTGACCTGCCCGCATTGCGCCGTCAACTTGACGTATCATCAGCACGGCGACCGGCTCAAATGCCACTATTGTGGCTATGAGATCGGGATGCCGCCGAAATGTCCGACGTGCGACAGTAAAAAGATCAAACAGTTCGGCACCGGCACGCAAAAGATCGAGACCGAACTGTTGAACCGAATCCCGGAAGCACGGATCATCCGCATGGACCAGGATACGACGTCGCGGAAAGGGTCGCACGAACAGCTGTTGAAACGGTTTGAGGACGGCGAGGCCGACATTCTGCTCGGTACCCAGATGATTGCCAAAGGGCTCGATTTTCCGAACGTCACGCTCGTCGGCGTGCTCGCGGCCGATGCGACGCTCGGCATGCCTGACTTTCGAGCGACCGAACGCACGTTCCAACTCGTCACCCAAGTCGCCGGACGAGCCGGACGTGGAAGTTTACCGGGTGAGGCGTACGTCCAGACTTACAATCCGGACCATTATGTCATCGAGACAGCGAGTGGGCATGATTATGAGTCGTTTTTCGAGCGCGAGATGAAACTCAGACAAGTCGGCAACCATCCGCCTTACTGGTACGTGACGCTCGTCACGTTCGCGGCTGAAAATCCGCTCGTCGCGCAAGCCGAGGCCGACCTGTTCGCCGCCGATTTCGCGGCAGCGCACGTCGAGCAGTCCCGGCTGAACGGACCGATGCCGGCACCGTTATCGAAACTTAAAAACTTGTATCGCTACCAGCTGTTCATCAAGACGAAACAACCGGAAGCGTTATATCCCGTTCTCGCCATGTTGCAACAAGCGCGGGCGAAAGCGATCAGCAAAAAAGAATATCAATTGAGTATAGATGTAAATCCATACGTCTTCATGTGAGGTGGAACGAAATGTATAAAGTAGTCGAAATTCCAAATGAGATTTTGCGGGTCAACTGTGACCCGGTGACAAAGTTTGACAAGAAGTTGCGCCAGACGGTCGACCGGCTGTTTGACACGATGTATGAGTATGATGGCGTCGGTGTGGCCGCGCCGCAAGTCAATTTGAACCAGCGCCTTGCCGTCGTCCATACTGACGACGAAACAGGTCCGCTCGTATTGATCAATCCAGAGATCATTTCGACCGCAGGCAAAGCCGTCGGATTAGAAGGGTGCTTGAGCATCCCGGGTGAGTTCGGATTCGTCGAACGACATGAGTCGATCGTCGTCAAGACGCAAGACATGAAAGGGCGCTTTCAAGAAGTGAAAGCAAGCGGCTTCTTCGCGCGCGCCATCCAACACGAGATCGACCATTTAGACGGTGTCCTGTTCACCGATAAACTCGCCGTTCCTAAACCAGGAACCGACAAGCGGATCGTCTTCATGGGGACACCGGCGTTTGCCGTATCCGTACTTGAGCGCTTGCTCGAAGAAGGATACAATGTCGTAGGTGTTGTCTCGCAGCCGGACAAACCGGTCGGCCGCAAGCGTGAGCTCAAACCGACACCGGTCAAAGAGTGTGCGCTCCGTCATAACATCCCGGTATTGCAGCCGATCAAAGTCCGCACCGATTATGAGGATATTTTGGCGCTTGAACCGGATTTGATTGTGACGGCGGCTTACGGGCAAATCGTGCCGAGTGAACTGTTAGAGGCGCCGACACATGGCGCGATCAACGTGCACGCCTCGCTCCTTCCAAAATATCGGGGGGGCGCACCGATCCATCAAGCGATTTTGGACGGAGAGACAGAAACGGGCGTCACGATCATGTACATGGTCGATAAATTGGATGCAGGGGACATGATCGCGAACACGATCGTCCCGATCGAAGAGACAGACACGGTCGGTACGCTGTTCGACAAACTTGCCGTCGCAGGGTCTGATCTGTTGATCAAGACGTTGCCAGCCTTTTTAGAAGGCTGGATCGAAGCGGTACCGCAAGACGAACGTGACGTGACGTTCGCACCGAACATTAGCCGGGACCGCGAACAGCTGGACTGGTCGCAGCCGGGTGCATCGATCTTCAACCACATTCGTGGCATGAACCCGTTCCCGACGGCGTATACATTGATCGCGGGCGAGCGGGTGAAAGTGTTCGCGAGCGAGAAGACGAGCGGGAACGGTGAGGCGGGCACAATCGTCCGGCTTGAAGAGGATGGGTTTGTGGTCGCGACTGGAAATGACGTCGCCATCAAAGTGACAGAGTTACAGCCGGCCGGAAAAAAACGGATGGACGGTGCCACGTTCATGCGCGGTGCCGGACAAAAGCTGCAAGTGGGCGACCAATTAGGAGGGTGACATGAACGTAAGACAAGCAGCGCTTGATACGCTGATCAAAATCGAACAAGGCGGAGCCTATTCGACGATCGCGGTCAACGATTTATTAAACCAAAAAAAGCTAGCTTCAAAAGACGTGGGACTTTACACAGAGCTCGTCTACGGAACGCTCGGGCGGAAGCGGACGCTTGATTATATATTGGAGAAGCGTGTTCAAAACCCGAAAAAACTGGACAGTTTCGTCTTACCGCTCCTTCGGATGAGCGTGTATCAACTGTTCTATTTAGACAAAGTGCCGGACCGGGCCGTCTTACACGAGGCGGTCGAGATCGCCAAAAAACGTGGGCACTCCGGCATCGGCAAGTTCGTCAACGGCGTGTTGCGCAACGTCACCCGTGACGGTTTCCCAGATTTGAGCGGGCTTCCTGACGCCGAACGGATCGCAATCGAGCACAGTCATCCCGACTGGCTCGTCGCGGATTGGATCAACACGTACGGAATTGAGGCGACAGAGGCGATGTGCAAGTTGAACAACGAGCCGGCCCCGGTGACAGTTCGCGTCAACCGCAAACAAATCACGGTCGACGAGATGATCGAACGCCTCGCTGAGTCAGGCGTACAAGCGTCACGTTCTGAGCTATCGTCAGACGGTCTCGTTATCGAGTCCGGAAACGTTCATACGACGCCGTTTATCGACGCAGGGCTTTTGTCGATTCAAGATGAGAGCTCGATGATCGTCGCCGACGCGCTCAGTGCCGAGAAGACCGAACGCGTGCTCGACGCGTGTGCCGCGCCAGGCGGCAAAGCGATGCACACCGCCGAACGGATGGACGGGGGGACGCTCGTGGCGCTCGACCTTCACCCTCATAAGGCAAAACTGATCGAACGACAAGTGAAGCGATTGCAAATCGATGGAGTGACCGCACTAGCCCTCGATGCCCGAGACGCCGGAGATGAGTTCGAACGCGAGAGCTTTGACCGCATCTTGCTCGATGTCCCGTGCTCGGGTCTTGGTGTCATTCGCCGCAAGCCAGATATTAAATGGACGAAGGACAAAGAATCCCTTTCTGGACTGCCGATCATCCAACGTGAAATTATTGACGCTGTCTTGCCACTACTGAAGCAAGGTGGTACGCTAGTGTACTCGACATGTACAATCGACCCGTCTGAAAATGAACGGCAGGCCGACTATATATTGTCGAACGGATTGACGTGGGATGAAACACTCCGAGATCGTCTTCCTGAAGTGTTACGTCCGATGGTGTCATCGGACCGCGCCGAACTCAAACTACTTCCGACGACGTTCGGAACTGACGGCTTCTACATCGCCGCATTTAAGAAAGAGGTATAAACATGAATCCAAAAGCAGTTGAAAAAACCCCATTAGTCGGCGCCAAGCCGTCTTTATATTCGCTCACATACCCTGAACTCGAACAATGGCTCATCGATGCAGGAGAAAAGTCGTTCCGCGCGAAACAGTTATATGACTGGATGTATGTCAAACGGGTGACGTCATTCGATGATATGACGAACTTGTCGAAACCGCTTCGTGAAAAACTCGATGCTTCGTTCCAGTTGACGACGTTAAAAGAACTCGTCCGCCAGGAATCACAAGACGGAACGATCAAGTTCTTGTTCGAGCTCCAAGACGGTTACTCGATCGAGACGGTACTCATGCGCCACGAATACGGCAACTCGGTCTGTGTCACGACACAAGTCGGCTGCCGCATCGGCTGTACGTTCTGTGCATCGACTCTCGGCGGGTTGAAACGTAACCTTGAAGCCGGAGAAATCACGGCTCAAGTATTAGATGTTCAACGGGCGCTCGACGTGAGCGGTGAACGTGTCGACTCAATCGTCGTCATGGGAATCGGCGAACCGTTTGACAACTATGACGAATTGATGCGTTTCTTGCGCACGGTCAACCACGATGACGGTTTGAATATCGGTTCACGCCACATCACCGTCTCAACGAGCGGAATCGTGCCGAAAATCTACAAGTTCGCCGACGAAGGGATGCGCATTAACTTTGCGATTTCGCTTCATGCGGCGTCGACGGAAATTCGGACACGTCTTATGCCGATCAACCGTGCCTATAACTTGGACAAGTTGATGGAAGCCGTCAACTATTACACGGAGAAGAGTGGACGTCGTATCACGTTTGAATACGGTTTGTTCGGTGGCGTCAATGATACAGAAGAAGATGCACACAAGCTTGCCGACTTGTTGAAAGGCGTCAAATGCCACGTCAACTTGATTCCAGTCAACCATGTGCTTGAGCGCGACTATGTGCGCACGCCACGTAATCAAATTTTTGCCTTTGAAAAAGTGCTCAAAGATCGAAAAGTGAACGTGACGATTCGTCGCGAACAAGGTTCGGATATCGATGCGGCTTGTGGGCAGCTTCGAGCGAAGGAGCGCGAACAAGAAACGAGGTAATCAGGAAGATGGAATTAGCATACCGAACCGACCGTGGGCAGGTGAGGGCTCAAAACGAGGATGCCGTCTTGATTTTAGGAGACGAGCATGCCGGGATCGCCCTCGTCGCCGACGGCATGGGGGGGCATGAGGCAGGAGAGGTCGCGAGCGGGCTCGTCATCGAGCAGTTTCGTCGCGCCTTTCCGACGCTTCCGGCCACACCGTTAGCGATGGAGACGTGGTTCCGTGATAACGTGGAGCTGGCAAATGAGCAAGTGCTTGAATTCGCGAAGCAGTCTAATCTCGTCATGATGGGGACGACCATCGCTGGCGTCTGTTGGCATGACGAGACGATTGTCATCGTGCACATCGGCGATAGCCGCGTCTACGCCCTTCGTGACGGAACACTCCAACAGTTGACGGAAGACCATTCTTACGTCAACGTGCTAAAACAACTTGGGGAATTGACGGAAGAAGAAATGCGGATCCACCCGAAACGAAATATTATCACCCGTGCGATCGGCTCAAAAGAGCACGTCGAACCTGATCTGCAAGTGTTTGCCGACCCCGAGTTCGACACGATTTTAATCTGTACGGATGGCTTGACGACTCACCTGACAGATGAAGCCATCAAATACGCCTTAACTCGTCCCATCTCTGCGGACGCTAAGGCGGACATGTTGATCGATCAAGCCAACCGATTGGGTGGGAGCGACAACATCACTGTGGCGCTCGTCCAATTTACAGATAGAAAGAGAGGATGAATCCGATGCGAAGTGGAGAACGAATCAACGATCGTTATCGGATCGAACAACAAATCGGTAGCGGCGGCATGGCAAATGTCTACCGGGCTCACGATGAGATTTTAAACCGAACCGTCGCCATTAAGGTGTTACGATCTGAATTCTCGCATAACGAACAATTTATACGCCGGTTCGAACGAGAAGCCCATGCGGCAACCAGTCTAAACCATCCAAACATCGTCGCCATTTATGACGTCGGAGATGAACAAGACATTTATTACATCGTCATGGAACATGTCGATGGTATGACGCTCAAACAATATTTACAGGAAGAGTACATATCAATCGAGGAAGCGTTACGGATCATGGGACAGATCTGTGATGCGATCGATCATGCCCATGCCCATCGCATCATTCATCGGGATATCAAACCGCAAAACATGATGATTGACCAAAATGGGAACGTCAAAGTGACCGATTTCGGGATTGCCGTGGCCATGTCGAACGCGACGCTGACCCATACGATGTCAGTCCTCGGGTCGGTCCACTACTTCTCTCCGGAACAAGCGCGTGGTAAGTTTGCCGATGAGAAGTCAGACATTTATTCGCTCGGTGCGGTGCTGTACGAACTTGTGACAGGACGAGTCCCGTTCATCGGTGAGACGCCGGTCGCGGTCGCGTTGCAACATTTGCAAGATGATCCGATCAGACCGCTCGACTTGAACCCTAAAATTCCACAAGCGCTTGAGAACTGTATTATGCAGGCGCTCGCCAAATCTCCGGGGGCACGACATGCCTCGGTCGCTGCTTTTAAAAAAGACTGCTTGACATCGCTCAGCCCAGACCGAGCGGACGAACCGAAACGGATGCCGACAGAACAAGACGAGTTTGATCAGACGCTCGTCATGGCGCCTGTCGTCCCGGAAGAACCGAAAGAAGTCGTCAAGCAGCCGGTAGCTGCAGTCGAGCCGGAATCAGCGACGCCGAAGAAACAAAAGAAAAAGAAGTGGTGGCTCTGGCTAGTGCTCGTTCTTCTATTGATTGGTGGCGGGGTTGCCGCGTATGTGGTTGCAGATGAAATGTCACGTGCCGTCGTGCCTGATGTCGTCGGTATGAGCGTCGGTGATGCGACGACTGAACTGGAAGCATCCGGATTCGTCGTTGAGACGACGGACCGAGTGAGTGACAACGTGTCTGAAGGCGACGTGATTTCGCAAAACCCGCAACCTGGACGGAAGCCGAAGCGTGGAACGGTCGTCACCATCGTCGTGTCTGCTGGGAAAGAGACGGTCGAGATGCCTGACGTCGAAGGGTTGTCTCAAACAGCAGCGGAACGAACGTTGAAAGATCTTGATTTCACAGATATTGAAATCCAATCCGAAGCGTCCGAAACGGTCGACAGCGGAGATGTGATTTCGCAGTCGATCACGCCAGGTGAAGAAGTTATCGCGTCGGAAGAGACGGTCACGCTCGTCGTCTCGACCGGTAGCAATAAAATTGAGCTTGCCAATTTGACGGGCTATACGTTCGAAGAGGCGTCAACTTATGCCGAGCAAAACAACTTGAAAATCGTGAAACGCGATGAGTATTCGACGAGCATCCCAGCGAATCAAATCATTCGTCAACTTCCGACGTCAGGGACGGCGGTCGACCCGGGAACGGAACTGACGGTCATCGTCTCACAAGGGGTCGAGCCGACCGACATCTCGATCGAGCGAGAAGTGGACGTCGAAATCGAACCGCCGGCAGAAGGTGAAGAGGCGGAGCCGGTCGAAGTCGTCATCCGTACCGTCGATGCCCGTGGTGAGATCGAAGTGTTGCGTGATATGATCACAGAAACGACGACGTATTCCTATACGCTCGTCATTGCTCCGGACGAAGTCGGTACCGCGACGATTGAAGTCGAGGGAGAAGTCGTTCGGACCGATACGGTGACATACGCCCAAGCAAAAGATTCACAATGAAGAGGTGGCGTGCGCGTCACCTCTTTTCTAAGGAGGAAACAGGATGAAAGGAACGATTATTCGCTTGCAAGGTGGATTTTATGATGTCATGACCGAAACGAAAGTTGAAATCAGATGTCGCGCCCGGGGAAACTTCCGGAACCGAAACATTTCGCCCGTCGTCGGGGACGACGTCGATATTCAAGACCAAGGGGACGGGACCGGCTACATCATGGCTGTCGATGAGCGGTCGAACCATCTCGTCCGTCCGCCGATCGCCAACATCGATCAGGCGTTTCTGCTCTTTTCCGTGAAAGAGCCGGCGTTCTCGTTTCATTTGCTTGACCGCTTTCTCATTTTGATCGAATCGAAGCAAGTTCACCCAATCATCGTGTTGACGAAGATGGACTTGTTGCTAGAAACTGAAAAAGAAAAAATTAGTGCGGCGGCAGCGCTATACCGTTCGATCGGCTATCAAGTCATTGAGACGTCGACCGAAGACGGAGCTGGAATCGAGCTCATCCGCAGCGCGTTCAAAGACAAGACGAGCGTGTTCGCCGGACAGACCGGCGTCGGGAAGAGTTCGTTGCTGAACGCGGTCGCACCGGAGCTCGAACTCGCGACTGGTAAAATTTCGAAAGCGCTTGGCCGCGGGAAGCATACGACGCGTCACGTCACGCTCATCACACTCGCGGACGGGTTCGTCGCCGATACACCTGGATTCTCGAGTCTTGAGTTCCCGGAAGAACTTGAAGTCGAGGAGATGCGTTGGTGTTTCCCTGAATTCGTCTTGCGGCACGATGACTGTAAATTCCGTGGTTGCGCCCATTTGAACGAGCCAGGTTGTGCCGTCAAAGCGGCGGTCGAGGCCGGAGAAATCGCTTCCACCCGCTATGCGAACTATGTTACGTTTATGGAGGAATTAAAAGATAGACAACGGAGGTACTAACATGATTAAAATCGCACCATCGATCCTGTCGGCCGATTTTGCCAACCTTGAGGCAGAGGTCAAAGCGGTCCAAGAAGCAGGGGCCGATTACATTCATTTTGACGTCATGGACGGTCAGTTCGTGCCGAACATCTCGATTGGACTGCCGGTACTCAAAAGTTTGCGTGACAAGTCGGACATGGTATTAGACGTCCATTTGATGATCGACCAACCGGAACGGTTCGTCGAGGACTTCGTTCAAGCAGGCGCCGATATCGTCACGGTCCATGTCGAGGCGACAAACCATTTGCATCGCGTATTGCAACAAATCAAAGGAGCCGGCGCCAAGTGTGGTGTCGTCTTGAACCCACATACGCCGTTGTCATCAATCGAGCACGTGCTCGGTGATGTCGATATGGTATTGCTCATGACCGTGAACCCTGGCTTTGGCGGCCAAGCGTTCATCGAAGCGGTCGTCCCGAAGATTGCGGCGCTCAGCGAGATGCGCCAAGCGCGTCGTCTCGACTTCGAGATCGAGATCGATGGCGGGGTAAATCCTGCGACGGCAAAACTTTGTATCGACGCAGGTGCCGACGTCCTCGTTGCCGGTTCAGCCATCTATAACGAACCGAGCTATAAAGACGCAATCGATAGCATTCGCAACGCGTCTCGTGTATAATTGTCTGTAGAACAACAAATATTGTCGCAAGGGGTGTCACATCTGTGGCTGAGAGGCATGAGCTAACCCTTTGAACCTGTTCCGTTCACACGGACGTAGGGATGTGGCGAAAATGCACGTTGCTACACGATAGCAGCATGGCGTTTACGTCATGCTGCTTTTTGTCGTTCACTCATATCAAGGAGGGAATAAGATGAAACAACGTTTAAAACTACAGGCGCTCATTGAAATCTCGCTGTTCGCCTCGCTCGGACTGATCTTTGACATGCTCATCCCATATCGGTTGCCGCAAGGCGGAGCAGTCAGCTTGGCGATGCTGCCGATTCTCGTGATGGCGTATCGGCATGGATTGAGAGGCGGACTCGCGACAGGCGCGCTCGTCGGGACGCTACAACTGTTATTTGGGGCCTATATCTTCACACCGGTCCAATTTTTACTCGACTACACGGTCGCCTACGGCCTCGTCGGAGTCGCCGGCATCTTCGCCGGGCAAGTCAAACAGTCGGCAAAAGACGGCGCCAAGAAAACGCTCACGTTCTATTTGATTCTCGGGGCGTTGATCGGCTCGGCGCTCCGCTACGTTGCGCACGTCGTTTCTGGCATCGTCTTCTTCGCCGAGTATGCGGAAGGACCGGTCGTCTTGTACTCGCTAGGCTATAACTTGACGTATATGTTGCCGTCGTTCCTCGTCTCGGCGGTCGTGATCGTGCTCTTGTTCACGTCGGCGCCGCGTTTCGCGACGCTCGCGACACGGGACATCAGATAATGCGCGTCTTGATTGTGGCTGCGAGCCCGGAAGCGGTCCCTGAGCTTCCTCGGAACGCCGATTACGTCATCGGCGTCGACGGCGGCTATCATACGCTGCTCGACCGTGGAATGAAGCCGGACCTGCTCGTCGGTGACTTTGATTCGTTCACAGGCACCGTGCCGGAGGAAGCTGTCCGTTATCCGTCTGAAAAAGACGTGACCGACCTTGAGATCGCTCTCGAGGCGGCACGAGGGAAAGGGGCGGACGTGATCGACGTATACGGTGCACTCGGGGGCAGGCTCGATATGACGCTCAGCAACGTCGGTCTGCTCGAAGCGTACCCCGAGATGCGGTTGTTCGCAGACGGGCAAGAAGTCCGTCTCGTCGGAAAAGGGGACTATCGTCTCCCGCGTCGTCCTGACCATTACTTGTCGCTCGTACCTTGGAAACGGGCCTCGGTCTCGATTCGTGGCGTCAAGTACCCGCTCGAGAACCATGACGTCGTCAGCCATGAGGCGCTGACGATCTCAAACGAGTGGTCGGCGGAAGAGGCGGACTTGCTCGTTCATAGCGGCAACGTCTTGATTATGTATATAAAGAAATAAACAAAAAAAATCCCATCGGCGCATGCCGCTGGGATTTATTTCGTTCGTGTATGGTAATTATACGCGTTCAACGAGACCTGATTTAAGAGCGCGAGCTGAAACCCAAACTCGTTTAGGTTTACCGTCAACGAGAATGCGAACTTTTTGTACGTTTACACCCCAAGTACGTTTTGTCTTGTTGAGTGCGTGCGAACGGTTGTTACCTGACTTAGGTGACTTACCTGTTACGTAGCATTTACGTGCCATGCGTTTCCCCTCCTTTTTTATGTGGGTTCGTCCTAATAGACACTCGTTTATATTAGCATGGGTTTTTTCACGATGCAACTAGAAAATAACCGGATGACAAGAAAAAAACTTGACATTACGGATGAGGATTTTAATAATGAATGAGGGTTGCGGTTACAATTGACCGAGTTTAGGGGCATGTCCTTTTAATAACTAGGTACTTATTGTAGAATATACTGTAGGAATCATTCCGAATAAAGGAGGCTACTCCATATGGCAATTGAAATGAAGACAACATATGGCAATATTGATATCACGAACGACGTGGTCGCGACACTCGCGGGCGGTGCGGCGATGGAATGTTTCGGCGTCGTAGGAATGGCGTCACAAGCTCAACTGAAAGACGGGATCGCAGAACTGCTCAAACGTGAGAACTATGCGCGTGGCGTTGTCGTACGTCAAGATGGAGAAGACGTACATATCGATATGCACATCATCGTGAGCTACGGGACGAAAGTGTCGGAAGTCGCGTACAACGTGCAAAGTCGTGTAAAATACACGCTCGGTGAAACTTTAGGATTAAACGTTTCGTCGGTAAATATATTCGTACAAGGCGTTCGTCTGACGAATGACTGACGAGAACGAAGGAGGATTTGGTGTGGGGTTAAAACGTTTAGATGGATTGGTGTTTGCGCAAATGGTCGCAAACGGTGCAGCCAACTTGAGCCAAAATGCAGATTACGTGGATTCGCTTAACGTCTTCCCGGTCCCAGACGGCGACACGGGAACGAACATGAATTTGACGATGACTTCAGGTGCGAAGGAAGTGGCCGCACTCGACACAGCGAACATCGCTGACGTGTCATCGAAGTTTGCCCGCGGCCTACTTATGGGGGCCCGTGGGAATTCGGGTGTTATTTTGAGCCAATTATTCCGTGGTTTCGGTAAATCGATCGAAGGAAAGACAGAATTGTCGACACTCGACTTTGCCGAGGCACTCAAACGTGGCGTTGACACGGCATACAAGGCGGTTATGAAACCGGTTGAAGGAACGATTTTGACGGTTGCTCGTGAAGCGGCCGACGAAGCGCTCCGTGCCTCTGAGTCGACGAGCGATTTCAATGAGTTCATGGAGCAAGTGATCACGGAAGCGAAAGCTTCGCTCGAGCGGACACCTGATTTGTTGCCGGTCTTAAAAGAAGTCGGTGTCGTCGACTCAGGCGGTCAAGGTCTCCTCGTCATCTATGAAGGGTTCCTCGCGAGCCTTGAAGGGAAAGAGCTCGAGAAGCCGCACGCACCGGTCATGGATGCCCTCGTTGAGGCAGAACACCATGCTGCGCAAGGTTTCATGTCGACGGAAGATATCGAATTTGGATATTGCACGGAGATCATGGTCCGTTTCCAAGACGAAAAGTTGAAACAGACTCCGTTCGATGAGGACGTGTTCCGTAACGAGCTGTCTGAACTCGGAGACTCGCTCCTTGTCGTCGCCGACGAAGAGTTGCTCAAAGTCCACGTTCACGTCGAGACGCCGGGCGACGTCATCACGAAAGGACAACGTTTTGGTGAGCTTGTCGCGGTCAAGATCGAGAACATGCGTCAACAGCATTCGACGATTCTTGAAGAAGAGCACGGTGCCAACCAGCACGGCGTTCAAGCGACTGCCGTCAAAGCGAAAGTACCTTACGCGATCGTCACCGTCGCCATGGGTGAAGGTGTCAGTGAACTGTTCCGTTCGCTCGGTGCCGCACATGTCATCGAAGGCGGGCAGACGATGAACCCGTCGACGGAAGACATCGTCAAAGCGATTGAAGCGGCGAACGCCGAGCACGTCTTCATCTTCCCGAACAACTCGAACATCATCATGGCCGCTGAGCAAGCGGCATCGGTCGCACCTTGCGGCGTCTCGGTCATTCCGACGAAGACGGTACCGCAAGGACTAGCGGCTGCCATCGCGTTCAATCCTGAAGCGGATGTCGAGACGAACGAGTCGGTCATGAAGACGGCCGCAACTACGGTCAAGTCAGGACAAGTGACATACGCTGTCCGTGACACGAGTATCGACGGTGTCGAGATTCGTAAAGATGATCATATGGCGATTGCTGAGAAGAAAATCGTCGCATCATCAAAATCGAGTCTAGAAGCGGCAAAAGCGCTCGTAGATGCACTTGTGGACGCGGATGATGAGATTGTCACGATTTTGACGGGCGAAGGTTCGTCGGCGGAAGACGTCGCAGCACTCTCGGCTTACATCGAATCGAAGAACGATGAGATTGAAATCGAAGTTCACGACGGTAAACAACCGCTCTACTCCTACATTTTTAGTGTGGAATAAGCTGTATCTCAGCCCTGCCTTCTGTATAATGAAGGTAGGGTTTTTTTGAAAGGGGGAAATGCGATGAAATATCGCAGTGTGTTTGATATTATCGGACCGGTCATGGTCGGACCATCGAGTTCGCATACGGCCGGAGCCGCACGGATCGGTCTTATGGCCGGCAAACTGTTCGGCCGAACGCCGGACCTCGCGCGGATCACATTTTACGGGTCGTTCGCCGACACGTATCGAGGTCACGGGACAGACGTTGCCATCGTCGGAGGCATCATGGGGTTCGATACGTTCGATCTTCGCATCCCGCAAGCGCTCGACATCGCGAAAGAGCGGGGAATCGAAGTCGTCTTTGAGACGAGCGACGCGCTCACGGATCATCCGAACACGGCCCGGGTTCATCTCGAGGACGCGGAGGGGACGTTTGAGATCGTTGGGATCTCGATTGGCGGTGGCACGATTGAAATCACCGAATTGAACGGATTCCCGCTCAAGCTTTCTGGCGGTGGACCGGCACTCGTCGTCTTGCATCACGATCGCTTCGGGGCGATTGCGGCCGTGACGGGCATACTCGCCAAGCACGAACTGAACATCGGGCATATGGAAGTGAGCCGTCATGAAAAAGGCAAGCAAGCCTTGATGGCGATTGAAATGGATGAACCGATGCCAAAAGATGTATTAGCGGAACTGGAACGGTTACCTCAAATCGAACGGGTAGCCATCTTTGGGGAATAAGGAGAAACGACTATGTTTAAATCAGTAGAAGAATTAGTACGGACGGCAACGGAACGAAACATCCCGATCTCTGAAGTGATGATCGAGCAAGAAGTCCACGTCAGACGCTCGACACGAGAAGAGGTCATGGCGATGATGGAACGTAACCTTGAAGTGATGGAAGAAGCGGTCGAGCGGGCGATGCAAGGCGTGACGTCTGTGACGGGGCTGACTGGGAATGACGCCGTGCTCATGCAAGACTATGTCCGGTCGGGCAAATCACTTTCCGGTGACTTGATTTTAGATGCCGTCGCCAAAGCGATCGGCACGAACGAAGTGAATGCGGCGATGGGACGGATTTGCGCGACACCGACGGCGGGGAGCGCCGGGGTCGTACCGGGGACGCTATTTGCGGTCAAGGACCGTCTCGAGATGGACCGCGATGCGATGATTCGGTATTTGTTCACCTCGGGCGCGTTCGGATTCGTCGTCGCGAACAACGCCTCGATTTCGGGTGCGGCCGGAGGCTGTCAGGCCGAAGTCGGTTCCGCGACCGGTATGGCTGCAGCAGCCATCGTCGAAGCGGCCGGCGGGACGCCGGAACAGTCGGCGACGGCGTTTGCGATCGCCTTGAAAAACATGCTCGGGCTCGTCTGCGATCCGGTAGCGGGTCTCGTCGAAGTCCCTTGCGTCAAACGAAACGCTATGGGTGGAGCGAACGCGGTCGTTGCGGCTGATATGGCGCTCGCCGGCATCACGTCCCGCATCCCGTGCGATGAAGTCATCTCAGCGATGTACGAGATCGGTCAAATGATGCCGACCGCCTTGAAAGAGACGGCGCGGGGCGGACTCGCCAATACACCGACAGCACGTCGGATCGAACGCAATATTTTTGGAGAGAAAGAAAATGCCAAACAGTGACGCGTTGACGACGCTCCGAGGGGTCGGGCCAGAGATGGCCAAAAAATTAGAGACGATGGGTCTCGAACGAATCGAGGACGTGCTAGAGCACGTCCCGTTTCGTTATGAAAATTATAACAGCGGCACTGTGACGACGGCAGTCCACGGGGACCTCGTCAAATGGAGTGGGACCGTTCAAGCGGAACCGCTCGTCCGCTATTATAGTAAAGGCAAAAATCGACTTCAGTTCCGGCTGTTGTTAGAAGAACGCTACGTCGTCCATGTGACGATGTTCAACCGCGCTTTCTATAAAGACAAATTGGCGCTTGGTGCGACGGTTACGGTCAAAGGGAAATGGGATATGAACCGGATGACGATCAGTGCGACCGATCTCGAGTTCGGTGAGCTCGCGGACGGGTTACAGCCGATCTATTCGCTTCGGGCCGGATTGACGCAAAAGAATTTCAGTCGAATCGTCAAACTCGCCTTCGATCAGACGACGACGTTTGAGGACCGGCTGCCGGAATCAATCCGCTTGCGTTACCGCTTGGAGGACCGGGCGTCGATGCTCAGAGGGATGCATTTCCCTGATTCGATCGACATGTACAAACAAGCGCGCCGCAGTTATGTGTACGAAGAATGCCTGCTCTATCAATTAAAGCTTCAGGCGTTTCGAAAGATGGAGCGTTCCGGGAAAGGAAGGGCGCTCACGCTCGAAAAAACGCAACTGAACGAGTTCGTCAAGCGGCTCGCTTTCCCGTTGACGGGTGCACAAACGCGCGTCATTCGTGAGATCGTGAGTGATATCGAGAAGCCTGAACGCATGAATCGCCTGTTGCAAGGGGATGTCGGGAGCGGGAAGACAGTCGTTGCCGCGATCGCCTTGTATGCGACAGTGAACGCGGGTTATCAAGGCGCGCTCATGGTTCCGACCGAAATTTTGGCCGAGCAGCATGTCGCTTCGCTTGAACAACTGTTCGAGCCGTACGGGATCCGTGTCGCCTTATTGACGAGTTCGGTCAAAGGGAGGGCGCGCGCTACGTTGCTCGAAGCGATCAAAGCGGGTGACGTCGACATCATCGTCGGCACGCACGCCTTGATTCAAGGGCCGGTTGAGTTTTCGCGTCTGCACTTGGCGATCACGGACGAGCAACACCGGTTCGGCGTCGAGCAGCGGAAAATGTTACGAGACAAGGCCGATCTTGCGGACGTCTTGTATATGACGGCGACGCCGATTCCGCGGACGCTCGCGATCAGCGCGTTCGGGGAGATGGATGTGTCGACGATCGATGAGATGCCGGCCGGCCGGAAGCCGATCGAGACGTATTGGGCGAAAACGGATCAAATCGACCGGGTGCATACGATGGTCGAGCGCGAACTGTCACTCGGACGTCAAGCGTACGTCATCGCGCCATTGATCGAGGAATCCGATACGCTCGAAGTCGAGAGCGCAACCGAGTTGTATCATTTACTCAATGAGCGATTCCCGAACTATGCGGTCGGACTCATGCACGGAAAACTGTCGAGTGCCGAGAAAGATGAAGTGATGAAGGCGTTCGCTGACAACTCCCTGCAAATTCTCGTGTCGACGACGGTCGTCGAGGTCGGGGTAAACGTGCCGAACGCCTCGCTCATCGTGATCCACGATGCGGAACGGTTCGGTTTGGCCCAGCTCCATCAGTTACGGGGGCGCGTCGGTCGAGGCGCACATCAATCTTATTGTATATTAGTAGGAGACCCGAAGTCTGATGTCGGTAAGCTCCGCTTAAAGACGATGACGGAGACGAACGACGGATTCGTGTTGGCGGAAAAAGATTTAGAACTCCGCGGCGCCGGCGACTTCTTTGGGACAGCCCAAAGCGGGTTGCCGAGTTTCCGTGTCGCCGACCCGGTCCTCGACCTCAAAGTGATGGAAGTGGCGATGCAAGACGCCGTCCGCTTGCTCGGCAGCGAGACGTTTTGGCAGGAGTCCTCGTACAGACCGCTGCGTCAATACTTGAAGCGACTCGACTTACTTGTCGGCGAAAGGTTAGAATAACACTTGAAAATTAAAACTAAAGAATATATACTGCTATTAGTACCAGGTATTAAGTTCTTTAGGGAAGAGTTTAGGAGGGAACTGAATGCGGGTACCTAAGAAGGAGCGGCAACGCTTACTGCAAGAAACGATTGAACATAACCCGTTCATTAAAGACGATGAACTGTCGAAGCAGTTCGCCGTCAGCATTCAAACAATCCGTCTCGATCGGATGGAGCTTAAAATTCCTGAAGTCCGGGAACGGATCAAGCATGTTGCTTCAGAGCACCTCGATGAAGTGAAGTCGCTCGCAATGAGCGAGGTCATCGGTGATATGATTGACTTGAAACTCGACGAATCGGCCATCTCGGTTCTCGACATGGAAAGAGAACACGTCTTTAGCCGCAATGAGATCGCCCGTGGACACGTCTTGTTCGCTCAGGCCAACTCGTTAGCGGTGGCGCTCATCGACGACGAACTGGCGTTGACCACTAAAGCGGAAATCCGGTTTAGTCGCCAAGTTCATCTCGGAGAGCGAGTCGTTGCCAAGGCTCGTGTTGTCAAACTGCGTCGAGACGGACGGACGGACGTCTCAGTGGATAGTTATGTCGGCGAAGAGTGTGTCTTTAGCGGAGACTTCACGATTTATCGTCGCGGTGAGGAGGAACAAGTATGAAGTTAGCAATTGATGCAATGGGTGGGGATCATGCCCCAAAAGCAATCGTGGACGGCGTAAAACAATTTGCTGAAAGTTTTCCGGACGAGCAGATGGAACTGTTTCTAGTCGGTGATGGAGTGAAGCTTGCATCCTACGGGTTGACCGACCCGCGGATTACAATCGTTCCTGCGAGCGAAGTCATCACAGGCGAAGATGAACCGGTCCGGGCGGTTCGCCGGAAAAAAGACAGCTCGCTCGTCGTAGCGGCTCAGCTCGTCAAAGACGGGAAAGCAGATGGACTCGTATCGGCCGGGAACACCGGGGCGCTCATGGCGGTTTCGCTTTTTGTCATCGGTCGGATTCCTGGAATCGAACGTCCGGCACTGTCGCCAACGTTCCCTACATATACGGGTAGCGGTGTCGTCGTCTTAGATGTCGGGGCCAATCCGGACGCTAAGGCAGAACATTTGGTTGATTACGCGATCATGGGTTCGCTATACGCCGAGCACGTCCGCGGCATCAAGCGCCCACGTGTCGCGCTCCTAAACATTGGGACGGAGGCTGGGAAAGGAAACGCGCTGACGAAAGAAGCGTTCCCCCTCCTCGAACAGGCTCCGGTCCACTTCGTCGGAAACGTCGAGGCCCGCGAGGCGATGTCAGGTGACGTCGATGTCATCGTGACAGAAGGATTTGCCGGAAACATTTTGTTGAAAGGTGTGGAGGGTGCTTCGTCAATGCTCATGAAAATGTTGAAAGAACAGTTCACGAGCGATATTGTCTCGAAGCTTGCCGCTCTCGTCTTAAAACCGAAACTGAAAAACTTGAAACAAACATTAGATTATCGTGAGCAAGGTGGTGCGGGCTTGTTCGGAATCAACGCCCCGGTCATCAAAGCGCACGGGTCGAGTGACGCACTAGCCATCATGAGTGCGCTCAAACAGGCGAAAATCATGGTTGACCATGATGTCGTCGCGAAGATCAAACAAGCGAAAGCAACAGACTAACGTAAAGAAGGTGAGTACATGAGAGAAGCGTGGATATTTCCCGGCCAAGGGTCACAAACAGTCGGTATGGGTCAAACGTTCTTAGACGATCCTGAACAGATGCAAGCGATCGATCGTCGACTCGGATTTGATTTGCTCGACGTCATGGCGGCCGGATCAAAAGAAGAGCTTCAACAAACGGAAGTCGCACAACCTGCCATCGTGGCGCACGCGGCGCTACTCGCGCTCGCACACGGGAAGACCGGTGCCAAACCGGACGTCGTGATTGGCCATAGTGTCGGTGAGTATGCGGCACTCGTCGTCGCGGGCGTCATCGATCTCGAAGAAGCGTGTGTGCTCGTACGTGAGCGCGGCAAGCTCATGTCCGAGGTGAAGGACGGAACGATGGCAGCGGTCATCGGCATGACCGATGTCGCAGAAGCGTTCCACTTGACCGAGAAGATTAGTGCCAGCGGAAACCTTGTACAAATCGCCAATTACAACTGTCCGGGCCAGTTCGTCATTTCGGGTCACGTCGACGCGGTCAAACAAGCAGAGACAGACTTAAAACAGGCTGGGGCGAAACGCGTGTTGCCGCTAGACGTGTCAGGGGCGTTTCATAGTTCATATATGATGCCTGCTGCGACACGGTTTAAAGATGTGCTCGCATCGTCACCGTTCAAAGATGCGACGATTGGGATCATTTCGAACGTCGACGCGGCGGTCCATACTGACGCCGAGAAACTAAAAGCGCTTCTCACCGAGCAACTGTACGCCTCGGTCCGGTTTGAGGACTGTGTTCGGAAAGCGATTGCTGAGGGGGTCGATACGTTTATCGAGTTCGGTTCGACGTCACCGTTGTCCGGGCTCATCAAACGAATCGATAAAAACGTGACACTTAAACAAGTGACGACGTTAGAAGAGGTTGCAGCGTTAGGGGGAGAAGTGCGTGCATGACCAAGTAGCAATCGTGACGGGTGCGTCCCGGGGTATCGGGGCCGCCATCGCGAAGCGTTTAGGGGAAGACGGCTTTCGAGTCGTCGTCAATTACTCGGGTAGTGTCGAGCAAGCAAAAGCAGTCGTTGCAGCCATTGAAGCGGCGGGCAGCGAGGCGATCGCCGTCAAAGCGGACGTCTCGAACGCTGACGATGTGAAAGCACTCGTCAAGACGGCAGTCGATACGTTCGGCCGTTTGGATTGCCTCGTCAACAACGCCGGGATCACACGAGACGGTCTGCTCATGCGCATGAAAGAGACCGACTTTGACGATGTGCTCGCGACGAACTTGAAAGGCGCGTTCTTGACGTCGCAAGCGGCGACGCGTCCGCTCCTCAAGTCGAAATCAGGTCGTATCATCAACATCGCCTCGGTCGTCGGAATCACGGGGAACGCCGGACAAGCGAACTATGCGGCAGCGAAAGCTGGACTCATCGGACTCACGAAATCGGTGGCGCGCGAGCTCGCGGCCCGTCACGTGACGGTGAACGCGGTCTGTCCAGGCTTTATCGAGACCGACATGACCGGTGCGTTGACAGACGCGCAGCGCGAAGCGACGCTCGGACAAATTCCGTTCAATCGCTTCGGCCAAGTCGAAGACGTGGCGAGCATCGTCTCGTTTCTCGCGTCAAGCGAGGCCGCTTACGTGACCGGGCAGACGATCGCCGTCGACGGCGGCATGACGATGGCGTAAAAACAGAACTTTACCAATTGTAGTACATTTAATATAATTTACTTTGGAGGGATTTTATCATGACAAAAGAACAAATCTTAGTAGACGTACAAGCAGCAGTAGCAGAGAAACTCGGGAAAGACGTTTCTGAAATCACAGCCGAAAAATCATTTAAAGACGACCTCGGTGCGGACTCGCTCGAAGTGATGGAAATGGTCATGGACCTTGAAGACAAGTTCGATATCACAATCGAAGACGAAGATGCCGAGAAGCTTGCAACTGTGGGCGACGTCGTGTCTTACATCGAAACAAAATTGTAATCAAGCCTCCCACCGCTCATAATGAGCGGTGGGCTTGTGCTTATACACGGAGGGACTTATGACAAAGGATAAGCGACGGTTCGACCGTCAAGGGTCGGCGCAAAGACGCCGACGAAATGAAGTGGAGCGAGCACGCATCGTTGAGAAGTTCACGTCACTCGAGGAACGACTTGGTGTGAAATTTACGAACCAAGAACTGTTAATGCAGGCGTTCACCCATTCATCATATGTCAATGAACAACGCGGTTTGAAAAAAGACAATGAACGGTTAGAGTTTTTAGGAGACGCGGTGCTCGAGTTGACAGTGTCCCGGTTTTTATATGAGACGTATCCGGAGCGCTCCGAGGGGGAATTAACGAAGTTACGGGCGGCCATCGTTTGTGAGCCGTCGCTCGTGAACTTTGCCGAAGCCTACGCTTTCTCTGATTTTATCTTGCTTGGAAAAGGGGAAGAGCTGACGGGCGGACGGAAACGTCCCGCGTTACTCGCCGATGTGTTCGAATCATACATCGCCGCCCTCTACCTTGACCAAGGGATCGAACCAGTAGAACAGTTCCTCGCCGAAGCGGTTTTTCCGAAAGTCTTAGCCGGTGTGTTTGAAGAGCAGACCGATTATAAGAGTCAACTTCAAGAGAGTGTACAGCGCGAAGGGCTCGGCCCGGTCACGTATACGATCATCGAAGAACGCGGTCCGGCCCACAGCCGTGAATTCGTCTCCCACGCTCGTCTCAGTGACGATATCGTCGGCGAAGGGATCGGTCGTTCGAAGAAAGAAGCCGAGCAGATCGCGGCTAAAGAAGCGTTGATCGAATTCAATCGGCGATACGCCGGCCTATAAAAAAAGGAGTGGACCCGCGCGGGTCCACTCCTTTTGGTTACGTCAATTGGCCAAGTTCTTCGACGAGACCGTCGACTTCAGAGATCGAGAGTGATGACCGGTTCATCACGTAGTCGTAAATCTCTTTCACGGCCGATGCATCGGCTTTGTTATATTCTTCCGCCTTGATCGCACCGCGGTTGATGATGTTCATTTTATCGAGGATTTCCTCGATCATTTGTTCATTCGTCATGTGTAGTACTCCTTTCTACAGTTCTTTTTAGAATAGCATGATTCTAGCATTTTGACGAACTAGCAACTGTGGTAAAATAAACGAATGAATGCTTACTTAGGATAGGATGGTCACGATGCACTTAAAACGAATCGAACTCGCTGGCTTTAAATCGTTTGCCAAGCGGATTGAACTAGATTTCCGTCCCGGTGTGACAGCCGTGGTTGGACCGAACGGGAGCGGGAAATCAAATATATCGGACGCTGTTCGCTGGGTACTCGGCGAACAGTCGGCCAAATCGCTCCGTGGGGCGAAAATGGAAGATGTCATCTTTGCCGGTAGCGAAGGCGAGAACCACCGCAACGTCGCCGAAGTGACGCTCGTTTTAGATAATAGCGATGCGCACTTGCGCCTGCCGTATGAAGAAGTGAGCGTGACGAGACGCGTGACGCGCAGTGGCGACAGCGACTATTTCATGAATAAAAAGCCGTGCCGCCTGAAAGACGTCATCGACTTGTTCATGGATACGGGTTTGTCCCGTGATGCGTTTGCGATCATCGGGCAAGGACGGGTCGAACAAGTCATCTCGGGTAAACCGGAAGATCGCCGCGCCGTCATTGAAGAAGCGGCCGGCGTGCTGAAGTACCGCCAACGCAAAAAACAAGCGGAACGAAAGTTGCAAGACACAGAGCTGAACTTGTCGCGCGTCGACGATATCTTATATGAACTTGCCGATCGGGTCGAACCGCTTCGTGAACAAGCGGCACTCGCTCGAGAGTTCCAAGTCGCCAAGGCGCGGCATGACGACCTCGAGACCGGGATTCTCGGTGCCGAGATCACCGAGCTCAAGGCGAAAATCACTTTCGCCACAACACAACAGACGGCAGCAGAAGAACAGTTACGCAACCAAGAAGCGGCGCTGAACGCGCTCGTCACCGAACGGGCCGCGCTCGAGGAAACATTGACCGAGCATCGTGCCGTCCTCGAGACGCTCCATCAGGATGAGCGTCTTCAAGCGACTGAGCTCGAACGGCTCTCGGGAGATATTAAACTCGCCAAAGCGCGAGAAGAGCATGGGGCAGAGACGAAAGAACGACTCGAGCGCCAACGCGCGGAGTTGGTCGAAGAGACAGAGCAATTGCAGTCGCGATTGTCGGTCGCTCAAACGGACAAAGCCTTGAAGTCAGAAGCGTTGCAGACCGTTGAGACGACACGGGACGAGCTCGCACGGAAGCTTACGGCGGCGACTCGCGATTTCAACGCGGAGATCGAACAGCTTCAAAGTGAGGCGTTCGAACTGGCAACGAGACGAGCCACGCTCAGCAACCAACAGAAACGGGAACGACGTGACATCGAACAGGCAGAGGAAGCGAAAGCGCGTCTCCTGCGTGAGAACAAGGACCGGCTTGATGTTCGAACCGAACAGACCGCCTCGCTCGATGCAAACCGAGATCGTCTTGAAGCGGTACGTACGGCTTGGCAGGAACTGCTGGCCGAAGAAGAGGCATTGGTCGCTAAGGAAGTCGCGCTCCGAGAAAAGTTGTCGCGAGCCGAACAATCGTATCATGACCTCGACCGGCGCCGTCAAAAGACCGAAGACCGGATCGACATGTTAGAGCGGATGAAGCAATCATATGAAGGGTATTTCCATGCCGTCAAATTCGTATTGAAAGACCGTGCGAGCGGTGTGCTCGGAGCGGTTGCAGAGCTGATTCAAGTGCTCCCATCATATGAGGCCGCCATCGAGACGGCACTCGGTCAAACGCAACAACACGTCGTCGTTGAAGATGAAGCGGTCGGCCGCCGTGAGATCGACAAGTTACGCCGGGCTAATGCCGGGCGGGCTACGTTCGTCCCGATGACGACGGTGAAAGAGCGCTTTATCCCGAGCGAGGTCGCCCATCGTCTCGAGGCGATGGATGGCTTCGTCGGCATCGCATCAGATCTCGTGACGACGGAACCTTTGTTTGACAAATTGAAACGGTCCTTGCTCGGGGCCGTCATCGTGGCCAAGACGCTCGAGGTCGCGAACCGGATCGCTCAGACGACGGGCTATCGCTACCGGATCGTCACGCTCGACGGCGATATCGTCAACGTCGGTGGTTCGATGACAGGGGGGAGCCGGAAACAAGGCGTCGCCCTGTTCACCCAGTCAAGAGAGCTCGATGATTTGAAACAAGGATTGACGCAAGGGTTGGCCATGCTGCACGAACAGCAGCTTCGCGTGACGGAGTATGAAGCGGAGACGAGTCGTCTCAAACAGTCGCTCCACACGCTCAGAACACGGAAACGGCAAGAGGAAGAGACGCTCCGGGCGTTAGAGACCTCGTTCCGGGAATTAGAGCGGACGACCCAGGACGCGAAAGCACAACTCGAACTGTTCGATCACGAGATGAATCGCTATACGCATACGATTGAAACATCTTCGGCAGAATTGACGCGCCTCGCAAGTGAACTCGAGGCGACGGAAGTGTTGCAGACGTCGCTGCGGACAGAGCTCGAGCAGTTGCGTGCGGAGCAGGCGAAAGGCGCGGAGACGACGGGGCAATTGCAAGAGGCAATCCGTCTAAACGAGCTCGACCTGCAACGTCATACGCTTGACCTGGATCGGGTGAATACGGAAGTCGAACGGCTCGTTGCCGAAGTCGACAAACAGACGACCCGACTCGATCAAATCAAACACGAACTAGAGCGGCTCGAAAGCGGACGGATCGTCTCATCCGCGGAACTTCGAATCGAGCATGACAGGGCGACGGAGCAGATGAAAGTGTTGAAAGGGCGAATTGAAGCGCAGTCGCAAACGCTGAAAAAAGAGGAAGAGACACACCGTATCCTCAGACAGCGTGAACAGCAGGCGACGGACGTTCGCCGCCAATTCGAGGCCGACGTCCGTAAGCTTGAAACTGAGGCGAATGAACTCGAGTTGAAACAGCAGTGGAAACTAGACGCCCTCGAAGAACGTGGACTCGTCTATGACCTTCTCCCGGTATTATCGATCCCGCTCGACGAGGCGAAAGAAGAGTTCAAGTTGCTCGTCCGTCAAATCGAGGAGATCGGACCTGTCAACTTGAGTGCGATCGAAGAGTTTGAACTCGTCAATGAACGGTTCACGTTCTTGTCTGAACAGCGAGACGATCTCGTCAATGCGAAACAGGACCTGTACGACGTCATCTCTGAAATGGACCGAGAAGTGACACGGTTGTTCAACGAGACGTATGCGACCGTCCGCACGCATTTCAAACAGACGTTCAAAGAACTGTTCGGAGGCGGCGAGGCCGACCTTAAACTCGTCGATGCGACCGATTTATTAAACACAGGGATCGACATCGTCGCCAAACCGCCCGGCAAAAAGTTACAGACGTTAAGTCTGTTGTCTGGTGGCGAACGGGCACTGACCGCGATCGCGCTCTTATTTGCGATTTTAAAGACGCGCCCTGTCCCGTTCTGCGTGCTCGACGAGGTCGAAGCAGCGCTCGACGAGGCGAACGTCCACCGGTTCGGTGAATACGTCCGCACGTTGTCGATCGATACACAGTTCGTCATCATCACCCACCGTAAAGGGACGATGGAGGCGGCCGACACGCTCTATGGCGTGACAATGCAACAAAACGGTGTCTCGGAGGTACTTTCGGTCGAATTATCAGAAGCGAAACGTGTCGTCGAGACAGATGAAGAGATGGAGGAATTGACTTGAGTTTTTTTAAAAAATTAAAAGATAAATTGACGACCTCGACCCAAGAGGTGTCGCAAAAGTTTACAGACGGGTTGACGAAAACACGTGACGGGTTCGCGAGCGCCGTCAACGATCTCGTCTATCGGTTCCGTGAAGTCGATGAGGACTTCTTCGATGAACTTGAAGATTTGCTCATCCAGGCGGACGTCGGCGTCACGACGACGATGGACCTCGTCGAAGATTTAAAAGAAGAAGTGAAGCGTCGCAATTTGAAAGACCCGGTCGCCGTCCGCGACGCCCTCGTCGAAGTCGTGGCGAAACGTCTACAAGAAGACGAGTCAGACCGCGAGTTGAACATGCAGGACGGGTTGACCGTCATCTTGTTCGTCGGTGTGAACGGTGTCGGCAAGACGACGACAATCGGAAAACTCGCCCATCAGTTGAAAGCAGAAGGTCGTTCGGTCATGCTTGCGGCGGGCGATACGTTCCGGGCCGGCGCGATCGACCAGCTGCAAGTATGGGGTGAACGTGCCGGTGTCCCCGTCATTCGCCAAGCGGAAGGGTCAGATCCGGCCGCGGTCGTGTTTGATGCTGTCCAAGCCGCGAAGTCACGCGGTGTCGACGTCTTGATTTGCGATACGGCAGGACGACTCCAAAACAAGGTCAACTTGATGAAAGAGCTCGAGAAAGTGAAACGGGTCATCGAACGCGAAGTGCCAAACGGTCCGCACGAAGTCTTGCTCGCGTTAGACGCGACGACGGGGCAGAACGCGATGCTTCAAGCGAAGGCGTTTCAGGAAGCGACGAACGTGAGCGGGATCGTGCTCACGAAGTTAGACGGAACGGCCAAAGGTGGCATCGTCCTCGCAATCAGAAACGAGCTCGATATCCCGGTCAAATACGTCGGTCTCGGTGAAAAAATTGATGATTTACAGGTGTTCGACCCAGAGCAGTTCGTCCTCGGACTATTCGGTGACGTATTTGAAGAAAAAGACCAGACAAACGATGACCTCGCCTAACTTTCACTGTTAAGAAAAAAACTTGACAAGACGTTAGGACGGCTGTACTATTGTTAGTTGTAAAGGGATTTCACTTAACATGTGGAGGTGAGAGGTATGTCGCTCGAAAAGACGAATCGAATGAACTACTTATTCGATTTTTATCAAGCGCTTCTCACGCCGAAACAGCGCAACTACATGTCTCTTTATTACCTAGATGACTACTCGCTCGGAGAGATTGCGGAAGAGTTTGAAGTCAGCCGTCAAGCGGTCTACGATAACATAAAGCGTACCGAAGCAATGCTTGAGCAGTATGAAGAAAAGCTGGAGCTGTTCGAGAAATTCGAGCAACGGCAACTGCTTCTCCAGACGCTCAGACGTCAAGTCGAGCAAATGCCCGACGTGACGGAGACGGTTTCGGCGCTTGAGAATTTAGAGTAGGGGGCTGAAGCATGGCATTTGAAGGATTATCAGAACGGTTGCAATCGACATTGGCGAAAATGCGGGGGAAAGGTAAGATTTCCGAAGCAGACGTCAAAGAGATGATGAGAGAAGTTCGTCTCGCGCTCCTTGAGGCCGACGTTAACTTCAAAGTGGTCAAACAGTTCGTCAACGACGTGAAAGAACGGTCAATCGGCCAAGACGTCATGAAATCGTTGACACCGGGCCAACAAGTCGTCAAGATCGTTCATGAAGAATTAACGACCTTGATGGGGAGTGACGTCGTCCCGATCACCTTTAGTTCAAAACCACCGACAGTCGTCATGATGGTCGGATTACAAGGTGCTGGTAAGACGACGACGACCGGAAAGCTCGCGAACTTGATTCGCAAAAAGCATAACCGGAGTCCGCTTCTCGTCGCTGCTGATATTTATCGGCCGGCGGCCATCAAACAGCTCGAGACTCTCGGCAAGCAACTCGATTTACCGGTGTTCTCACTTGGCGATCAAGTGACGCCGGAAGAAATCGTCACAAAAGCTCTCGAGCACGCCAAAGTTAATCATCACGATTTCGTGTTGATAGATACGGCCGGTCGTCTTCATATCGACGAGACGCTCATGGGCGAACTCGAAAATGTGAAAACGATCGCCAAACCGAATGAAATCTTCCTCGTCGTCGATGCGATGACGGGTCAAGATGCGGTCAACGTGGCCGATCGCTTTAATGATTTGCTCGGAATTACCGGCGTCGTGTTGACAAAACTCGACGGTGATACACGTGGTGGGGCAGCCCTTTCAATCAAGGCAGTCACGGGAGCGCCGATTAAGTTCGTCGGTCTCGGTGAAAAGTTGGATGCCCTCGAACCTTTCCATCCGGAGCGCATGGCGTCACGGATCCTTGGAATGGGTGACGTGCTCACGCTCATCGAAAAAGCGGAGTCACAAATGGACCAAGATGCCGCGAAAGAGCTTGAAAGCAAAATTCGTGATGCATCGTTCACGTTCGATGATTTTATCGAGCAATTGGGTCAAGTGAAAAACATGGGCCCGATTGATGAATTACTCTCGATGTTACCTGGTGCAGGTAAGATGAAAGGGTTGAAGAACGTCCAAATCGACGAGAAGCAACTCGATCATGTCGAGGCAATCATCCGGTCGATGACGAAGCATGAGCGCACGAATCCTGAAGTGCTCAACGCCAGTCGTCGCAAGCGGATCGCAAAAGGGAGCGGTCGTTCCATCCAGGAAGTGAACCGTCTCATCAAACAGTTCGATGACATGAAGAAGCTCATGAAGCAGATGTCAGGACAAATGAAAGGGAAGAAAAAAGGTCTCGGCCTTCCATTCTTCTAAGAAAACTTTTGTCAGTCAGGCAAAAAAGCAGTATACTATTAAAGTTGTCAATTCTTAAACACATAATGGAGGTATATTACCATGGCAGTTAAAATTCGTCTCAAGCGCATGGGCGCAAATAAATCACCTTTTTACCGGATCGTTGTAGCAGATTCACGTTCACCACGTGATGGCCGTTTCATCGAACAACTCGGTCACTACAACCCGGTTGCAAAACCAGAAGCAGAAGTTCGCATCAACGAAGAACTCGCGCTCAAATGGTTGGCAGACGGCGCGAAGCCATCTGACACAGTCCGCAACTTGTTCTCTAAAGCAGGGATCATGGAGAAATTCCACAACGCGAAAAACGCGAAGTAACCCTGTGGCCGACCTTTTATGAGGTCGGCCTATTTTTTTGAGGAGGTTTTATGATGGATTGGTTAAACGTAGGCAAAATCGCCAACACGCACGGTTTAAAAGGGGAATTGAAGTTGCTCGCCGCGACTGATTTTCCAGAAGAACGCTTTAAAATTGGAGAGACGCTCTACCTTGACGTCGACGGGAAGAAGATGCCGCTCGAAGTGACGACGTATCGTCCGCACAAACAGTTCCATCTCGTCACGTTCAAAGGGCTAGACAACATCAATCTCGTCGAGAAGTACAAAGGGATGTCGCTCTATGTCCATGCTGGAAACGTCCACGAGCTTCCGGAGCATGAATTTTACTACCACGAGATCATCGGATGCGAGGCCGTCGTCGACGGAGAAGTGATCGGTGTCGTCGAGGACATCTTTGAGACCAATGGCGCGAACGATGTCTGGGTCATCAAGCGTCCCGGCAAGACGGATGCGCTCATCCCGTACATCGAGTCGGTCGTCAAAGACATCGACGTCGAAGCGAAACGTGTCATCATCACGCCGATCCCTGGAATGATCGACGATGAAAATTGATGTCTTGACCTTGTTCCCGGAAATGTTCGCCCCGCTTGATCATTCGATCGTCGGGCGTGCCCGGACACTCGGCCAAGTCGAAGTGCAGTTCACGAACTTCCGTGACTTCTCGACGAACAAACATCATAAAGTCGATGATGCTCCGTATGGAGGCGGGGCCGGGATGCTACTCACGCCGCAGCCGCTATTTGATGCGTTCGATTCGCTCGCAAAGTCGAAGCCGCGCGTCATCGTGACGACGCCGACGGGGCGACCGTTCAATCAACGCGTCGCCGAAGAGTGGGCAAACGAAGAGCACTTGATCTTTTTATGCGGCCATTACGAAGGGTTTGACCAACGGATCCACGACGAACTCGCGACAGACGAAGTGTCGATCGGAGACTTCGTGATGACCGGTGGTGAACTCGCGGCGATGGTCATGATCGACGCGACGGTCCGCCTCATCCCGGAAGTGCTCGGCGATCAAGCGAGCCACGAGGATGACTCGTTCTCGACCGGACTGCTCGAATATCCGCATTATACGAGACCGGCTGACTTCCGCGGCCTCAAAGTCCCGGACGTCCTGTTGTCGGGCAATCACGCCAAAATCGAGTCGTGGCGCCGTGAGCGTTCGCTCGAACGAACGTTCAGGCGTCGGCCGGAACTGTTAGATCAAATTGATCTGTCACCGTCCGATAAAAACTTCATCGAATCGTTGCGCGATTCATAAAATTATGCTATGTTTGAGCATGTGGGTTAGCCCCACCGATTACCGATGTTCCGCTATTGGATGCCGAGGCAAACGAAGATATGAACATTGAAGAAAAAGGAGATCAATTCATGAACGCACAAAAACTGTTCCGTGAAATCACAGAAGAACAATTCAAATCGGACGTACCTGCTTTCCGTCCTGGTGACACAGTACGTGTCCACGTTAAAGTCGTAGAGGGAACGCGTGAGCGTATCCAGATCTTCGAAGGCGTAGTTATCAAGCGTAAAGGTGGCGGCATCAGCGAAACATTCACAGTCCGTAAGATTTCTTACGGCGTAGGTGTTGAGCGTGCATTCCCGCTTCACTCACCGCGTGTCGCGCAAATCGAAGTCGTTCGTTACGGTAAAGTCCGCCGTGCGAAACTTTACTACCTCCGCAACCTTCGCGGTAAAGCAGCACGTATTAAAGAAATCCGTCGTTAAGATGGGGAAAGCTTGTCGCTTGCGACAAGCTTCTTTTTTTCTAGTACAATAAGTTCAAACGGACAGAGGAGTGAGGCAATTTGAAAGAAGTGTTCAGTTGGCTTAAAGCAATCGTAGTGGCGCTCGTCATCGCGTTCGTGATCCGAACGTTCATCTTTGTACCTGTCATCGTCGAAGGTGAATCGATGATGCCGACGCTCCAAAACGCCGATCGGATGATCGTCAGCAAAATCTCTAACTACGTCGGTGAACTCGACCGGGGCGATATTATCGTCTTTCATGCGACTGAATCAAAGGACTATATTAAACGCGTCATCGCTATTCCTGGCGATACGCTTGAATATCGGGACGATACGCTCTACTTGAACGGAGAAGCAGTCGAAGAACCGTATTTAGAGGATTTCCAAGCCCAAATGAACGGCTTTCCTCTAACCGAGAACTTTACGCTCGAACAAGTGACAGGTGAAGCGGTCGTACCGGAAGGCTCATACTTCGTTATGGGAGATAACCGACAAAACTCGAAAGACAGCCGTGAAATCGGCTTTGTCTCGAAAGAAAGCGTCGTCGGCAAAACGAACTTTGTGTTCTGGCCGATGGGTGACTTCGGGACGGTAGAAGAATAGGGTGGTGTTTTTTTGGCAATTCAATGGTTCCCTGGCCACATGGCCAAGGCGCGAAGACAAGTAACAGAGAAGTTAAAACTGATTGACGTCGTCATCGAACTCGTCGATGCACGTGTTCCGCAATCGAGCCGAAATCCGATGGTCGATGAGATCACGGCGGGTAAACCGCGGCTGATCGTGTTGAACAAGGCTGACATGGCCGATCAAGCTGTCACTGACGCCTGGATGCGCGCCCTGAAGCGTGACGACATCGAAGTCGTCGCCGTCGATGCGAAGCATAGCAAAGGCTTAAAGCAGCTCATGACGGGCGCAGAGAAGCTCATGCAAGACAAGCACGACCGCATGCGTGAGAAAGGCCGTAATCCTGGCCCGATCCGTGCCCTCATCATCGGCATCCCGAACGTCGGGAAGTCGACACTGATCAACCGGCTCGCCGGGCGCAATATCGCCATCACCGGCGACCGTCCTGGTGTGACGAAACGGCAACAATGGATCAAGATGAAAGGCGGCGAGATGGAACTGCTCGACACGCCTGGTATTCTGTGGCCGAAGTTCGAGGACCAGATGGTCGGATATCGCTTAGCTGCTACGGGTGCGATCAAGGACGACATTTTAAACCTTGATGACATCGCGATGTATGCAGCGCGTGAACTGCGCGCCCGTTACCCGGAACAGTTGAAAGAGCGGTTTAAACTCGACGACTTGCCGGAAGACGCGGTCGAACTGCTCGAGTTGATCGGGAAAAAACGTGGCCTTCTCAGCGGCGGCTACGTCGATTTCGAAAAAGCGAGCGAACTATTATTGAACGAGCTTCGTCATGAGAAGATCGGACGTGTCTCGCTTGAGACGCCGGCAGATCATAATATGGCGTGAAGTCCTGTGAAAACAGGGCTTTTTTGGATAGGAGGCAGATCGTGACGATTCAAGAGATTAAACAACGGCTAAAAACCGTCCGATATGAAGAGTGGGACGATGTCCGGGCCGAGCTGAAGGATGACCCGCGCGCGGGCGTCCAGGCGCTCCTGCAGCAACGTCAGAGACGGTTTGACGCGGAGCGGGACGAGCGGGACGACTATACACGCCGCCTGCAGTATGAGGCCGAGCTGAAACAGCAAGGCTTCAAGTTGGTCGCTGGCATCGACGAGGTCGGGCGGGGACCGCTCGCGGGTCCTGTCGTCGCGGCGGCCGTCGTCTTGCCGGACGATTTTTACAGCCCGGGACTGAACGATTCAAAGAAGATGACGAAAGCGGCGCGGGAACGAGCGTACGCAACGATCCTCGACGAGGCATTCGTCGGGGTCGGAATCATTGACGCAGAAGTGATCGATCAAATCAATATTTATGAAGCGACGAAGCTCGCGATGACCGAGGCGGTCCGACAGCTTGACGGGGCCGACGCGCTCTTGATTGACGCGATGACACTCGAGCTCGATTTGCCGCAGACGTCGCTCATTAAAGGGGACGAGTTGAGCGTCTCGATCGCGGCGGCGAGCGTCGTCGCCAAAGTCGTCCGCGACAAGATGATGGAAGAGTTCGCCGCGACGTATCCGGGATACGGTTTCGAACGCAACGCCGGATACGGGACGGAACTTCATTTGAACGCGTTGAACGAGCGCGGCATCACACCGATTCATCGCAAGTCGTTCGCACCGATTAAACATATGATATGAAAGGGGGAGCCCGATGCGGATCGATCACCAAGGCGTCCTGCCGTTCAAAGTCACCGAACAGACGTCGCGTCAGCTGCTCGTCGGCAACACGGTCGTCGGCAGGGTACTCCAGCTCTTGCCCGGGAACGAAGCGGTCATGCAACTGCCGCAAGGACTGTTCCGGGTCGGGGTGAACGCAGACGTTAAAGAGAACGTCACGTACAAGATGGTCGTCACCGAGCTCGAGCCGAAACTCGTCCTGAAAGTGATGCCGCCTACGGCGGAACCAGCCCAGGCCGGGAAGACACCGGTGACGTTACTCTTAGAACAACTCGGCCGCTTCTCAAAAGAGGCCATCCAGACACCGGAATCCGTCAAAGCGATGGGACGGCAACTGCTCGAGAGCGGGGCCGGAAGTGACGTCAAACAGCTCGTCGGGGAACTGTTCAAGGCGAAAGGCGACCCGAAGTTTGAACAGTTCGTGCGGGCCCAAGAGACGTTCAACGCAGTCCAGACGCCGCCGTTCGTCGTCCAAGCATTTCACATACCGCAATTAGGACCGTTCGAACAAGTCAGGTTTCGGCTTGAGGCCCCGAAAAGCGAGATGATCGACGCAGACCATGCCCGTATCGTCTTATTTCTAGAAACGCCTCGCTTCGGCGAGACGGGCATCGACCTGCTCGTTCAAAAGCGGCACGTCACCGTGAAAGTATTCAACGAACAACACGACTTGTCCCCGTTCATCAAAGCGTACGAGCCGCTGCTCGGCAGTGCGCTCAAAGCGAACGGCTATGAACTGTCCCGATTCTCGTTCGAAGTGAGACAAGAATCGCTCCCCGAGACGTTCGCCCCGTTAGGAAAGGTGGATTTTCATGTATGATGGACCGTAAAAAAGCAATCGCCTTGTCTTACGAACAATCGATGGAATCTCCGCGCGTCGTCGCGAAGGGCGGCGGCCTCGTCGCCGAACGAATGCTCGCTCTCGCACAAGAGAACGGTATCCCGATCCATGAAGACCCGGCGCTGTTGTCACTCCTGTCGGCTTTACAGATCGAAGAGCATATTCCGGACGACTTGTATCAAGTGATCGCCGAACTTTTTGTGTTTCTCTATCAGATGGAACAAGGTAAAATCGAAAATGTCTAGGGGTAGATGTGAAAAAAAGATGAAAACTTAAAGCAAGAACGATAGACAGCGCTTTCAGTTTTTCGTTACAATAGATATGCCGATATCAAAGGGGACTAAGGGGGAAACTAAATGAATATCCATGAGTATCAGGCGAAAGAATTGCTTAGAACGTTTGGAGTGGCCGTACCTACGGGCTATCCGGCTTTCACGGTAGAAGAAGCAGTTGCCGCCGCCGCCAAGCTAGACGGTGAATTGAAAGTAGTCAAAGCACAAATCCACGCAGGTGGCCGCGGGAAAGCTGGTGGCGTCAAACTTGCCAGAACGGATGAAGAAGTAAAACAGTACGCGACAGAGATTCTCGGTAAGACGCTCGTCACGCACCAGACTGGACCTGAAGGAAAAGTCGTGCAGCGCCTCTATATCGAAGAAGGTTCTGCCATCGATCAAGAATTTTACTTAGGACTTGTGCTTGACCGTTCGATCGGCCGAATTGTCATCATGGGTTCATCTGAAGGCGGTATGGACATCGAAGAAGTCGCTGAACATACTCCTGAAAAGATTCATAAAGAAATCGTCGACCCGGTCGTCGGACTCCGTCCGTTCCAGGCGCGCCGTCTTGCTTTCAAGATGGAAGTGCCGACTAAACTCGTCAACAAGTTTAGCGACATGGTCATGAAGCTTTATAAAGTGTACGTCGAGACGGACTGCACGATTGCGGAGATCAACCCGCTCGTCACGACGAAAGACGGTAACGTCGTCGCGCTCGATGCGAAATTGAACTTTGACAGCAACGCGCTTTATCGTCATACCGACATCGTCGATCTTCGTGACACGACGGAAGAAGATCCGCGTGAAGTCGAGGCGTCGAAACACGACCTTAGCTATATCGCCCTTGACGGCAATATCGGCTGTCTCGTAAACGGTGCCGGCCTCGCCATGGCGACGATGGATATCATCAAGCACTACGGCGCCGAACCCGCTAACTTCCTCGATGTAGGCGGCGGTGCGACAAAAGAAAAAGTCACAGAAGCGTTCAAATTGATTTTGTCGGATGACCAAGTCAAAGGAATCTTCGTCAACATCTTCGGTGGCATCATGAAGTGTGACATCATCGCCGAAGGAATCGTCGCGGCGACAAAAGAAATCGGACTCGACTTGCCACTCGTCGTCCGCTTAGAAGGAACAAACGTGGATGCGGGAAGACGCATTCTCGATGAATCTGGACTTGCGATCACTTCTGCGACCTCGATGGATGATGGGGCAGAAAAAATCGCGGCACTCGTTCGATAAGGGGGAAACGACATGAGTATTTGGGTGAATCAAGATACAAAAGTGATCATTCAAGGGATCACGGGGAAACAAGGTATGTTCCACGGCGAACAGATGCTAGCGTATAACACGAAACTGGTCGGCGGGGTCACACCTGGTAAAGGTGGTACGACCGTACTCGACAACGTACCTGTGTTTAACACTGTCTCTGACGCGGTCGAGGCGACAGGTGCGAACGCATCGATCATCTACGTGCCACCAGCTTTCGCGGCCGACTCGATCATGGAGGCGGCTGATAGCGGCATCGAACTCATCATCTGCATCACGGAAGGGATTCCTGTCATCGACATGATCCAAGTGAGCCGCTATCTCGAAGACAAACCGGCCCGTTTGATCGGACCGAACTGCCCAGGGATCATCACACCGGGCGAGGCGAAACTTGGCATCATGCCAGGCTACATCCACACGAAAGGCCATGTCGGCATCGTCTCACGTTCAGGGACGCTCACGTATGAAGCGGTCCATCAGTTGACGACGGCCGGAATCGGCCAATCGACTGCGGTCGGGATCGGTGGGGACCCGGTCAACGGGACGAACTTCATCGACACGCTCCAAGCGTTCAACGAAGATGAAGACACGCTTGCGGTCATCATGATCGGCGAGATCGGTGGGATGGCTGAAGAAGAAGCCGCTGAATGGGTCAAGGCGAACATGACGAAACCGGTCATCGGTTTCATCGGTGGTCAGACGGCTCCTGAAGGCAAACGGATGGGCCACGCTGGAGCGATCATCTCAGGCGGAAAAGGAACGGCCGCTGAAAAAATCAAGACGTTAAACGCAAACGGGATCGAAGTCGCCGAGACACCTGCTGTCATCGGTGAGACACTCATCCGTGTGCTTAAAAATGAAGGTCTGTATGATGCTTGTGTCACGGGACAACCGACGACGTAAGACCAATCGGAATGAGGGGTGCGCGCATCCCTCATTTTTTTAAAGGAGATTGTGATGAATCAAACAATAGCTCGTTTTGCGGCAGAACGTTTGCCGGTCGAGTTCGTCCATCATTACTTATCAAATCCGGGTTTAACGGAACGGAATTCGTTCCATCCGAACGTTTGGAAAAAAGCGAATCGGGCGTTCCGTTCAACGGTCACGTATGACCGTTTTTTGACGTGGGAGGACGAATTGTTCCCACGAATGCTATTACATATCCCCAACCCTCCGTACTGTTTGTTTTATCAGGGCGATTTAGAGGTACTACAAGAACAAACGACCGCTTTGGTCGGGAGTCGTGAATTGAATCGGATCAGTCGACCGCTCGTTGAATATTTACACCCTTTAATAGAAGAAACTGTATCGATTTCAGGCGGTGCGCTCGGTATTGACGGACTCGTTCATGAGTTGGCAGTCAGGCGGAACCGACCGACGATTGCGGTCCTCGGTTCCGGATTTTCGCACATGTATCCACATGTTCATCACCAACTGTTCGACCAGATCTCGAAACAAGGATTGCTCCTCAGTGAATATACTCCGGAAACACCTGTCAAAAAATTTCAATTTTTAGAACGAAATCGAATTGTCAGTGGATTAGGCGACCGGCTCGTCGTCGTCCAAGCGAGACGAAAGAGCGGGACGATGAATACGGTGAGTCATGCGCTCGAGCAAGGTAAGACGGTGTTTGCGGTGCCGGGAAGTCCGCTCGATCCGTTAGCGGAAGGACCGAATAAATTGATTGAAGAAGGAGCGATTCCTTTGACGAATCCCGACCAAATTTTGAATGGTGCGATGATTGCACGTTGACAAACGGTCGGTAACATGAATATTATGGTAGGGATTTAAATGACCTCCAAAAGGGGAGCAGATGTATGGCAAAATATTTGGTGATCGTCGAATCACCTGCGAAAGCAAAGACAATTAAACGTTATTTAGGATCAAACTACACGGTCAAAGCGTCCATGGGTCACGTCATCGATTTACCGAAGAGTCAACTCGGTGTCGACGTTGAACATGACTTTGAACCGAAGTACATCACGATCCGTGGAAAAGGCCCAGTGTTAAAAGAACTGAAGACGGCCGCTAAAAAAGCGACGAAAATTTTTCTCGCGGCTGACCCGGATCGCGAAGGGGAAGCAATCGCCTGGCACTTAGCCCGTGCCCTCGGCGTCGATGAAACGACAGAATGTCGTGTCGTCTTCAACGAGATCACAAAAGATGCGATTAAAGAATCATTTAAACATCCGCGCAAGATCAATCACGATCTCGTCGACGCCCAACAGGCGCGACGGATTCTCGACCGTCTTGTCGGATACGGGATGAGCCCGTTGTTATGGAAGAAAGTCAAAAAAGGTTTGTCAGCCGGTCGTGTTCAATCCGTCGCTGTCAAAATGATCATCGACCGCGAACGTGAAATCAACGCCTTTGACCCGGAAGAGTACTGGACGATTAAACTGATGCTCAACCATGAGGGTGAGACGTTTGAGACTTCGTTCTACGGAAAAGACGGGAAAAAGATGGAGTTGAAGACGGAAGCGGATGCCGACGCCGTCCTCAAGACGATCGATGAGTCATTCAAAGTCATCGATGTCACGAAGAAAGAGCGGAAGCGTAACGCAGCATTACCGTTCACGACAAGTTCACTCCAACAAGATGCGGCCCGGAAACTGAACTTCCGCGCCAAGAAGACGATGATGCTCGCCCAACAGCTTTACGAAGGAATCGACCTTGGTAAGAAGGAAGGGACTGTCGGGTTGATCACATATATGCGTACCGACTCGACACGAATTTCTGACTTGGCGAAAGACGAAGCGAAATCGTATATCGAATCGACGTTTGGTGCAGAGTACGTCGCCTCTCAAAAACAGAAAGAGAAAAAAGCGGCGAACGCACAGGATGCCCACGAGGCGATCCGGCCGACGTCGGCGTTACGTGACCCGGCTTCGATGAAGGCGTACTTGTCACGGGATCAACTCCGATTGTATAAACTCATCTGGGAACGGTTGGTCGCGAGTCAAATGGCGCCAGCGATTCTTGATACGGTGAAAATCGACGTCGAATCGAACGGCATGATTTTCCGTGCCAACGGATCGACCGTCAAATTCCCAGGTTTCATGAAAGTGTATATCGAGTCAAAAGACGACGATATCGAAGACACGAACTTAGAGCGGGAAGGATTGCTTCCGCCGCTTGAAGTCGACGACCTGGTCGCATTCGAGACGGTCGAGCCGAAGCAACACTTCACCCAGCCACCACCGCGTTACAGTGAGGCGAGACTCGTCCGAGCGATGGAAGAGCTCGGCATCGGTCGTCCGTCGACTTACGCGCCGACACTCGACACGATCCAAAAGCGCGGTTACGTCGTGCTTGAAGAGAAAAAATTCATTCCGACCGAGCTCGGAGAACTTGTCATCGAGATGATCGATGAGTACTTTAACGACTTCATCACGGTACAGTTCACAGCCGACATGGAGACGCTTCTTGATTCGATCGCCAATGAAGAGGTCGAGTGGACGGAAGTCGTTGCCCCGATTTACCGGTCATTCGAAAAACGTTTGAAACGGGCCGAATCAGAAATTGAGAAGATCGAAGTGAAAGACGAGCCAGCCGGTATCGATTGTGAGATCTGCGGTTCGCCGATGGTCATCAAGATGGGACGGTACGGCAAGTTCATGGCTTGTTCTGGATTCCCGAACTGTACGAATACGAAGCCGGTTCAAGTCGAAATCGGCGTCCCGTGCCCGAACTGTAAAGACGGACAAGTCGTCGAGCGCCGCAGTAAGAAAGGTCGCCTGTTCTATGGTTGCTCGAACTATCCAGACTGTGAGTTCGTCTCATGGGACAAACCGGTCGCGAAACCGTGTCCTGAATGCGGTAAGTTGATGGTTGAGAAAAAGATTAAAGATGGCGTCAAATATCAATGCACGAACTGTACCCATACCGAGGTACATCAGTTAGAGGAGGATTAACCTTGCAGCAACGTGTAACTGTGATCGGAGCGGGCCTCGCCGGCTCCGAGGCGGCTTGGCAACTCGCAAAACGCGGGATTCAAGTCGATTTGTATGAAATGAGACCAGTCCGACAGACGCCGGCGCACCATACGGATCAGTTTGCTGAACTGGTCTGCTCGAACTCGCTTCGGGCGAACGGACTTCAAAATGCGGTCGGTGTGTTAAAAGAAGAGATGCGCACACTCGACTCGCTCATCTTGAAAGCGGCGGATACGGCAAGCGTTCCGGCCGGTGGCGCCCTCGCCGTCGACCGTCACGACTTCGCCGGCTTCGTCACCGACACGCTCAAGAATCATCCGCTCGTGACGGTACACAACGAAGAGATTAAACAGATTCCGGACGGGATCGTCATCATGGCGACGGGACCGCTCACGTCTCCTGACTTGTCTGCTTCATTGAAAGCTTTCACCGGAGAAGATTATTTATACTTCTACGATGCGGCCGCTCCGATATTAGACGGAGAGACGATCGACCGAGAGAAGGTCTACTTGAAGTCACGTTATGACAAAGGCGAGGCGGCTTATCTCAACTGTCCGATGACGGAAGAAGAGTTTAATCTGTTTTACGAAGAACTCGTCAAAGCCGAAGTCGTACCGCTCAAAGAGTTTGAGAAAGAGATTTACTTCGAAGGCTGCATGCCGTTTGAAGTGATCGCTCAACGCGGGAAGAAGACGCTCTTGTTCGGACCGATGAAACCGGTCGGACTCGAAGACCCGAAAACAGGTAAACGTCCGTTTGCGGTCGTCCAACTCCGCCAAGATAATTCGGCCGGAACGCTCTATAACTTGGTCGGATTCCAAACCCACCTCAAGTGGGGCGAGCAAAAACGGATCATTCAATTGATCCCAGGTCTCGAGAATGCGGAAATCGTCCGTTACGGTGTCATGCACCGAAACACGTTCATCAATTCACCGAGCCTGTTAAAACCGACGTATCAGGCCCGTACTCGCGATACGCTATTTTTCGCCGGTCAAATGACCGGTGTCGAAGGCTACGTCGAGTCAGCTGCGTCAGGACTACTCGCCGGAATCAACGCGGCGAAGATGGTTGCCGGTGAAGAGCTGCTCGTCCTCCCGCGCGAGACGATGCTCGGTTCGATGGCGCATTACATCACGACGACAGACGGGAAGCACTTCCAACCGATGAATGCAAACTTCGGTCTCGTGCCGTCGCTCGAAGATGCGCCGAAGAAGATGAAAAAGCAAGAACGCTATGAGCGCTATGCGAATCGTGCCCTTGAGACGATTCAGCAATATAAAGAGATTTAAGGGAAAGGAGCCAATTTTTGGTTCCTTTTTTTGTGAATTTAAATTTCAATTGTGTAATTTGTGCAATACTTTGAAAATTTTCAGATTATTGAAGGGGTTTCTATTGTCACCTCTGATTCTGTATGCTATGCTAATTTCGATTTGACGGGAACATGCGTTTTTAAGCTGAAAGCAAGGGGGCGAGAGGATGGGATTCGCTGAGGATCAACAATCATTTTTACGCTATTGCCAAGTCGAACGAAGACTGTCGCCTCATACGAAACGCTCTTACGAACAAACACTCGAACAGTACGCCGCTTATTGCCAATCGACACATCAAGAGCCATTTGATGTGCAGTCGGCGCGGCGTTATTTATATGTCCTTTACGAGAATGAAGCGGCGACGACGACTGTTTCCCAAAAAATCTCCTGCCTCAAACAGTTCGGGAAATTTGTGGCTCGAGAAACCGGGAGTGAACCGCTGTTTCATGACTTGACGTCGCCGAAACGTCGCAAGACGCTGCCGACGTTTGCCGTACCGAGCGAGGTCGAACACCTGCTCATGACGGCAAACGGCCAAGACGACCCGTTCTTGCGGGCACGTGATGTCGCGCTTGTCGAAGTGTTGTACGGGACCGGGATGCGTGTCGCTGAACTTTGTGGCATGGACATATCGTCATATGATGCGGCGCTCTCATTCGTTCATGTCATCGGGAAAGGCAAGAAAGAACGTTACATCCCGCTCGGGCAATTTGCCGTCGAAGCGTTGGAGCATTACCTTGAGGTAAGGCAAAACTGCGCCGCGGCACACGAAACGGCATTATTCGTTAGTCAAAAAGGGAATCGAGTGACAACAGACCAAATTCGTTACGTGATGAAGCGACTCCGGAAACTCGGCGGACTTCAAAAACCGTTAACACCGCATTCGTTACGTCATAGTTTTGCGACCGACCTGCTCGAACGCGGGGCCGATTTACGTGCCGTCCAAGAGTTGCTCGGACATGAGTCACTATCGACGACCGGTCGTTACACACACGTATCGACTGAACGCCTGCGAGCGGTCTATCAAGCCACACATCCGAGAAAGTAGGGGGTCATTCTATGTTTCATGCAACAACTATTTTCGCAGTCCGGCACGACGGAAAATGTGCGATGAGCGGAGATGGGCAAGTCACGTTTGGCAACGCCGTCATCATGAAAAACAAGGCTAAAAAAGTGAGACGGTTATACGGCGGGAAAGTCGTGGCCGGTTTTGCCGGTAGCGTGGCCGATGCGTTCACGTTATTTGAAAAGTTTGAATCAAAACTCGAGATGTATAACGGGAACTTACCGCGAGCGGCAGTCGAACTCGCCAAAGAGTGGCGTGGCGACAAGATGCTTCGTCAGCTCGAGGCGCTTCTCATCGTCATGGATGCGGAACATCTCTTACTCGTGTCCGGGAGCGGCGAAGTGATCGAACCGGACGATGGCATCCTTGCGATCGGTTCAGGTGGGAATTATGCGCTAGCAGCGGGACGCGCTCTCGTACGTCACTCACCGGAGAAAACAGCCGAACAGATTGCTCGCGCCGCCCTAGAGATTGCCGGTGAATTATGCGTCTATACGAACGACCAAGTTATCGTAGAAACGATCGGAGGCGATACAGAATGAAACGTGAATTGACACCACGTCAAATCGTAGCTGAGCTAGACCGGTTCGTCATCGGGCAAAAAGATGCCAAACGTGCGGTCGCGATTGCACTGCGCAACCGTTACCGTCGCCAGAAGCTAAGTGCTGACTTACGCGACGAAGTCACACCGAAGAACATTTTAATGATCGGTCCGACCGGTGTCGGGAAGACGGAGATCGCGAGACGTCTTGCCAAGCTCGTCGGTGCCCCGTTCGTGAAAGTCGAAGCGACAAAATTCACTGAAGTCGGATACGTCGGACGGGACGTCGAATCGATGGTCCGAGACCTTGTTGAAGACTCGGTGCGCCTCGTGAAGGAAGAAAAGAAAGAAGACGTGAAGGAACCAGCGGAAGCCGCTGCGACCGAACGTATTCTCGATGCACTGCAAGGTAAGGCTAAAGTTGAGCCGACAGCCGCAAACCCGTTCGAAGCGCTGTTTGGCGGTCAAGGACAGAAGACGCAAGAACCGACGGACGATCAATCGACTGATCGGTCTCAATTACGTAAGTTGCTTGAACTCGGCGAACTCGAAGAGCGATTGATCGAAGTCAACCTTGAAGAGAAACAGACAGTTGATTTGTTTCAAGGACAAGGGATGGAAGGCTTATCGAATCTTCAAGACATGCTCGGCCAAATCGTCCCGAAAAAGCGGAAGAAGCGGAAGCTCCCGGTTCGAGAGGCTCGCCCGCTCATCGTTGCCGAAGAGGCGGAAAGTTTGCTCGACATGAATGAAGTACATGACGAGGCCGTACGACGCAGCGAACAGATGGGCATCATCTTCGTCGATGAGATCGATAAAATCGCGACGAAGTCACAAGACCATGCTGGCGTCTCTCGTGAAGGTGTGCAGCGAGACATCTTGCCGATTGTCGAGGGCTCGACCGTCGTCACAAAATATGGTCCCGTCAAAACGGATCACGTGTTATTCATTGCGGCAGGTGCTTTCCATATGGCGAAGCCGTCAGATCTGATTCCTGAACTGCAAGGTCGTTTCCCGATCCGTGTCGAGTTGAGTAGCCTGACCGAGGAAGATTTCGTCAAAATTCTGACGGAGCCGTCACAAGCGCTCATCAAGCAGTACAAGGCCCTTCTCGAGTCAGAGGAGATCAGCGTCGAATTTACCCACTCGGCTATCGAAGAGATCGCGAAGATCGCCACGCACGTCAACCGAGAAACCGATGATATCGGAGCGCGCCGTCTCTATACGATCATGGAGCGCGTGCTCGAGGACTTATCGTTTGAGGCGGCCGACATGCCACAAACACACGTCGAGATCACACCGGCGTATGTGAAAGAAAAAGTCGGCTCGATCGCGGAAGATCGAGACCTTAGTCAATTTATTTTATAAGAATTCTGTATGCACATACAGGGAGGAAAATTAGAATTATGAACTTACTAGATAAAACACGTCAATTGAACACGATGCTTCAGCAAGAGGCGAGCGCGCACGTCGACTTTAAAGAGATGGCAGATAAGATGCGTGAAGTACTCGAAGCGAACACATTCATCGTGAGCCGTCGCGGTCGCTTGCTCGGTTTCGCCATTAAACAACAGATTGAGAACGAGCGGATGAAGGCGTTCCTAGTCGATCGTCAGTTCCCTGAACCGTACGCATCGAACTTGTTCAACGTGAAAGAGACGACGGAAAATATCGGCATCGATAGCGAGTATACGGCGTTCCCGGTCGAGAACCGTGAGCTGTTCCTTGATTCAATGACGACGATCGTCCCGATCATCGGTGGCGGGGAACGACTCGGTACACTCGTTCTCGGCAGACTGAATAACGAGTTCACTGAAGACGACCTCGTCCTCGCAGAATATAGCGCGACAGTCGTCGGAATGGAGATCCTCCGTGAGAAAGCAGCGGAAGCAGAGGCGTCGGCGCGCAAGAAAGCCGTTGTCCAAATGGCGATCAACTCGCTGTCTTATTCAGAGCTTGAAGCGATCGAGCATATATTTGAAGAACTTGGGGGTAATGAAGGCCTGTTAGTTGCTTCCAAAATTGCCGATAGAGTGGGGATTACTCGCTCTGTGATCGTCAACGCGTTGCGTAAGCTTGAAAGCGCTGGCGTCATCGAATCACGTTCGCTCGGAATGAAAGGAACGTATATCAAGATATTAAATGATAACTTCTTGTTTGAATTGCAGAAGCTGAAATCAAATTAAAATCGAGCGAATATCCGTTAGATTATAGCTAAAAGTCCTATCAATTAGGACTTTAGTTGCAAAAAGGCGTCTCTTTGTGAAAAGGGGCGTCTTTTTTTAGTGCAAAAGTAATTATTTTCAGAATATGTCGTGAATTCGACAAAAACAGACGATACCATTTACCTGTTTTAATAAAAATATCTTTCAGAACTGTTACAGATTTGTTTCAATGAAATAGTAGAATTTCCAAATAAGGTATATACATGCATTCTTTTAAGTGAAAGTGAGTGAGACGCATGAATTGGATCGGCACAGATTATCAATTAATGAAGCAAGCGATCAATCATTCGGTCATAAACCAAAAAGTGATCAGTCATAACTTGTCGAACATCGACACGCCGAACTTTAAAGCAAAACAGGCTGTGTTCGAACAGACGTTAAGCAACGAGATGCGCCTCAAGTTAGCCGGGGGCCGTCCGAGTGACCGCGGTGGTGCAACGAAAATCGTTGACCGGGCCGGAGGGGCGATGCGAAGTGACGGGAACAGTGTCGATCTCGATTATGAGATGAGTGAACTGGCCCGTAACCAACTGCAGTATGAGGCGATGATGGAACAATTGAACCGTCGACTCGGTGGACTTAAAACCGTTATTAGAGGAGGACGTTAATTATGGGTATGTTCGATAGTTTTCATATATCTGCTTCGGCACTCATGTCGCAGCGCCTTCGGATGGATACGGTATCGGCGAACATCGCGAACGCCCAGACGACACGCGGCAAACTTGTCGATGGGGAATGGCAGCCGTATACACGGAAAATGACGGTGCTCCAAGAAGCGCCGTTTCGTCAACAGCTGTCGGCGGTGAGCGGAGGCGTCGAAGTTTCAGGCATCGTCGAAGACGAAAGTCCTTACAAACTCACATATGACCCGAGTCACCCGGATGCGGATGAACGGGGATACGTTCAGATGCCAAACGTCGACCTGTTAAAAGAAATGGTTGATTTGACAGGTGCGACAAGATCATATGAAGCGAACATTGCAGCGATGAATGCGTCAAAAGCGATGCTCGTCAAAGCGCTCGAAATCGGTAAAGGATAAGGAGTGACAGACTATGCAAATTAACCCGATTCAATTAATCGGTAACCAGACCGCGGCTCTGCCGACAGTGAAAGAGACACCGTCTCAGTTTGGATCATATTTGAATGAGGCGATGCAGTCGCTCAATAAAGTTCAACAGGCAACGAGTACGGCGCGTCAAGACCTCGCCGTCGGGAAAGCCGATCTTCACCAAGTCATGATCCAAAGCGAAGAGTCGTCGATTGCGATGCAACTCGCCATTGAGGTGCGAAATAAAGCGGTTGAGGCCTATCAAGAAATGATGCGAATGCAAGTTTAATGAAGAGGATGACGAGTTGCGATGAATGATAAGTTAAAAGAACAATTCAGCTCACTGGCCGGACCACTGAAGGCGATGCAAACAAAACGTAAAATCATTTGGGGCATCGTCATCGTCGGCATACTTGTCGTCGCGGTGCTCTTGACGGTTTGGCTCTCGCGCCCGAACATGGCTCCTCTCTACACGAACCTCTCGGCCCAAGAGGCTGGAGAAGTGACAGAAAAGCTGACGGCTGATGGGGTGAAGTCAGAAATCAAAGCGACATCGAACGGTGTCAGCGTCTACGTGCCGAGCGAGCAAGTCGACCAATTGAAAGTTAACTTGGCAGCCGCCGGGATTCCAAAGTCAGGCGCGATCGATTACAGCTTCTTCAGTGAGAACGCCGGATTTGGAACGACGGACCGAGAAATGGCAGTCATCGAACGAAGCGCGATGCAAACCGAACTCGAACGTTTGATTACACAAATCGAAGGTATCAACCAAGCAAAAGTCATTATCTCGCTTCCGGAAAAATCGGTGTTCTTGGCCGAAGACCAAGGGGAGCCGACGGCTTCGATCGTCCTAAATTTAGGAGCAGGTACGAATCTTGAGCCGGCGACGGTCAAAGGACTTTATCATTTGATCAGTAAGAGTGTCCCGAACTTAAAGCCGGAGAACATCTCGGTCATGGACCAATATTTCACGTATTACGATTTGGATCAATCGACGATGGCCGGTGGGACTTCGACCGACCCGTTAGCACTGAAGCGTCAAGTCGAGAAAGACGTACGTCAACAGATTCAACAAATGCTCTCGGTCTTACTCGGAGAACGCAGCGTGCTCGTCTCGGTCACGGCCGACATCGACACGACCCAATCGGCAGAAGAGCAAAACCTGGTAACCCCGGTCAACGAGGATACGATGGAAGGGATTGTGACGTCTGCTGAACGGATCGCTGAAGCGTACACAGGTGGTACCGGTGCGGCAGCAGCGGCAGGGACCGGCGAGAACGATACCGTCAACTTCCCGGCCGCCACGGGAACCGGTGAAGAAGAAAGTGAAAAGAACCATGAAATCATCAACTATGAGGTCAATCGCATCACGAAACAAATTCAGAACGCTCCATACACGATTCGTGACCTCGGTGTTCAACTGATCGTCGAGCCGCCAGACGGCGCTCAAGCGATCGATCCACAACTTGAGGGCGACCTTGAGACGATGATGTATTCAATCATCCGGACGTCGCTCGCTAAAACAGGCGAGGCGTTGACGGAAGCGGAACTCGAACAGAAAGTCGTCGTCGTGTCACGACCGTTCGCTGAGACGGAAGAAACGGCAGTGGCAGAACAGCCAACAGCGTGGTGGATGTACGCAGCCGCAGCAGGTGCTATCGTCTTGCTCGCACTTCTATTCTTCGCCATGCGAAGACGGAATAAGCAACCGGTTCCGGAAACGAATGAATGGGAAGTACCGTATGAAGACGAAGTACCCGATCTCGACTTGGAAGAGCGAGGCGAAGGTGCCGTCAAGAAGAAACAGTTGGAGAAATTGGCAGAGAGTAATCCAGAAGAGTTCGCCAAGCTTCTTCGTACTTGGATGTCTGAGGAGTGAGTACTGTGAACTACGCAAAACAACCGAACCGAGAAAAAGCGGCCATGCTCATGATCTCGCTTGGACCTGAAGTGGCGGCAAGTGTATATAAACACCTGTCCGAAGAAGAGATGGAGCAGTTGACGCTACAAATATCGGCACTCCGAAAAGTGTCGTCTGAACAAAAGGAAGCCATTTTAGGAGAATTTCATGACCTGGCGATGGCACAGAGTTATATCACCCAAGGTGGCATCGGGTTTGCGAAAACGGTTTTAGAGAAAGCGGTCGGAGAAGAGAAGGCGATGGCATTGATTCATCGCCTCACTTCGACGCTGCAAGTCCGACCGTTTGAATTTGCCCGAAAAGCCGATCCGAAGCAGTTGCTCAACTTTATTCAAAACGAGCACCCGCAGACGATCGCCTTAATCTTGGCTCATCTTGAACCGGTCAAGTCCGGGCAAATCTTGTCGGAACTTCCGCCAGAGATTCAGTCGGAGGTCGCGAAACGAATCGCGACGATGGACCGCCTCAACCCGGACGTCATTCATGAGATCGAACAGATTCTTGAAAAGAACTTATCGCAAACCGATATGCAAGATTACGCCCAATCCGGTGGGATCGAGGCAGTCGTCGAAGTGCTTAACGGTGTCGATCGGACGACGGAGCGGACGATTCTTGACGCGCTCGAGATCGAAGACCCTGAACTCGCGGAAGAGATCAAAAAACGGATGTTCGTCTTCGAAGATATCGTCACGCTCGACTCGCGTGCGATTCAACGGATTATTCGCGAAGTCGCCAACGACGACCTTCTGCTCGCGCTCAAAGTATCTTCCGAAGAGGTCAAACAGATCATCTTCAAAAACATGTCGCAACGAATGGTCGATACGTTCAAGGAAGATATGGAGTTCATGGGACCGGTCAGACTGCGTGACGTCGAAGAAGCACAAAGCCGCATCGTCGGAATCATCCGCCGCCTAGAAGATGTCGGAGAGATCGTGATTAGCCGTGGTGGAGGAGATGACATCGTTGTCTAACGTAATCAAACGTCAACGAGCGATGCCGCTCGAACCACAACGAATCGATTCGAGGCCATTCCTTGAACCGATTTCAGAGGTTGTGATCGAACGTAGTCATGAACAAGAGTTAGAAGCAAGGTACGCTTCCCTCCGCCAAGAGGAAGAAGCGATCAAGCTACACCGTGAAACAGTGGAACATGAGCTTGAACTGTTACGAGAACAAACGCTTGAGGCTGCTTATCAGGAGGGGTACGGGTCAGGTTTTGACCTAGGACGTCAAGAAGGGAAGTCAGAGTTCGATGAGCTGACGGCCCGATTGAACATGGTCAGCGTCGAACTTGAGAACTTGTTCGAACAGAAATGGCGAGATGCCGAAACGAAGTTAGTTGATTTGGCTGTCGAGATCAGTGCACGTGTCACGACCGATCTCGTCCGAAACGAGGAGGCGTTGTTTGCCGACATGATCCGCGAACAACTATTTCGCCAAATCGATGCCGAAGCGTTGACCGTCTTTGTCCACCCGACGCGACTGGCATCAATCCAACGTTTCGAGTCGACGTGGCGATCTGAACAGATGCCGCCGTTGAAATATCGGGCCGATGTCTCGTTGACAGAGACGAGCGTACGGATCGAGACGCCACATCATGGCAACGAGCTCGACGTATCGTACAGTTTTGAACGAATCCGTTCCAAGATTGAGGAGGTTCTATCCGATGGCGCTTATTGACCGCGTATTCGACACAATCACCGCTGCTCCAGAAGATGAGTATGTGCGTAAAGTCGGTCGTGTCTGTCGCGTTATCGGGCTGATGATCGAATCGAACGGTCCGAGCGCGTTTATCGGTGAGCGCTGCTTGATCGAGTTACCGTCCGGCCAAACGGTTGAAACCGAGGTCGTCGGCTTCAATGAAGAGCGCGTCTTGCTCATGCCTTACGGAGAAACGACACAGATCGCCCCAGGTTGTATCGTCAAAGGGACGGGGCACATGCTCCAAGTACCGGTCGGGTTCGAACTGATCGGTCAAGTGCTTGACGGGCTCGGGCGGCCTTTATCGGGTGAAGCGATGCCGATGGGCAAACGCTACGATGTTCTTCGAAAACCGCCGAACCCGTTAGAACGTCCACGCATTTTAGACGTTTTGTCGACCGGGGTCCGGATCATCGACGGGTTATTGACGGTCGGAAAAGGACAACGTGTCGGTTTGTTTGCGGGATCAGGCGTCGGGAAATCGACATTGCTTGGCATGATCGCTAAACGCTCATCGGCAGATATAAACGTGATCGCATTAATCGGTGAACGGGGTCGAGAAGTGAAAGAGTTCATCGAAAAAGAACTTGGTCCTGAAGGGATGGCCCGATCGGTCGTCATCGTAGCGACGAGCGATCAACCCCCGCTCGTGCGTTTGAAGGGCGCTTACACGGCGACGGCGATCGCCGAGTACTTCCGGGACCAAGGCAAAGAGGTCGTCCTTATGATGGACTCAGTGACCCGATTCGCGATGGCCCAAAGAGAGATCGGGCTAGCGACCGGAGAACCACCGACATCGAAAGGATATACGCCTTCCGTGTTCGCGATGCTTCCGCAACTGCTAGAGCGGAGCGGGACGTCCGTCACCGGTTCGATTACGGCGTTTTATACCGTCCTCGTTGACGGGGACGATATGAACGAACCAATCGCGGATGCTGTTCGTGGGATTTTAGACGGTCACTTCGTGATGGACCGTTCACTTGCCAACCGAGGGCAGTTTCCGGCGATCCATGTCTTAAAATCGATCAGTCGGGTCATGAACCAGATTGCTTCACCTGTACATCGCGATGCCGCGCAGACGTTTCGGAGTTGGCTCGCCACTTATCTAGATGCGGAAGACTTGATTAACATCGGAGCCTATAAAAAGGGAACGAATCCTGCGATCGATACAGCAATCGATGAATATCCGGGACTGCTCACATTTTTAAAACAGTCGATTGAAGAAGAGGCATCGATCGAGCAGACGCTCGATCGTCTTGTCGGAATTGCGAGAGGTGAATCATGAACAAGCTGTTGTTAGAACGCATCATGCCGATTGCCGAGCATGCAAAAGAAGAATCGGCGACAGAGATGAGAGGTCATAAGGCGCGATTCGAAGCCGAAATGGAGACGCTGTATCGATTAGTCGTGACATATGAGACGCTCATGAAGAGTCAAGATGAACAATCTGGTGTGATTGATCTGCTCATGTTCCAATATCGTGAAAAGGCGAGGGAACAGTTAAAGCGTCAAATTGAGACGCAACAACTCGTCGTGCAACAGTCGCGGAACCGTTACAACTTGGCTCAAGAGCGTTTGCTCGGAAAAGTTGTCGAAGAGAAAAAATATGTAACGTTGCATGAGAAGGTCAGCCAAAATGAAGTGGCCGTCTCGAAACTCACCGAACAACATTTTATCGATGAGTTGGCAGTGATTCATCACGGGAAAGGGAAGTAAGCGGATGGAAAAAGAGAACAATAAGCGAGGCATACAGCTCTTGGTCGCTCTTGTCCTCGTCCCGGCAATCTTTTTACTCGTCGGCGGAATCGTCGTCATGAACTATGCGATGGACCGGCCGCTATTATCGGTGCCGTTCATAGAAACAAGCGAACAGGCAGACAAAGATGAGACGGTTGAAACAAAAGTCAATGTCACCGGCATTGACGCGGACACGACGAATCGTTTAAAAGTCGCGAACACTGAGATTGAAAAACTTCGCACGGAAAACGTCGAATTGACGAATGAAGTAAAAGCGAGACAAAAAGAAGTATCGGACTTGATTAAAGAGCGGGATCGCCTCGTGTCTGAACTCGGAGCCACTACGGAAGCGGAAGTGGAGGAAGAGACGTCGAACGTGTCTCGCGTCTATGAAGAAATGTCCGCCAAACAAGCGGCCGCGATCATGAACGAACTCGACAGCCCGCAAGTGGTGACAATCTTAAAAGAACTGTCGCCGAAACAACAGGCTGACATATTGGGACGGATGGACGCACAACAGGCGGCCGTCGTCACGCAATTGCTCCAATGAAACGTGAAAGGAGGAAGAGATGATGAATATCGCCTTACTTGCTCAAGCGGTCCAAGGAACGACAGCGAAAGGCGGGGAGACAGGATCTACCCCGACCGGACAGTTTTTAGACCTGCTGTCATCGATGCTCGGCACCTCGACGGAAACGTTAGCTGAGTTGGAAGCTGCGCCGACGACACTCGCACCGAATGCGCCAATTGTGACAGATAGCGCCCTTCCGCTCGAGAACTTGTCGAGCCAACTTGAACAGTGGTTACAACAACCCGATAGCTTAGAGTGGTTAAAGTCTTTGCCACAAGACGCCTATCGTAAGTTCATGGACGCCTATATCGGCATCATCGCCCAAACAGCTACAGCTACAGGAACGACAGCAGAAACGGTCTCTTCAGACGTTATGACCACAATGGCTACCGCCCAAACGATATTACCGGGCGCGATGATGTTAGGAAAGGCGGAACGTGATGCGTTGGGTGGAAAACAAGGCCAGCCAACCGTAAACGAGAACGTCCAAGTCATCCAGCAAATCGTTTCGCAATTTAAAGGGAGTTTAACCCAGACCACAAAACATATTCCCCTCCCTTATCAAAATGAAACGCCGATAAATGTATTACCGCAAGCCGGAAAAGAAAACGTCGACTGGTTACCGAAAGGCATGACATGGTCACGACCACAAATTGACTCGGAAACGGTCATGTACGCGTCTAAAGGGTCGCTTCCAGAGAACCTTCAAGCCCGGATTGAGGCTGCTCTTCAAAGAGCACCGTTCCGAAGCGGGGCCGATGGGTCGAAAGTGTTTACCGTTCGACTCTATCCGGAACAGCTAGGTGAACTCGTCGTCAAACTCGAGCGCCATAACGGCGAACTCGTCGTCAAGCTGTTCGCGAGCAACCAAGAAGCAAAACAGCTGCTCCAGTCGCAAATGCAACAACTGCAACAGACGCTCCAACCGCTGTCGCAGCACATCCGGGTCGAAGTGAGTTTGACGCAACAAGCGCTCGAAGCGAAATCATCGACGTTTAGCGGGTCAGACCAACCTGAACCAGAACAACAGGAACAACCGAAAGGGGAACCCGACGATGACGACCATCCAACCGAAGACGAATGATTATACGTTACCTGATCAATCGCTGCCTAAAGCGACGAACCAATACGATAAGGACATGTTCTTAAAGCTATTGATGGCCCAACTTGGCAACCAAGATCCGATGTCACCGATGGAAGACCGAGAGTTCATCTCACAAATGGCTCAATTTTCATCACTCGAACAAATGCAGACGATTTCGAAACAACTTGATTCAGTACTCGTCGACCGCCACATGGCCTCGATCTCCGAGTTCAGCAATATGATCGGCAAGACGGTCGACCATAAAACGGAGACTGAGACGGAGACGATCAAAGGATCGGGACGTGTCGTCTCGATTTCAAGAACGGATGAGTCAGGATACATGGCCGATCTCGAAGACGGCAGCTCGGTAAGCGTCTACAATATTACGTCCATCAAACAAGCATAAGGGGGATTCATCATGTTAAGAGCAATGTACTCAGGGATCAGCGGATTAAAGAACTTCCAGTCAAAGCTTGATGTCGTCGGTAACAACATCGCCAACGTCAACACGTTCGGGTATAAAAAAGGCCGCGTCACGTTCAAAGACCTCGTCAGCCAGCAAGTCGGTAGTGCGTCAGGCGGGAACGGGCTAACAGCCGGCGGGATCAACCCGAAAGAAGTTGGTCTCGGAGGCACGATGGCGACGGTCGACAACGTCTACAACCAAGGCGCGATGCAAAACTCAGGGAGAGCGCTCGATGTCGGGATCTCAGGTGAAGGCTTCTTCGCAGTCAACGTGAACGGGCAAACCCAATACACACGGGCCGGTAACTTCTATACAGATAATGCCGGAGATATCGTCAATGGTGATGGAGCATATGTACTTAGCACAGCGGGCGCTAAAATCACTGTACCTGCCGGAGCGAAATCACTATCGATTGGAAAAGACGGACAAGTCAGTTACGTCAATGCTGCGGGTGCTTCAACAAACGTCGGTCAAATTCAAGTCGTCACGTTTGCCAATAACGCCGGTCTATCAAAAGTCGGAGCGAACAACTATATTCAATCGCAAAACTCAGGGGCTCCAAACCCTGGCATTCCAGGTCAAAACGGACGCGGTGAACTCGTCTCGGGCGCACTCGAAATGTCGAACGTCGACTTATCAGAAGAGTTCACCGAAATGATTATCGCGCAACGTGGATTCCAGGCGAACACACGGATCATCACAACGTCAGACGAGATTTTACAAGAACTCGTCAACTTGAAACGCTGATGATACGCGTCACGACATTGCGGGGTGAGGAATTTGTCTTGAACGCCTTGTTCATCGAGACGGTCAAGGCCGAACCTGACACGATCATTCATTTGTATAACGGCAAGACTTATATCGTCACAGAGACGAAAGATCAAATCATCGATCGGACGACGGCATTTTACGGCTCGATCGGGTTGATGGGAACGACAGTCACAAGAGGTGAAGAAGATGAGTGAAGAAAAACCAAAAGGAGGCGCCATGAAAATGGTGCTCATCCTGCTCGTCGTCCTACTCGTCATGGGGGGCGCTGGGTTTATGACTTATAAATATGTATTCGGTGACAACGTGACGGCTAAAACGAAACCTGTGACGGCAGAAGAACTCGCCGAGCGCAGCTTCACGACCGAGGATATGACGACGAACATTCAAGACGAACGGTTCATCAACGTCCAATTCACGATTGTGACGGATGCGGCAGAGACGAAAGAAGATCTTGAACTTCGTAAATTCCAAGTCCATAACGTCATCCTTGGTGATTTGGCCGGTATGACGAAGGCACAGCTCACGACGAAGGAAGATATGCAGAAGTTCGAGCAATCGCTTCGCGAGCAATTAAACGGACTGCTGGAAAAAGGTGAGGTCCAGCGCGTCTATATGACGAAGAAAATTATACAGTGAGGTGGCATCATGGGAGAAGTACTGTCTCAACAAGAAATTGATGCCCTGTTATCAGCGCTAAGCAGTGGAGATGTCGAAGCCGACTCCTTTTTGAATCAGGAAGAGGAACGAAAAGTACGGCAGTATGACTTCAAACGGGCCGTCCGTTTCTCTAAAGATCAAATTCGTAGCTTGACCCGGATCCATGAACACTTCACACGGATGCTGACGACATTTTTCTCGGCCCAACTTCGGACGTATGTCCAGTTCACGGTCAATTCAGTCGAACAGCTTCCATACGATGAGTTCATTCATTCGATTCCGAGTATGACGATGATCAACTTGATCGAGGCGCCCCCGCTTAATGGCCGGTTCATCATCGAAGTCAATCCGAACATCTCTTACGCGATGTTGGACCGACTGCTCGGGGGACCTGGCGTCGAGATTGAAAAAGTCGAAAGCTTCACTGAAATCGAGATGCGAATCTTGACCCAGCTATATAAACGAGCTTTTGCCGGTTACGGGGAAGCGTGGGAGTCGATTGCCGAGATCAAGTCCGAAATGACGGCCGTTGAAGTGAACCCACAGTTCCTTCAACTCGTGTCACCAAACGAGACGGTCGTGCTCATTTCGATCGGGGTCACGATCGGAGAAGTGAGCGGGACGATTAACGTCTGCTTGCCGTTCGTGACGATCGAGCCGGTGCTATCGAAACTATCGAGTCATTATTGGATGCAGGAGGCGAACCGCCGCAATGCGAGCGGGAACAGTCAAGAACCGCTCAAAGCCCAATTGATGAACTCGACGGTAGAAGTCGTGTCCCTGCTCGGGGAGACGACAATCACGTTCGGTGACTTGTTGCATTTAGAAATCGGTGACTGTTTGACGCTCGATCAACTAGTGAAAGACCCGCTATCCGTCCTAGTAGGGGAAAATAAAGTGTTCAGAGGGCAAGTCGGTGTGAGTGGGAAGCGGATGGCGGTCCAAGTACTTCACCGGGTGAAGGAGGAAGAGCAATGAGTGAGATGTTGTCACAAGATGAAATTGACGCGTTATTACGAGGAACGAACGACAGTTCGCCAAAACCGGTAAACGAGAGCGAAGAACATCTCGACTCGATGGAAAGCGACGCCCTCGGAGAGATTGGAAATATCTCGTTCGGAAATTCCGCGACGGCGCTGTCGACGTTACTGCAACAAAAAGTAGAAATCACGACCCCGGTCGTCAGTGAAGTGACGATCGATGAGCTCAGAGATCGTTATCCGACACCTCACGTGGCGCTTCGGGTCGGTTATACCGAAGGGTTGAAAGGGGAGAACGTCCTCGTTTTGACCCGTGAAGACGCGGCCATCATTTCTGATTTGATGCTCGGCGGGACCGGGATCGGTGTCGACCCGGAAGGACTCGATGAGATTCGATTGTCGGCTGTTCAAGAAGCGATGAACCAAATGATGGGGGCTGCGGCCACATCGCTTTCGACCGTGTTCTCTAAAAAGATTGATATTTCGCCGCCGCTCGTCGAAGTGTTCGATGCGACGAAAAATCAGACGATCATTGACCGGCTCGAACTTTGGGAGACGATGGTGCTGATCGAGTTCGATTTGAAAGTCGGCACGTTGATTGATTCAAAAATTGTCCAAATTGCTCCAATTCAATTCGGGAAACAACTGGTGAACGAACTGATTGCAGCTACGACTTCAGCCCCGGCCGCGCCTAAACAAGAGCAGCCGAAAGTTCAAGCGGCGGTCACACCAGCGAAAGCTCCGGCACCTGCTCCGGCACGCGCTGAAAAAACGTCAGCTCCAGAAGTGGCGGTCAGCCAGGCTGAGTTCATGCCGCTCCACGCCCCGACGTCAAACGATTCGGTGCCGGCAAACCTAGGTTTGCTGTATGATGTGCCGCTCAACGTGACGGTCGAACTCGGCCGGACGAAACGGTCAGTGCGAGAAGTGCTCGAACTGTCGCAAGGGTCGATCATCGAACTTGATAAATTGGCGGGGGAACCTGTCGATATTTATGTGAACCAACAACGCATTGCCCGCGGCGAAGTCGTCGTCATCGAAGAGAACTTCGGGGTACGTGTGACAGAAATCATCCAACCGCATGAGCGGATTGGAATCGTTTAAGGAGGAAGAATAATGAGTGCAAAAATTTTGGTGGTAGATGATGCGGCGTTCATGCGCATGATGATTAAAGACATTTTAACGAAGAACGGGTTTGAAGTGGTCGGCGAGGCAGAGAACGGTATTGACGCGGTCGCAAAATACCGTGAACTCACGCCAGATCTCGTCACTCTCGACATCACGATGCCAGAAATGGACGGTCTGGCGGCATTGAAAGAAATTCGCGGGTTCGATTCGAACGCTAAAGTCATCATGTGTTCGGCGATGGGACAACAGGCGATGGTCATCGATGCGATCCAAGCGGGAGCGAAAGACTTCATCGTGAAACCGTTCAACGCGGAACGTGTCGTCGAGGCAGTTTCGAAAACGGTCGCACAATGAATAAGTGGTGGTTGATTTTCCTGCTCGTGGTCGGGCTGTCTGTGCCGGCCACGGTCGAGGCCGCCACCGTGGATAAACAGTTCGAACAACAGCAGCCTGAAGCCAAAGATCAATCTGTCCCTACGACCGTCTCGACGGTCGGGACGTTGGTCAAGGTCGTCTTGAGTTTAGTTGTCGTAATTGGAGGATTCCTCGTCTTGATGCGTTGGTTAAACGCACGGACGCAAGGTGTGAAGACGGCACAACATATGAAACATCTCGGCGGGGTACCGCTTGGGAAGGACCGCTCGGTGCAGCTCGTCAAGTTAGGGGAGCAAGTATACGTGCTCGGTGTCGGTGAATCGATTCAATTGATTGATCGAATCGACGCGGAATCGATTGATGAAGCAGCGTATGACGCGCCTTCACTGAACACTTCGAACACATCAACGTTCTTAGATACGTTCAAACAACAACTGTCACAGATTGAAGAAGTGAGGAAGAAGCAATGACGACGATTGAACAACTGATCAATTTAGAAACGCCGGACAGCACGTCGACTTCGATTAAATTATTGGTCGTATTGACACTGCTCACGCTGGCGCCGTCATTCTTGATTTTGATGACTTGTTTTACACGCGTCGTCGTCGTTCTTTCATTCATTCGGCCAGCCTTAGGGACACAACAGACCCCACCGAACCAATTGATCATCGGGCTCGCCTTGTTTATCACGCTATTCGTCATGTCTCCGGTCTTATCTGATTTAAACGACAAGGCGTTGTCTCCATATATGGACGACGAGATCAGTCAAGATGAGGCGTTCGAGGAAGCCGGTAACACGATGAAACGATTCATGGCAAAGTATACGCGACAGGAAGATTTGCAACTGTTTATCAAATACGGGAATTATGAGCAACCGGAGTCGGTCGAAGACGTTCCTTTGCTCGCGATGGTACCAGCTTACGCCATCAGTGAGCTCAAGACGGCGTTTCAAATCGGCTTTATGATTTTCTTGCCTTTTTTGATCATTGATATGGTCGTGGCGAGTGTGCTCATGTCGATGGGGATGATGATGCTTCCACCGGTCATGATCGCTCTGCCGTTCAAATTGTTGTTGTTTGTATTGGTGGATGGATGGCACTTAATCGTGGAATCATTGCTTAGAAGTATGTAGGAGGAACGATTATGACGCATGAAATGGTCATCTATTTGGCGACAGAGAGTGTATGGACATTATTAAAGATTTCGATGCCACTTCTTTTGATCGCCCTCGTCGTCGGACTCGTCATCTCGATTTTACAGGCGACGACTCAAATTCAAGAACAGACGCTATCGTTCGTTCCAAAGCTAGTCGCGGTCTTTATCGGGCTCGTCGTTTTCGCGCCGTGGATGCTGCAACAAATGGAAGGATTTACGCGGATGATCTTTGAACTGATGGTCGAGGTCGCCTCGAAATGAATGCGGTCGATTTCATTAGTTTGTATGGATTGACGTTTGCTCGTCTATCCGGATTTTTCGTAAGTGTGCCTTTATTTTCTTCAAGGCAGCTCCCGGTCATGCACCGTGTCGCGTTTAGTGCTTTTTTAGCTTATTATGCGATGTTCACGGTAACAGAGCCGCTCGAACTTGGGCAAGCCTTCATCGTTCAAGTGCTGTACGAAGTGCTGATTGGACTTCTGCTCGGCATTTTGATCAACATCTTATTTTTTGCCCCACAGATTGCCGGGGGAATCATCGATTTGCAGCTCGGTCTGGCGATGGCGTCAGCGTATGACCCGATGTTTGGCGGACAGTCGCCGCTGATCGGACGATTTTATTACATCTTTACGCTGTTCATCATGCTATCAAGTAATCTGCACTTACTGTTGATCGACGGTATCTATTACAGCTTTCAAATTTATCCGCCTGGTCAGCCGATGATCAACTTTAGCGAAGGATCGCTCATGATGGCCGTGAAGGTCGTCACGATGACGATGATGGTCGCATTGCAACTCGCGTTCCCGCTCATGGCATCGCTGCTTCTCGTCGACTTGGCGCTTGGATTCTTAGCAAAATCGGCCCCGCAGTTCAACATTTTTGCCATCGGGTTCTCGTTCAAATTGATCGCCGGGTTTTCCGTGATGGTCATGATGATGGGATTGACGCTGAATGGGATCAGCCAATTCATCCCGGTGTTGCAAGAGATATTACGTGATTTTATGACGTTGTTAGGAGACGCTCAATGAAGCCTCTATACTCTTTATCGGTCGATCTTCAGTTTTTTGCAGGAGAAAAAACGGAAAAGGCAACACCTCGAAAACGAGAAGACTCGCGTAAAAAAGGACAAGTTGCGAAATCAGCCGATCTGACCGGAGCGTTCGCCTTGTTCGCGATGTTCCTCATGTTATCTTTTCTCGGACCTTATGTCGGTCAGCAGTTGTTTGGTCTGACGAAAGAGCTACTCGGTCCAACATATTTGTTGTACGACTTATCAGAAGGTATGTCCGGGATGATGATTGATTTGGTCATTCGCGCCGGAATCATTTTAGCACCGTTCTTGATCGTTGCGGTCGTGTTCGGTATTTTAATCAACTATTTCCAAATCGGTTCACTGTTCTCGACAGAGGCGATTCAACCAAAGTTAGAGCGGATTGACCCGCTCAAAGGGGTCAAGCGCATCATCAGCATGAAAGCAGTCGTCGAATTTTTAAAGTCCTTATTCAAATTATTGATTATCCTGACGACTGCGGTCGCTATACTTTGGCAAAACCAAAAAGAATTGTCACGCATGGCCGTCGAACATGTTCGTGAATCGGTCGTCGCACTCGCTGCGATCACGATCGAACTCGGGCTTTGGGTCAGTGTCGCGTTGCTCGCGCTAGCACTGCTCGACTTCTTTTATCAACGGTTCGATTTTGAAAAGTCGATCCGCATGTCGAAACAAGACATTAAAGACGAGTATAAGAACAGTGAAGGCGACCCGCTCATCAAGTCGAAAATCAAACAACAACAACGGGAGATGGCGATGCGGCGTATGATGCAAGAGATTCCGAACGCGGACGTCGTCATCACCAACCCGACCCATTTCGCTGTCGTCATCCGTTATGACGATACGAAAGACTTTGCGCCGCTCGTCGTCGCCAAAGGGGTCGACCAAGTCGCTTTCAATATTCGTGACGTCGCAAAAGAGCACGATATCCCGATCGTGGAAAATAAACCACTGGCCCGTGCGCTCTATGCGCAGCTAGACATCGGAGAAGTCGTCGACGAGTCGTTTTATCAGGCGATCGCCGAAGTGCTGGCGTTCGTCTATCAACTGAAACAACCGTCTTGAGGAGGAGTATGCGTTGGCTGTAAAAGCTAAAGATTTCGCAGTATTGATTGGCGTTCTTATGATCGTCGTCATGCTGGTCATCCCGTTACCGGGGTTCTTACTAGATTTTCTTATCATTATAAATATATTGATCGCCCTCATGATTTTACTCGTGGCGATGAACGCCCGGGAAGCGCTTGATTTCTCTGTCTTCCCATCTCTCTTGCTGATCGTTACGCTGTTCCGTCTCGGGCTGAACGTGTCGACGACCCGTTCGATCCTTTCGACCGGATATGGTGGGGAAGTCATTGAAACGTTCGGGAACTTCGTCATCGGCGGAAACGTTCTCGTCGGATTTGTCGTATTCCTCATTCTCGTCATCATTCAATTCGTCGTCATCACGAAAGGTGCCGAACGGGTATCGGAAGTCTCGGCTCGATTCACACTCGACGCGATGCCAGGGAAACAAATGGCAATCGATGCCGATTTGAACTCTGGGTTGATCGATGACAAAGACGCCCAAATCCGCCGTAAAAAGATTCAAAGCGAGGCTGATTTTTATGGTTCGATGGACGGGGCCTCGAAATTCGTAAAAGGTGACGCCATTGCCGGAATCATTATCGTCGTCATCAACTTGATTTTCGGTATCATCATCGGCGTGGTCCAAATGGGATTACCTGTCGGTGAGTCGTTTACGACGTTCTCGCTTATGACAATCGGGGATGGGCTCGTCAGTCAGATCCCGGCCCTCCTCATTTCGACGGCGACCGGGATCATCGTCACCCGTGCCGTCTCGGACGGCAATCTCGGGGAAGACGTGATCGACCAGCTCGGTCAAAACCCGACTTTGCTCTATATCGCCGGCACGGTCATCTTCTTGCTCGGTTTCGTGTCACCAAGTTTACTTCCGGTGACGATGTTGATCGCGGGTGCGACATTCTATGGGGCGTACTCGATGCGCCGCAACCTGAAGCAAGCGATTGCTGAACCGCTACCGGATGAGGAACCTGCGGCACCGACCGAGACCGTCGTCTCGCTCCTGCAAATCGATGCAATCGAGTTCGAGTTTGGCTACGGGCTGATCCCACTCGCGGATGAGTCGCAAGGTGGCGATCTGCTCGACCGTGTCGTCATGATCCGCCGTCAACTCGCACTCGAACTCGGGTTCATCTTACCGACGGTCCGGATTCGTGACCACCTGCAACTGTCACCAAACGCTTACCGGATCAAAGTGAAAGGCAATGTCGTCGCAGAAGGTGAGTTATTACTCGATCACTATTTGGCGATGAGTCCTGGAATTGAAGATCCTGAAGTGTACGGAATCGAAACGACGGAACCGGCTTTCGGATTGCCCGCTCTCTGGATCGATGAAGAGACGCGGACGCGGGCCGAGATGAGCGGTTACACCGTCGTCGACCCACCTTCAGTCGTCGCCACGCATTTAACGGAGACGCTCAAGAAACATGCGTCCGAACTACTCGGACGGGAAGAGACGAAACAACTCGTCGAGCATTTGAAAGAGACACATCCGGTGCTCGTCGAAGATGTGACCCCATCCGTACTCTCGATCGGAGATATCCAAAAAGTACTTCGTCATCTATTGAAAGAGCACGTCTCGATTCGCAACTTGCCGCTCTTGTTTGAGACGATGGCCGATTATGGAAAAGTGACGAAAGACGCTGATATATTAGGCGAATACTGTCGTCAAGGACTCGCCCGTCAGTTGACTGACCAAGTCAGCCCGCCGGACGGTCCACTCTACGTTGTCACACTCGGTGGGCAGACCGAGCAACTTATTCAAGACGCTGTCCAAAAAACCGAGTTTGGCAACTATTTGGCGCTCGATCCGGAGCAAGCGCGCGAAATCATCGAGCGCTCTGGCGAACAACTGTCGATGTTTGAACGCTACGGGGCTTCGGCCGTCATTCTTTGCTCGCCGACGATTCGGATATTCGTGAGACAACTGCTCGAACGGTACTATCCTGACGTTCCGGTCCTTGCGTATAACGAATTGCTCAGCTCGCTCGAAGTGAAAAGTATTGGGGTGATTTAATATGCAAATTAAAAAATATACAGGCAAGACGATGTCCGAAGTGATGGCGAAAGTGAAACAAGATCTCGGCGACGAGGCTGTCATCTTAAATTCTCGCCAAGTCAAGAAAGGATGGTTCGGGTTGTTCGCTTCACAAGAAGTTGAAGTGATTGCCGCACTCGAGAAAGCGCCGCTAACGGTCAAGCCTCGAACCGAGCCGAAACTGCAGCCGAAACAAGCAAAAGAGAAGCCGATTCCTACACCTACACCCACTCCACAACCGGTGACGCCTGTTCCTGAAAAGAGGCGTTTGCCGGCGGGGCTGACCCATATCGAGTCGCTCTTATCATCTGAGTCGTTCACGGATGAATCGTGGGAAGAGAGAATCAACGAACTGTACTATACGACTAAATCGCTAGAGGTCGTCGAGCAATACGTCTATGACCAGATCCGCAGTTCCTTTTTACCGGTCCCGGATGCGTTGCGCTACATCATGCTCGTCGGTCCGACCGGTGTCGGCAAGACGACGACGCTCGCGAAGCTTGCCGCCCACTATAAGCTCGACCAAGGGATGTCGGTCGGTTTGATTACGACCGACACGTACCGAATCGCAGCGATCGAACAGCTGAAGACGTACGCCGAGATTTTAAATATCCCCGTCGAGGTCGCCTATGACTTTGACGACTTTAAACGGGCGAAACAACTGTTTGCCAGAAAAGACATCGTCTTGATCGATACGGCCGGACGCAATTTCCGCGACGAGGCGTACGTCGAACAGTTTCATAACCATCACGACTTCTCGGAGACGAGCCTGTCACTCGTGCTCAGTCTGACGTCGAAAATGAAAGACATGGATTTGATTTACCGACAGTTTGAAAAATTGCCGCTCCGGTCGCTCATCTTCACGAAAGCGGATGAGACGAGTGATATCCACGCGATGTATCGGATGGTGCGCGAGAGCGGACTCCCCGTCGCTTGGCTGACAGACGGCCAGGAAGTGCCGGACGATATGGTCGCCGGCGACCCAGACATCTTGACGCAAAAGATGCTTGAGAAGGAAGGGTGGACACGATGGACCAAGCAAGGCGTTTAAGAGCGAAGACGGATGTCGCGCCAACGACAATCGCGTTCGCGAGCGGAAAAGGCGGCGTTGGCAAGACGAACGTCTGCGTGAATACCGCAATCGGGCTCGTCGAACTCGGAAAACGTGTCTTGATCGTCGATCTCGACATCGGGATGGCGAACGTGCACATTCTTTTGAATGCGGCGCAGTCCAAAACGATGGTCGATTCTGTGAAAACACGGACTCCGCTTGCGTCTTCGGTTCAGAAAGACGTGCACGGTGTCGATATATTACATGGGGGAAGTGGACTTGACACATTAGTTCAATTCTCAGAAGCAGACATGCAGTTTTTAATGCGTGAACTTGAAGTGCTGACGACTTATGATTACGTACTGTTTGACATGGGAGCAGGAGCAACGGACACATCGTTACGATTCATTGAAGGATGTGACGAGATGTTTCTCATCCTGACCCCAGAACCGACATCGCTGATGGATGGTTACGCGTACACGAAACTCGTGCATCGTCAAAGTCCGGATTTACCGATCGGGGTCATCGTCAATCGGGCGCAGTCGGGGGAAGAAGCACTCCAGTGTTACGAACGGATGGAAGTCGCATGCCGACAGTTTTTGAATAAACCGATTCGGTTCCTTGGATTTTTACCAGATGACGCTTCTGTAAGGAAAGCGGTCATCGCCCAAGTCCCGTTTTACCAATTTGACCGAAAGAGTGATATTAGCTGGCGGCTCGAGCGTATTTTGACAACGCTTACCGGTACACCACCGAAGCCACGGCACTTCATGGATCGGTTGATTGGGAATTTGTGGCAACAGTGGAAGCGAGTCTAACGACAGGGAGGCAATATAGATGGACGTGAACGAATACTTAGGGTTGTTTTTGGATGAGTCACAAGAGCATATCCAATCGGTCAACACACAGTTGATGAAATTTGAGCAGACGGCTAGTGCTGAAGCGGTTCAAGAGATTTTCCGTTCGGCCCATACGCTCAAAGGGATGTCGGCGACGATGGGTTACGAAAGCGTGGCCAATTTGACACACGAGATGGAGAGTGCCCTTGACCTTGTCCGGTCAGGCAAAAAAGAGAGCAACCAATTGTTGCTTGATACGATGTTTACCGCAATGGAACAGATTGAAGCGATGATTGCCGACATCGAGACGGGTGGAACCGGTACGAACGTCGACGTCAAAGCGACGGTTTTGGCATTCCAGTCGTTTATCGGAGGTAAGGAACAAAAAATCGCTGTGGCGGAAGAGTCGTCGGTGTTTACTGTCGACTTGTATGCGGATTCGGTCATCGAACAAGCGAAACAGACCGGTTTTGAGGCGTTCCAACTTCATGTTAAGTTATCGGATGCCGTCGTCTTAAAAGCAGCCCGGGCTTACATGGTGTTTGATCGGCTCCAAGAGCTCGGTGAAGTCGTCCGGACCCACCCTGAGACGGAAGCGATTGAGCAAGAACAGTTCGACTTGTCGTTTGATGTCTTGTTCTTGTCACAAGAGACGGCTGCAGTCATCGAACACGCCGTCTCGCAAGTGTCGGAAGTTGAAACAGTCCACGTCTCGGTATTTACGAGCGTGAGCGAGAGCGAGCCGGAAATTGCTGTGAGTGCAGAAGCGGTAGCAGTGCAAGAAATAAAACCGAAAGCGCAAGAAGCAGAAGAACCGAAAGAACAACCTGTCGCTCAAGCGAAGACGATTCGTGTCAATTTAGAACGGATCGATCGTCTCATGAACTTGTTTGAAGAATTCATCATCGACCGCGGCCGACTCGAACGCCTTGCCGACGAGGTCGGACAGCCTGAACTCAACGAGACGGTCGAAAAAATCAAACGTGGCACGAACGAACTGCAATCACTCGTGTTGACGTTGCGGATGATGCCAATCGAGCAAGTGTTCAACCGGTTCCCACGGATGGTCCGCTCGGTCGCGAAAGACATTCATAAAAAAGTTCAACTCGATATCTCAGGAGCTGACACGGAACTCGACCGGACCGTAATCGATGAGATCGGTGATCCGCTCGTCCACTTGATTCGCAACGCGATTGATCATGGCATCGAGCTTCCTGACAAACGCGTCCAAGCCGGAAAACCGCAACAAGGGCGACTCGCCCTTCGTGCTTACCATGGCGGTAACCGTGTCTTCATCGAGATTGAAGATGATGGAGCGGGAATCAATGTCGATAAAGTCCGGTCGAAAGCGCTCGAACGTGGTGTCATCACGACTGAAGAAGCGGCGACGATGACAGACAACGAGCTCGCGATGCTCATCTTTGCACCGGGCTTCTCAACGGCAGACGTTGTCACAGACTTGTCAGGTCGTGGCGTCGGACTCGACGTCGTCAAAAATAAAATCGAATCGCTCGGTGGTGTCGTCACGCTCGAGACCGTGGTTGGACAAGGAACCAAGTTCCAAGTCAGTCTACCGCTCACGTTATCAATCATCTCGGCGATGCTCGTCCAAGCGGGTGACGAGACGTATGCCATCCCGTTGTCATCGATTCTCGAGACGACATTGCTCGATGAAGCCAACATCCTGACGGCCCATCGCGAACGTGTCTTCGATTTCCGCGGACAACTCGTCCCGCTCGTTTATTTAAAAGAAATTTTCGGGATCGATTCGGAAACAAAATCACAGTTCCCGGTCGTCGTCGTGCGTAAAGGTAATAAACTCGTCGGAGTCGTCGTGAACGACTTGATTGGTCAACAAGAGATTGTCATGAAGCCACTCGGGACGTATCTCGAAGGCATTCCGGCTATTTCGGGGGCAACGATTCTCGGAGATGGACGGGTCGCTCTCATCGTAGATAGCAACGATCTCTTTTAAGGAGGAAGAAAGATGGAACAAAAATGGGTAGTGTTTTCACTCGCATCGAACACGTACGGAATCGATGTCCAATCAGTCCGTTCGATTGAACGGTTACAACCTGTCACCCGGGTGCCGAACGCACCAGCACACGTGAAGGGCGTCATCAACCTCCGCGGTGTGGTCACGCCGGTCATCGACCTCAGGCTTCGCCTCGGTTATGAAGAAATCGCACCGACAGACGAGACACGGATTTTGATCGCTTCTTTGAATCAAGGCGATGCTGGTTTTATCGTCGATCGTGCCAACGAAGTCGTCGAGAGCGATGAAGTCCGGATCGAACCGATCCCGGATTCGAGCCACGAGATGCACTCGGCACACTTGACGGCGATCGCTAAAGGTGAGGACAAGCTGTTCTCGCTTCTCGATGCGAACGCGTTGTTCGAGGACCAACATGCTGAGTGAATTTGAACAAGATTTGTTAAAAGAACTTGGGAACATCGGTTCTGGACATGCGGCGACCGCGCTCTCGACACTGCTCGCTAAGCCGGTCAACATCACGGTATCGTCTGCTGAAATGGAACCGATCACGTATTTACCGGACCGCGTCGGTGGTCCGGAGCGCCATGTGGCCTCTGTCCTGTTAGAGCTTGGAGGCGAGATCAGTGGCATGATCCTGATCATGTTCCCGGTGGATGATGCGGAGAGTATGGTGGCTTCGCTGATCGGTTCACCGTTCACGTTCCAATCGAACAACGAGCTCGGTCAATCGGCGTGGGAGGAGATCGGTAACATTATGAGCGGGGCCTACGCGCGAGCGTTAGGCGACTGGCTCAATACGCCGATCATGATTCAAGTGCCGGCGACCGCGATTGATATGGCCGGATCGATCGTCGAGTTTGTCGTCACGTCCGTTCAACCGGAAGAAGATGCCGCGCTCTATATCGACACAACTTTCATGATAGACGAGAAGGTGAGTGCCGGGCATGTGCTCTTCTTACCGACGCACGGCTCGCTAGATCGGATTCAACGAAGGTTGCTTGGCCATGGCTGAAGTTCTTAAAATCGGAATTGCCGAGTGGAAGCAGACGACAGCACCGAACCGGCTCCGTACGGCAGGACTCGGCTCATGCGTCGGTGTCATTTTGTATGATGCCCGGATGCAAGTGGCGGCGATGGCACACGTCATGCTTCCAGATTCGGCGATCGCAAGGAAACACCAAACGATCGAAGTCGGGAAATATGCGGATACGGCCATCGATGCGCTCGTCGAGTCACTCAAACGGGCCGGGGCAGGACGTCTGCAAGCCAAGATGGCCGGTGGGGCCCAAATGTTTCAATTCAAATATGAGAACGCGGCGATGCGAATCGGGGAACGAAATGCCGAAGCAATCCGCATCGCTTTAAAAGCACATCACATCCCGCTAATCGCCGAGGATTGTGGTGGGCATAACGGACGAACGATTGAATTTGACGTTGCAACATGCGTCTTATCGATTCGGACAGTGAGTATCGGAACAAAAGAACTATAAGGGGGGATCGACATGACGACTCAGCTTACCCAGTTGTGGGATCGTTGGAATACTGACCGCGATATGGATACGGCAAATGAATTATTATCACATTATGAATTTCTGATCCATTATCACGTGCAACGAATGATCGTGACGCTCCCAAAGAGCGTCGAACGCGACGAATTGAAAAGTTTGGGTTACATGGGATTGTACGATGCCCTCATGAAATATGATCCGGAACATAATAATAAATTCGATACGTATGCGGCTTTCCGGATTCGGGGCGCCATTATCGACGGACTTCGAAAAATCGATTGGCTGCCGCGCTCGGTACGAGAGCGCGTGAAGAAGATTGACCATGTCGCCGAACAACTCGAGCAAAAGCTGCACCGTGCCCCGACGAAAGAAGAATTGGCCGACGCGTGCGCGCTTCCGATCGCTGATATCGAAAAGGCGATGGCGGAAGGGTATTTCGCAAACATGTTGTCGATTGACGAGGCGGTGACGCTCCAAGAAGAAGGAAAAGTCATGTCGGTCACGTACTTTGACCCCGATTCGGAAAAACCGGAAGACACGTTATTGCAACGCGAGTTAGTCGACGTGCTGACGACCGAGATTGATCATCTTTCTGAAAAAGAACGTCTTGTCGTCTCGTTATTTTATTTTGACGAGTTGACATTGACGGAGATTGGGGAAGTGTTAGAATTATCGACTTCCCGCATCTCACAGATTCATTCGAAGGCGTTAAAGACACTCAAACTGGCGCTAGGCCGCTCGTATCTAGAAGAGAAGACATCGTGAGGAGGTGAAGGGATGACTTTTGTGTTGCTGATCGCGGGGATCGTGATTGCCTATGGTCTGTTGATCGGTTTCCGGCAGATCAAGACATTGAACGAACGCGTCAATCGGCTCGAAAGCGAGAAACGCGAGACAGAGGCGCTGCTCTTGTCATTCATGGAATCGATGAGCGATGTTGTGAAAAACGACGCGCCTGAATCGTCAAAACCGACCTCGGCTGAAATCGCCGAGACAGAAACTGAAACGTCTGAAGACGGCGCGGTTAACCCGAGCGTTGAAGAGGTGTTGCTCCGTCATTCAGTCCGCGACACGGCACGTCTCCTCGGAAAAGGGGAAGGCGAAGTGGCGCTTTATGCGAAACTTCGACAAAAGTGAGAGTTGCCGGATTCGGCGACATGTGCTATAGTAATTTTCGGTGTTAAACACATCACACACGTCTCGGGATGGTATTCCTCGGTGCCGAAAGGTCGGAGTACAACGATGAACGAGGCGGAGGACTTTTTTAAACCACAAGGAGGAAATTTATCATGGCAGTAATCTCAATGAAGCAATTGCTCGAAGCTGGTGTACACTTCGGTCACCAGACACGTCGTTGGAACCCAAAAATGGCGAAATACATCTTCACGGAGCGTAACGGAATCTACATCATCGACCTTCAAAAGACGGTTAAAAAAGTAGACGAAGCTTACAACTTCGTTCGTGAACTCGCGGCAGAAGGCGGAAACGTCCTCTTCGTAGGTACGAAAAAACAAGCTCAAGATACAATCAAAGAAGAAGCACTCCGTTCAGGTATGTACTTCATCAATGAGCGTTGGTTGGGTGGAACACTCACAAACTTCTCAACAATCAAAAAGCGTATTAACCGCTTGAAGCAACTTGAGAAAATGGAAGCTGACGGCACGTTCGAAGTACTTCCTAAAAAAGAAGTCATCATCTTGAAAAAAGAAATGACACGTCTTGAGAAGTTCCTCGGCGGAATCAAAGATATGCCAGGCGTTCCTGACGCTCTCTTCATCGTTGACCCACGCAAAGAGCGGATCGCGATTGCAGAAGCTCACAAATTGAACATCCCAATCGTTGCGATTGTCGATACAAACTGTGACCCAGATGAAATCGACTACGTTATCCCAGCGAACGACGATGCAATTCGTGCGGTTAAATTGCTCACTTCTAAGATGGCTGATGCGATCATCGAAGCGAAGCAAGGCGAAGAAGAAGTTGCTGAAGAAGCTGTAGCTCCAGAAGCTGAAGCTACAGAAGCTGAGTAATCAGTTAGACAACAGGTGATAAAGGGAAAGCCTTTTATCACCTTTTTTTAGGAAATAGTCTATTCGAAGCCTAGTGCTTTTATTTTAAAAAAATGTAAGTTTTACAAGGAGGAATTTCCGATGGCAGTTACAGCAGCAATGGTAAAAGAACTTCGTGAAAAAACAGGAGCAGGTATGCTCGATTGCAAGAAAGCACTCACTGAAACAGATGGTGACATGCAAGCGGCAATCGACTTCCTTCGTGAAAAAGGGATTGCTAAAGCAGCAGCTAAAGGCGATCGTATCGCAGCTGAAGGCTTGACAGCAGTAGCGGTTGAAGGCAACAAAGCTGCTCTCGTCGAAGTCAACTCAGAAACGGACTTCGTTGCGAAAAACGAGAAGTTCCAAACACTCGTCAGCGACGTGGCGAAAGCAGTTCTCGCTTCAGGAGCGACAACAGTTGAAGCAGCACTTGCTGCTGAATTCGTGGCTGGTAAAACGCTTGAGATTCACATTCAAGAAGAAGCATCGACAATCGGAGAGAAAATCTCGCTCCGTCGCATCGCTGTTCTTGAAAAAGCGGACGACGCTGTATTCGGCACTTACCTTCACATGGGCGGACGCATCGGTTCGGTCGTCGTCATCGACGGCACGACAGATGAGTCAGTAGCGAAAGATGTAGCTATGCACGTAGCAGCAGCTAACCCACTTTACGCGACACGTGACCAAGTCTCGGCTGAAGAAGCAGAGCGCGAGAAGAAAGTCTTGACTGAACAAGCAATCAACGAAGGCAAACCTGCTAACATCGTCGAGAAGATGATCGCGGGACGCATGAACAAGTACTTCGAAGAAATCTGCCTCGTCGACCAAACGTTCGTCAAAGACGCTGACTTCAAAGTTGGAAAATACGTAGAGTCTAAAGGCGGCCGTATCAACTCGTTCGTACGTTTCGAAGTTGGAGAAGGTATGGAAAAACGCGAAGAAAACTTTGCTGAAGAAGTAATGAACCAACTTAAAAAATAATCTGCGTCATGTATGATGATGCAATTAAAATTGGGAACACGTCTGTATAACCTTGAGTTAGTTCGTTAAGGGAGCGTGTTCCCTTTTTTCAAGCATGAGGAGGCAAAGTATGGAACCGAAATATAAGAGAATTGTGTTAAAATTGAGTGGAGAAGCGCTCGCAGGAGATCAAGGATACGGAATCGATCCGGCAATCGTCAACTCGATTTCTGGACAGATTAAAGAGTTAGTCGCCATGGGCGTCGAAGTAGCGGTCGTCGTAGGTGCCGGAAACATCTGGCGCGGAAAGACGGGAAGCGAACTCGGTATGGACCGGGCCAATGCCGATTACATGGGCATGCTCGCAACTGTACTTAACTCGCTTGCACTTCAAGACAGCCTCGAAACACACGGTGTCCAAACCCGCGTCCAAACATCAATTGAAATGCGTCAAGTTGCTGAACCGTATATCCGCCGTCGGGCGATGCGCCACCTTGAAAAAGGCCGGGTCGTCATCTTTGCAGCAGGGACGGGTAACCCATACTTCTCGACAGATACGACAGCAGCGCTCCGGGCAGCCGAGATCGAAGCTGATGTCATCTTAATGGGGAAAAACAACGTCGATGGCGTCTACTCGGCAGACCCGAAACTTGTCCCGGATGCGGTCAAATACGAGTCACTCACATACTTGGACGTCTTAAAAGACGGTCTCCAAGTCATGGACTCGACAGCGACATCACTATGCATGGACAACCATATTCCGCTGATTGTATTCTCATTGCTTGAAGAAGGAAATATCAAACGTGTCGTTCTCGGGGAACATATCGGGACGGTAGTGGGAGGAATCAATTCATGAGTGCAAACGAAGTTATGAAAACGGCTGAAGAAAAGATGGTTAAAGCCCATACATCATTAAAACGTGATTTTGGGACGCTCCGCACCGGACGCGCCAGTGCATCGATTTTGGATCCGGTCCAAGTCGACTACTACGGTGTGCCAACGCCGCTCAACCAAGTAGCGAACATCAACACGCCGGAAGCTCGTCTTTTGTTGATCCAACCTTGGGACAAGTCGCTCGTGACGGAAGTCGAGAAAGCGATTCAAAGAGCGGATCTCGGTCTGTCGCCATCTTCGGACGGGACAGTCATCCGTTTAGCGATCCCTGCTTTGACGGAAGAGCGCCGGAAAGAACTCGTTAAAATCACGAAGAAGTATGCGGAAGAAGCGAAAGTTGCGGTTCGTAACGTTCGTCGTGACGCGAACGAGAACTTGAAGAAGCTTGAAAAAGATGGTGATTTGACAGAAGACGACCTCCGCGGTTACGCGGACGACGTTCAAACGTTAACGGATTCCTACATCAAAAAGATTGATGAGTCTGCAGCGGTCAAAGAAAAAGAGATCATGGAAGTATAATCACGGAAGTGGTATACCAAAAAGCTGTGTGGGGACCCTTTTACTGAAAGGGTCCCTCTTTCATACAATCAGGAGGATAGACTATGTTTAAATGGGTGAATCCTAAAACGAAGACTGAGGCGGAATTGAGCATCCCCGAACATGTCGCCATCATCATGGACGGAAACGGCCGTTGGGCGAAGAAACGCGGGCTCCCGCGCATCATGGGTCACCGGGAAGGGATGAAATCGGTCCGTGAATCAGTCCGGACGGCTCAAGAGCTCGGCATCAAGTCGCTGACGCTTTACGCGTTCTCGACTGAAAACTGGACGCGTCCAGAAGAAGAAGTCAATTTTTTGATGAAGTTGCCGAAGCAATTTTTAGAGACCGACTTAAAAGAACTCGACGAACAAAACGTCAGAGTGCTCGTCGCCGGTGACGTGTCGAAACTACCGCGTGGAACACGTGAGGCGGTCGAGGAAGCGCGCACACGTACCGCGACGAACACGGGGTTAGACCTCGTCTTCGCGTTGAACTATGGCGGCCGTGACGAACTCATCCAAGCGATGCGTAACATTGCGCGCGACGTGTCGGCCGGACAAATCAATCCAGATGAGATCGACGAGTCAATGATCGGAGAGCGGCTCATGACGAATATGCAAGATGTCGATTTGATCATTCGGACGAGCGGTGAACAACGGTTATCGAACTTCCTGCTCTGGCAAGGGGCGTATGCCGAACTCCACTTCACAGACGTATTGTGGCCCGAGTTCAAACGTGAGCACTTCGTCGAAGCAATCGAAGCGTACAATACACGTACGCGTCGGTTTGGTGGAGTGTAATATGAAAACACGAATTATTACCGGACTTTGGGCCGGCGCCATCTTTGTCAGCTTGATCGCCCTTGGCGGCAGCCCGTTCGTCATCTTGATGGGCGTGCTCGCTTTGATCGGTTTGAGCGAGTTTACGATGATGCGTGAACATAAGTTGACAGCGTTCCCGTTCCTCGTGACATCGTTGCTCGTAGCGTTCCCGTTCGTCATGATGCTCTTAGAACGGCAGTTGTTGACGAGTGAACTTCCGATTTCGTCGAGTCAATGGATGGTGCTCGGGTTAATGCTGCTTCTCTTTTGGACGGTCGTCACGAAAAACCGTTTCACATATGAAGATGCGAGTTTTTATTTCGTCTCGGCTGTTTATCTCGTCATCGGGTTTTCAAGCTTTGCCCTCGTCCGTCTGTCTGAAGACGGGCTGGCGAAAGTATTGCTCGTCTTATTTATCATTTGGGCGACCGACTCGGGTGCTTATTTCACGGGGAAAGCAATCGGTAAGACGAAACTGTGGCCCTCGATCAGCCCGAACAAGACGATCGAAGGAGCTGTCGGCGGTATTGTTTCAGCTGTGGTCGTCGGTGTCGTCTATGTCTTGATTGAACCGGTCCTACCGCTCGTCGAAGTGCTCGTCTTAGCGGTTGTCGTTTCTGTCGTCGGCCAGCTCGGTGATTTGGTACAATCAGCGTACAAACGTCAGTTTGGCGTAAAAGATTCTGGACATCTATTACCGGGACATGGTGGCATTTTAGACCGGTTTGATAGTATGATCGCGGTATTCACCGTCATTTGGATTTTCAATTTGTTGTAAAAGGAGTGTCAAGATGAAGCGAATCAGCTTAATCGGGGCGACTGGTTCGATCGGCGTACAGACGTGCGACGTGATCGAGCAGCACCCCGACTTGTTTGAACTTGAGGCGTACGCGTTCGGAACGAACGTCGAGGTAGCCGAGGAATGGATCAACCGCCTTCGCCCGAAATACGTATCAGCCAAAACGATCGAGGTACTCGAACAGCTCAAGCCACGCCTTACATACGAACCACTCTTTTTTATCGGACTCGAAGGGTTGATCGAATGTGCGACCGCTGAGCGGGCCGATGTGGTCGTCACGGCCGTCGTCGGGGCAGTCGGCTTAGAGCCGACGCTTGCCGCCATTAAAGCCGGTAAAGATATCGCCTTGGCGAACAAAGAAACGCTCGTCACAGCCGGACATCTCGTCATGGCCGCCGTCAAAGAGCACGGCGTCAGTTTGCTTCCGGTCGACAGTGAACACTCGGCCATCTACCAATGCCTGAACGGAGAACGTCGTGAGGACGTTTCAAAAATCATTTTGACGGCCTCTGGCGGAAGTTTCCGTGATCAGACACGCGCTGAATTAGCGAGCGTGACCGTCGAAGAAGCGCTCAATCATCCGAACTGGTCGATGGGTGCAAAAATCACAATCGATTCGGCGACGATGTTCAACAAAGGGCTCGAAGTCATCGAAGCGCACTGGTTGTTCGATATCGATTATAATGATATTGAAGTGGTGCTCCATCGGGAGTCGATCATTCACTCGATGGTCGAGTTTAAAGACGCAGCAGTCATGGCGCAACTCGGAAACCCCGATATGCGGGGACCGATCCTCTATGCGCTCTCTACCCCGAAACGGCTTGAAATCGAAGGGAACAAGCGGTTAAACTTGAGAGAAATCGGAACGCTCCATTTTGCGGAAGCCGATTTAGATCGCTATCCGGCTCTTCGACTAGCGTATGAAGCAGGTCGTCAAGGTGGTTCAATGCCGACCGTGTTGAATGCGGCTAACGAAACGGCTGTCGATTTGTTCTTGAACGGAAAGATTGCGTTCGTCGAGATTGAATCGATCGTCGCGCAAGCGATGGATGCACATACAGTCATTGTAGAACCGACGCTTGAGCAGATCCTTCAAGTCGATCAATCGGTTCGTGAACAAATTCAGCAACGAAAGTGAAGGTGGGAAATAGATCATGCAAACTTTTATCGCCATCGTTTTGATGTTTGGGGTGCTCATTTCAGTTCATGAATGGGGACACCTCGTCATGGCGAAACGGGCAGGGATTCTCTGTCATGAATTTGCAATCGGGTTTGGACCGAAAATCTTTTCGTTCAGAAAGAATGAGACGCTCTATACGATTCGCTTATTGCCGATCGGTGGTTACGTCAAGATGGCGGGTGAGGATTTCGAGCCGATCGAAGTGAAGGCCGGTCAACAAGTCGGGCTCCGGTTAACGAGCGCTGGCACAGTCGACCGCGTCTATTTCCAACCGGACCAAGCGACGGATGTACACGTCGTCGGCACGGTCGACAAGTTCGATTCGATCCGTGAATTGAAGATTCAATTGCTCGTCGACGAAGAAGTGCGGGTGTACACACTCGAGCGCGACACACTCCTCGTCGATCAAGGTATGGAGATTCAAATCGCACCGTACGACCGCACGTTCGGAGCGCAATCAGTTTGGAAGCGAGTGCTCGCGATCGCAGCTGGCCCGGCCATGAACTTCGTCCTTGCTTTCGTCTTGCTCGTCATTGTCGGTCTCGTGCAAGGTACACCGACAGACGACGGTCAAATCGGGACGGTACAACCGGATTCAGCGGCTGATCAAGCCGGGCTCGTCACCGGAGACGAAATCGTCTCGATCGAGGGTGAGACGATTGATAACTGGCTCGATTTGAGAACGGTTTTGGCCGATCGTGCCGATACACCGACCGAGGTGACCTATATTCGGGCGGGTGAGGAACAAACGGTAACGCTCACACCTCAAGCAGTCGAACAAAATGGTGAGACGGTCGGTATCCTTGGCGTGACAAATGCGCTCGAGCGATCACCGACAAAAGCGTTCACAACAGGAGCTGAGACGACGTGGACGATGTCGACATTGATTTTCTCTGCGGTCGGTGATTTAGTGACCGGCCAAGTTGGAGTCGATCAACTCGCAGGTCCGGTCGGGATTGTCCGCATGACCGACGAAGTGGCAGCGAGCGGTTTCATCATGTTGCTCAACTGGACGGCACTTTTATCCGTCAACTTGGCGATCTTCAACTTGTTGCCACTTCCGGCGCTTGACGGGGGACGACTCATCTTCTTGTTGTTCGAGGCAGTGCGTGGTCGACCGATCGATCCAAAAAAAGAAGGGTTCGTCCACTTTATCGGATTTGCCCTGCTTATGCTACTCATGCTCATCGTCACTTGGAACGATATCCAATCATTTTTCAAATAGACTGTGTTAGAGAAGGGAAACGTTGATATTTATGAAACAATCGAGATTGCTTATGCCTACTTTGAGAGAGGTTCCTGCTGACGCTGAAGCTGTCAGCCATCAACTTCTCGTGCGCGGTGGATTTATTCGACAAAATGCAGCGGGGATCTACTCTTATTTACCACTCGGTCATCGTGTGTTACAAAATATTCAAACGATCATCCGTGAAGAGATGAACCGGGCCGGGGCGCAAGAACTGCTCATGCCGGCGATCCAACCAGCGGAGCTATGGGAAGAGACGGGACGTTGGGACATCTACGGACCTGAACTGATGCGTTTGACGGACCGTCATGACCGCCGTTTCGCACTTGGAGCGACTCACGAAGAGTTGATCACGTCGATCGTCCGTGACGAGTTGAACTCGTATAAGAAGTTACCGGTCAACTTGTACCAGATTCAGACGAAGTATCGCGATGAGCGTCGTCCGCGGTTCGGATTATTACGTGGACGTGAGTTTTTGATGAAAGATGCCTACTCGTTCCACGCCACACAGGCTGATTTGGACGAAGAGTACGACAACATGTATAACGCTTATTCGCGCATCTTTGACCGCGCCGGTTTGAAGTATCGTCCGGTCGTGGCCGATTCAGGCGCGATTGGCGGGAAAGACACGCACGAATTCCAGGCGCTCGCCGAAATCGGTGAGGATACGATCGTCTACACGGACTCGTCGTCATACGCGGCGAACATCGAGATGGCGGAAACACTGGACCGTTACGACATGCAAGCGGGTGTTGTGCTCGAGCTCGAGCAAGTCGATACGAAAGAGCATAAGACGATCGAAGACGTGGCGCGTTTCTTGGACGTGGAGACGAACACGACGATCAAGTCGGTGTTGTTCAACGTCGACGGCGAGACGGTCATGGCGATCGTTCGCGGCGATCACGAAGCGAACGATGTCAAAGTGAAGAACGCCCTTGGCGGACTCGATATCCAAATGGAAGACGAGTCGAAGATCATTGAATTGTTCGGCTGTGAACCAGGGACGCTCGGACCGATCAACTCACCGGTCAAAGTCGTCGCGGATTACGCCGTTAAATATTTAGTCGATGCGGTATGTGGCGCCAACGTTGCGAACACGCACTTCATGCACGTCAATGCAGAACGCGACTTGTCGCACTTGACGTATCATGACCTCCGCTTCGTCGTCGAAGGCGACTTGGCACCAGACGAATCTGGTCCAGTCCGGTTCGCACGTGGGATCGAGGTCGGTCAAGTGTTCAAACTCGGCACGCGTTACTCAGAAGCGATGGGCGCGACGTTCTTGAACGAAGAAGGCCGGGCGGAACCACTCATCATGGGTTGTTACGGCATCGGTGTTTCGCGGACGCTTTCGGCGATCGTCGAACAGCATCACGACGACCGCGGCATCGTTTGGCCGAAGAGTGTCGCACCGTTTGATCTGCACTTGATCGCGATCAACGCGAAAGACGAAACGCAACTCGAACTTTCGAATCGACTTTACGATGAACTATCGTCGAAGTATGATGTATTGTACGACGACCGCAAAGAACGGGCCGGCGTTAAATTTGCCGACGCTGACTTGATCGGCTTGCCGATTCGTATCAACGTCGGGAAGAAAGCCGGCGAAGGCATCGTCGAAGTGAAAGTCCGTGCTACGGGCGAAGTGATTGAAACGACGGTAGAAGAGTTGCCGCAAGTGATTGTCGCGCAGCTAAACGAGACGCATTGATCGATGAAGGTGACGGTTTCTTGCCGTCACCTTCATTTTTCGACATTGTCATATAAAAGGGGGGGACGACTTACCCGTGGAAGCAAATCAAAAGATGCAATTACTGTTGACGGATCTCGGGATCACGACAGAGAGTGATCAGTTCGACGGAGCGGAACTATCGCGTCTTGTCGTCAATAAGCAACGACGGACGTGGACGTTTTACTTCAAGATCCGCCAAGTGTTACCATATGAGGTTTATCAATTGTTCATGAGTCGGGTCGAGAATCGGTATGCGACGTTTGCCGATGAAGTGTACGCTCGTTTTACGACAGAGACGGGTGGAAGCGAGCAGGATTATATCGACTACTGGCCGCGCATCGTCAGTGAGCTCAGTCAAGTGTCGGGGGCGATGCGAAGCTATTTCGCAACTGTCAAACCGCGCTTCGAGCAAAACAAGTTGCTCATTCCCGTCCGCTCCGCACCTGAGGCGAGCTACGTCGATAAAGAGCTGTGCCAAGAAGTTCAAGCGCTCTACAGTGCTTACGGGTTTACGAAAAAGCCGTGCCAAGCGAGTTTCTCAGAAGACGCGGAAGCGAATCAGGCGTTGCGTGAACAAGTCGTCCAAGAAGATATCGAACAGGCGAAACTCGCACTCGCGGCTCAGTTCGCCAAAGCGACCGAATCGAACGATGAGCCGATCACGGAAGTGCGGATGGGCGCCTTGATCAAAGACGAGATCGTCCCGATCAAGACGATCATCGAAGAAGAACGCCGTGTCGCCATCCGTGGACTCGTGTTTTCAGCAGAACGGAAAGAGTTGAAGAGCGGGAAGAAGCTATTCACGATCAAGATGACCGACTATACCGATTCGCTCATCGTCAAAGTGTTTGCACGTGACGATGATGACGACCGTATGCTCAGTGCCGTCAAAAAAGGCATGTGGATTCAAGCGGCCGGACGAGTCGAAGACGATAGCTTCATGCGCGAACTGTGCATGATGGCGTCGCAGCTCCAAGAAGTGAAAGTCGAACCGAAGCGTGACGAATGGGCCGGGGAGAAGCGCGTCGAACTGCACGCCCATACGCAGATGAGCCAGATGGATGCGGTCACGAACGTGTCGGCGCTCGTCGCCCGGGCTGCCAAGTGGGGTCATCGCGCCATCGCCATCACCGATCATGCCGGTGTGCAGTCGTTCCCGGAAGCATATTATGCCGGGAAAAAGAACGACATTAAAATCTTGTACGGTGTCGAGGCGAACGTCGTCAATGACGGCGTGCCTGTCGCGTATCATCCGACCGACGTCTCGCTCGACGAGGCGACGTACGTCGTGTTCGACGTCGAGACGACCGGTCTGTCGGCCGTCTACAACAAAATCATCGAACTCGCCGGCGTCAAGATTAAAGACGGTGAGATCATCGACCGGTTCGAAGCGTTCGCCGACCCGAAGCATCAACTCTCGGCGACGACGATCGAACTGACCGGGATCACCGATGACATGGTCCACGGGCAGCCCGACCCAGAAGTGATCGCGAAACAGTTCGTCGACTGGTGTGGCGACGGGATTCTCGTCGCTCATAACGCCTCTTTCGATATGAGCTTTCTCGAGGCGACGCTCCGAAGCGGAGGACATGAGCCGGACGATTATCCGGTCATCGATACGCTTGAACTGGCCCGGACGATTTTACCGACGCTCAAAAACCACCGTCTCAACACGCTCGCCAAGCGGTTTGATATCGAATTGACTCAGCATCACCGGGCCATCTATGACGCCGAGGCGACGGCGTACCTGCTCATGAAGTTGCTCGATTTGGCTAAACAGATGTTCGAGATGCAGACGCATCGGTCACTGAACGCGAAAGTCGGCAGTGACGTCTCGAAGATCCGTCCGTTTCATGCGACGGTTTACGCGAAGACGAAAAAACCAGGATTGCGTCACTTGTATGAGTTGATTTCGTTGTCGCACATCGACTACTTGTTCCGGATGGCTCGGATGCCGCGTTCTGAGATCGAGAAGCGCCGAGAAGGGCTGCTCATCGGCTCGGCGTGCGACAACGGCGAGATCTTTGACGCCGCCTTGAACAAGTCGGACGAAGAGCTCGAGAAGATGATGGCATTTTATGACTTCATCGAGATTCATCCGCCGGCACTTTATATGCATCTGATCGATAAAGAAATCGTCGCGAACGAGCTTGAACTTCGTGATATCATCAAACGGATCATTCGCGTGGCAGGTCAAGCGGGACTTCCGGTCTGTGCGACCGGGAACGTCCATTACCTGGACCGGACGGATCGGTCGTATCGCGAAATCCTGATCCGGACGCAAGGCGGGGCCAACTTCATTAACACGAGAAAAGAGTTGCCTCATGCCCATTTCCGGACGACGAAAGAAATGATGGAAGAGTTTAAATTTTTAGGTGACGAGCTCGCACGGGAGATTGTCATCACGAATCCGAACGCAATCGCCGACCAGATTGAAGCGATTCAAATTATCCCGGATGAACTGTATACGCCGAAAATCGAAGGGGCGGATGACGAGGTCCGCAATATGAGTTATGACATGGCCCGCTCGATTTACGGGGACGAGCTTCCGGAGATCGTCGAGGCCCGGCTCGAGAAGGAACTGAAATCAATCATCGGCCACGGTTTCGCCGTCATCTATTTGATCTCACATAAACTCGTCAAGAAGTCACTCGACGACGGTTACCTCGTCGGTTCACGGGGATCGGTCGGGTCGAGTCTCGTCGCGACGATGACCGAGATCACGGAGGTCAATCCACTACCACCGCATTATGTCTGTCCGAAGTGTCAACACTCTCACTTCTTTAATGACGGATCGGTTGGGTCCGGGTACGATCTTCCGGACAAGCAATGTCCGGAGTGTGGGACGTGGTATACGAAAGACGGACACGATATCCCGTTCGAGACGTTCCTTGGCTTTAAAGGGGACAAAGTACCAGATATCGATTTGAACTTCTCAGGTGAGTACCAGCCTCACGCTCACGCGTACACGAAAGTGTTGTTCGGAGAAGAGTACGTCTATCGTGCCGGGACGATCGGGACGATTGCCGACAAGACGGCGTACGGATATGTGAAAGGCTATGCGACCGAAAACGATAAGATTTACCGGAACGCCGAAGTCGATCGTCTCGTCTCGGGTGTCACCGGTGTCAAACGGACGACCGGGCAGCATCCAGGCGGGATTATCGTCGTCCCGGACTATATGGACATCTCCGAAATCTCGCCAATCCAGTATCCGGCCGACGATCGAACGTCTGAATGGAAGACGACACACTTCGACTTCCATTCGATTCACGACAACTTGCTCAAGCTCGACATTCTCGGACACGATGACCCGACCGTCATCCGGATGCTCCAAGACTTATCAGGCATCGACCCGTTGACGATTCCGACGGATGATCCGACCGTCATGAAAATCTTTTCGTCACCTGAAGTGCTCGGTGTCACACCGGAGCAAATCGAGTCAAAAACAGGGACGCTCGGTATTCCTGAGTTTGGGACGAAGTTCGTTCGCCAAATGCTTGAAGAGACGAAACCGTCCACGTTCTCAGAGCTCGTCCAAATTTCAGGTCTGTCTCACGGGACGGACGTTTGGATCGGGAATGCGAACGAGTTGATCTATAACGGGACGTGTGAACTGAAAGACGTCATCGGGTGTCGTGACGACATTATGGTCTACTTGATCTACGCCGGACTTGAGCCATCGTTCGCCTTTAAAATCATGGAGTCGGTCCGTAAAGGGAAAGGTTTGTCTGACGATATGGAGTCAGAGATGCGGGAGAACAGCGTCCCGGAATGGTATATCTCTTCTTGTAAGAAGATCAAATACATGTTCCCGAAAGCACATGCGACCGCGTACGTGCTCATGGCCGTCCGGATTGCTTACTTCAAAGTGCACCACCCGATTCTGTATTACGCGACATACTTTACGGTCCGCGCCGGCGATTTTGATTTGTCGGCGATGATCAAAGGGTCTCAGGCCGTCCGCAAGGCGATGTCTGATATCCGGGAGAAAGGCTTCGACGCCACGGCAAAAGATAAAGGGCTTCACACCGTGCTCGAACTCGCACTTGAGATGCTCGAACGTGGCATGAAATTCCAAAACATCGATCTTTACCGTTCGAATGCGACCGAGTTCTTGATTGAAGGCAACACGCTCATTCCACCGTTCAACGCTGTCGATGGACTCGGGACGAACGCGGCGAAAGCGATTGTCGAGGCGCGTGCCGAAGGTCAGTTCTTGTCAAAAGAGGATCTCCGGAAACGGGCGAAATTGTCGAAGACGATTATCGAGACGCTCGATACGATGAAATGTCTCGAAGGCCTGCCTGACGAGAACCAACTTTCGTTCTTTGATTTTGGGGTGTAAGTTGCGAAAAAGCGGGAAAATATGATATATTGGTATCGAACAATGTTGGATACTACGACGGAAAGGAGTAGGGAACCCTACTCCTTTCTTGTATGTAAAAGCCAGAAGGAGGGATGAGAGTGTCCAAAATAACAGAAGTCGTCGAAACAATCGCGTTGCCGATTGTCGAGCAAGCGAACATGGAATTGGTCGATGTTGAATTCGTGAAAGAAGGGCCAGACTGGTTCTTGCGCGTCTATATCGATAAACCGGGGGGCGTCGATTTAGATGATTGCGTCAACATCAACGAGCAACTCTCGGAGAAATTAAACGCTACCGATCCAATCGAACAAGCCTATTATCTTGACGTCTCGAGTCCCGGTGCCGAACGACCACTTAAAAAGCCGACTGACTTTGAGCGGGCGATCGGGAAAAACGTCTACATTAAAACGTTTGCCCCGATTGAAGGTGCCAAAGAGTTCGAGGGCATTTTGACGGAGTACGACGGCGAGACCGCAGTTGTCGAAACGCGCATCAAGACTAGAAAAAAAGCGATATCACTACCGGTTGATAAAATTGCACAAGCCCGCCTAGCGGTCACGTTTAGTTAAGGAGAGGTAAAGATGGGGCCACAATTACTCACAACAATCGAACAGATTGCACAAGAAAAAGGGATCGAGAAAGAAATCATCATCGACGCGCTTGAACAGGCGCTCATTTCGGCATATCGCCGAAACGTCGCCAACCCGAACGAGCACGTCAAAGTTGAGTTTGACCAAGTGACAGGTGACATTCGCGTGTTCGCGCTTCTCGAAGTCGTTGAACGCCTGACGCATCCGGACCAACAGCTTTCGCTTGAAGAAGCGCACGAAATCGACCCGAACTTTGAGTTAGGGGACTTCCATAAAGAAGAAGTGACACCGAGCGACTTTGGTCGTGTCGCAGCGATGACGGCCAAACAAGTCGTCACGCAAAAGATGCGTGAAGCCGAGCGCGAACGCATCTACAACCACTTCGTCGATAAAGAAGATGAGATCATGACAGGGATCGTCGAGCGGTTTGACCCGCGCAACTTGTACATCGGTTTAGAGAATAACATCGAGGCGGTGTTGACGCCGAACGAACAAATGCCGAACGAGTCGTATAAGATTCATGAACGCATCAAAGTATACGTGACGAAAGTTGACTCGACGACGAAAGGTTCTGGCGCGGCGATTCAAGTGTCGCGGACACATCCTGGCCTACTTCGTCGTTTGTTCGAACTCGAAGTTCCAGAAATCGCGAGCGGGACGGTCGACGTCATGTCGGTGTCGCGTGAAGCGGGAGACCGTTCGAAAATCGCGGTCCACTCAGACATCGTCGATCCAGTCGGCGCATGTGTCGGTCCAAAAGGGCAACGTGTCCAGACGATTGTCGATGAATTGAACGGTGAGAAGATCGACATCGTCCGTTGGTCGAACGATCCAAAAGAGTTCGTTAAAAACGCACTCAGCCCGGCTCAAGTCGTTGACGTATACGTCAATGAACCGAACAAGTCGACGACAGTCGTCGTGCCGGACTATCAATTGTCGCTCGCGATCGGGAAACGCGGTCAAAACGCGCGCCTCGCCGCCAAGTTGACAGGTTGGAAAATTGATATTAAGAGTGAGACGGATGCAGAGAGCATGAACTTGTTCGATACGTATGCCGAAAAAGTTGAATCAACGCCAGAAATTGTTCACAATGAAGTTGAACAGACTGACTCGGTTGATGTGACGCTCGAACCAACCGCGGTAAAAGAAGAGGAATGACCATGAAGCAAAAGAAACTTCCTTTGCGTAAATGTGTGATCACTCAAGAGATGTTGCCAAAGAACGATTTGATTCGTGTCGTACGGACGCCGGAAGGCGACGTCGTCATCGACACGACCGGCAAACTGAACGGTCGTGGCGCGTATTTGTCAAGAGATATCGATGTGATTCGTTTAGCAGAGAAAAAACGAACGCTTGATCATCATCTGAAAGTAAAGACGAGCGAGACACTTTATGAACAGCTAGAACAAGCTGTCACAGGTGCCGAATCATGAGTCAGTGGGAATCATTGTTAGGCCTCGCCTCACGTGCGAGGAAGGTAACGATGGGAGAAGAGTTTGTCTTGAAGGATGTACGGGCTGGCCGAGCCAAGCTCGTCATTCTTGCCGGAGACGCGGGAGCGTCGACGAGAAAACGGATTACCGACAAATGTACATCGTATGGTGTTCCATTAATCGAAGTGAGCGACCGACATACAATCGGAGCTGCTTTAGGTAAAGACATGCGAGTCGTCGTGTCTGTGACAGAATCCGGATTTGCGAACAAGCTTAAGCAACTTCTCTCTTAACTATTAACGGAGGTGGATGCTTTGGGAAAACGCGTCTATGAATTTGCAAAAGAACAGAATGTAACAAGTAAACAAGTCATTACTCAGCTCGAGAAGATGAACAAGTCGGTGAAAAATCACATGGCTGTATTGGATGATGAGTCGGTCAAGCAACTCGACCGTGTCTTCAACCCTGAGAAATATCGTTCGGCTGAGAAGCAAGAAAAACCTGCTGAGTCGAAGCCGGCTGAAGCGAAGCCTGCTGCGAAACAAGAAGCAGAGAAAAAAGAAGCACCGAAAGCTCGTCCACAAACTTCTAGCGCCCCGAGCAATCAAGCGGGAAACCGTGGTGGCAACCGTTTCGGCAACAACCGTAACGATAACCGCAACAAAAAGCGCGGCGGTAAATTTAAAGGGAAGCCTGCAAAAGCGGCAATCCCGTTAGAAGCAGATCCAAATTCAAAAACGAGCCAGCGTAAAGCATCTCGTTTAGCGCAAGAGTCTGAAATGGGCAACGTCATCAAGTACGAGGATGTCCTCAGCGTATCGGATCTCGCGGCGAAGATGGATAAAAAGCCAAACGAGATCATCATGAAATTGATGGGTCTTGGCGTCATGGCGACGATCAACCAAACACTCGATGACGAGACGATCGAATTGCTCGCAACTGAATTCGGTTTCGAAGTCGAAAAAGAAGTCATCATCGATGAGACGGACTTCGAAGAAGTAGAAATCGACTTCTCTGAGTACGACCTCATTGAGCGTCCTGCCGTCGTCACAATCATGGGTCACGTCGACCATGGTAAAACGACGTTGCTCGACTCGATCCGGAACACGAAAGTCGTCGCTGGCGAAGCTGGTGGGATCACGCAGCATATCGGTGCGTACCAAGTTGATATCAACGGTAAAAAAATCACATTCCTCGACACACCAGGTCACGCCGCCTTTACGACGATGCGTGCCCGTGGAGCTGAAGTGACGGATATCGCCATTATCGTTGTCGCAGCAGATGATGGTGTCATGCCACAGACAGAAGAAGCGATTTCTCACGCGAAGGCGGCGAACGTCCCAATCATCGTTGCCGTCAACAAAATGGACAAAGAAGGGGCTAACCCTGACCGCGTCAAACAAGAGTTGACTGAATTCGGACTCGTACCGGAAGAGTGGGGCGGCGAAACAATTTTCGTACCGATCTCTGCTTTGAAAGATGAGGGAATCGATGAGTTGCTCGAGATGATCTTGCTCGTTTCAGAAGTCGAAGAGTACAAGTCGACGCCTGAAATGCCAGCTCGCGGTTCGGTCATCGAAGCGAAGCTCGATAAAGGTCGCGGTCCTGTCGCCACGCTTCTCGTTCAACACGGGACACTTCGTATCGGTGACTCGATCGTCGTCGGCAGCACGTTCGGACGTGTCCGGGCCATGGTCAACGATATCGGTCGTCGTGTGAAAGAAGTTGGTCCATCGACGCCAATCGAAATTACAGGATTAAACGATGTCCCACAAGCTGGTGACCAGTTCATCGTCTTCGAAGACGAGAAAAAAGCACGTGCAATCGGAGAGAAACGTTACCAACGTTACCTCGAGTCGCAGCGCCGTGAATCGGCTAAAGTCAGTCTTGAAGACTTGTTCAGCCGGATTCAAGAAGGCGAAGTCAAAGACTTGAACGTCATCATCAAAGCAGACGTTCAAGGATCGGCTGAAGCGCTCGCTGGATCACTCCGCAAAATCGACGTCGCAGGCGTCAAGATCAACATCGTGCATCAAGGTGTCGGTGCGATCACAGAAGGTGACGTCATCCTCGCTTCAGCAGCGAACGCGATCATCATCGGATTCAACGTCCGTCCAGACGGTAACGCCCGATCAATGGCCGAACAAGAACACGTTGAAATGCGTCTGCACCGTATCATCTATAACGCGATCGATGAAATCGAAAGCGCGATGAAAGGGATGCTTGACCCTGAGTTCGTTGAAGAAGTGATCGGACAAGTCGAAGTCCGTGACGTCTTCAAAGTTTCAAAAGTCGGTGCGATTGCCGGCTGTTACGTCACTGAAGGTAAAATCTCACGTGATGCCGGCGTACGCGTCATCCGTAACGGGATCGTCGTGTACGAAGGTAAACTCGATACGCTCCGCCGCTTCAAAGACGATGTCAAAGAAGTTGCGACAGGCTACGAGTGTGGGATCAAAGTAGAGAAGTACGACGACATCAAAGTGGAGGACGTCATCGAAGCGTTCGTCATGAAAGAAGTCGAACGTAAATAAAGTGAGGAGGGAACACGTATGAACATTCGTGCCCAACGTGTTGCTGAACAGATGCGTAAAGAGATCACAGATATCCTTTTACGCGAAGTCAACGACCCACGTACAAAGAACGCGACCATCACGAGCGTAGACGTGACGGGAGATTTGCAACAAGCGACGGCCTATTACACGGTGCTCGGAGACGTCGCCGAGGTGAAGGCTGAGACGCAGGCAGGTCTTGATAAGGCGAGCGCCTTCATCCGCCGTGAAATCGGCAGCCGGATCCGTCTTCGTAAGACGCCGGAATTGTCGTTCGAATACGATTCTTCGGTCGCATATGGTAGCCATATCGATTCGTTGATCCGTGATTTGAATAAAGACTAATAAATTGAAGGGGGGACTTGTGTCTCCCCTTTTTTGATATGGAGGAATGAACGTGGAACCGACAGGGATTTTAATACTAGACAAAGACAGCGGGATGACGAGCCACGATTGCGTCTTCAAGCTGCGTAAACTGTTTCAAACGAAAAAAGTTGGCCATACCGGCACGCTCGACCCGGAAGTGACCGGCGTTTTGCCGATCTGTTTCGGCCGTGCGACGAAACTGTCCCGGTTTTTGACGGATGAGGGCAAGCGCTACGTCGCCGAAGTCACGATTGGGACGGCGACGATGACGGAAGACGCACACGGCGAAGTCGTCGCGCAAACAGATGTCGCGTCGGATGCGTTCACGGGTGAAGCTATCGACCGCGTTCTCGGCACGTTGATCGGAAGCATCGAGCAGGTGCCTCCTTACTTCTCGGCCGTCAAAGTGAACGGGAAGAAGCTATACGAATACGCCCGCAAAGGGCAGACGGTCGAACGGCCGCGCCGCATCGTCGAGATTCACCGGTTAGAACGGACGAACGAACCTGTCTTCGAGGACGGCGTCTGCCGGTTTCGCATCGATGTCGAGTGCGGAAAAGGCACGTTTATTCGGACACTTGCCGTCCAAATCGGGGAAGGGCTCGGTTACCCGGCCCATATGAGCGACCTGCGTCGCACACGGTCAGGCACGTTCGATGAAAGGGACGCTGTGACGCTCGCGGAGCTCGCGGCGTTAGAGACGGTCGAGGCACGCGCTGAACGGCTCATCCCGCTCGAGGACGTGATCAAACGTTGGCCTTCCATCACCATTCCGGCTAACCGGGAACGGTATATTCGCAACGGTGGGCGCTTAAACGACGTCTCGCTCGAATTTGAACTGTTTACTGTCTATAATGAAGAAGGAATTCCGCTCGCCCTCTATAGACGGCTTGACGGAACGACAGACGCAATAGTCGAGGTCATGTTGACAATCGACTAAGGGGGAATTTGAAGTATGGAAACGATACATCTCACACATCCCGAGACGCCAGAGTTTGTCCCTTCGGTCATGGTACTCGGATTCTTCGACGGCGTTCACATCGGACATCAAGCCGTGATTGAGCACGCCAAACAGCACGCGGAGCAGCTTGACGTTCCCGTGACCGTCGTCACGTTCGATCCGCACCCGAAACAAGTGCTGTCGAACAATGCAGATGCTGTCCGTTATATCACGCCGCTCAAACGGAAATTACAGCGGATCGCCGCGCTCGGTGTCGAACGTTGTCTCGTCTTGACGTTCACAAAGCAATTGGCATCACTGTCACCGCAACAGTTCGTCGACGATTATTTGATCGGCGCGGGCGCCGTGCACGTGACGGCCGGATTTGACTATTCGTACGGGAAATTCGGGGAAGGGACGATGGAGACGATGCCCTATCACGCCCGAGGACGCTTCACGACGTCCGTCGTCGCCGAACAGACGAGTGACGGTGACAAAGTCTCTTCGACTCGGATTCGCAAACTTCTTGGCGCAGGCAGTGTTGACCTGGCGAGTGAGCTGTTAGGGGCGCCTTACGTCATCTGTGGCGAAGTCATCCATGGTGACGCCAGAGGGCGGACGATCGGCTATCCGACCGCGAACATGGTGATGGATGCGTCTTATGTCATGCCACGGCTCGGTGTTTATGCGACCCGCGTCCGCCTAGAAGACGGCCGGACGTTTGATGCGATGACGAACGTTGGTCGACGGCCGACGTTTTATGACACCGGAGACGTCTCGATTGAAAGTCATTTATTTGATTTTTCGGAGGACTTGTACGGACAGTTGCTCGAAATCGAATGGGTTCACTATTTGCGCGATGAACGGGCGTTCGACGGACTCGATTCGCTGATCGCCCAGTTGAAACAAGATGAGACGGCGGCCCGGGCAATCCTATCTTGACTTTGGAGTAGCGGTCATGTATTCTAGTTTGGTACGCAAAGTACACCGCTTCGCTTGGCTGGACCGATTCACCAACGACGGCTCGGCAACGCGGCAATTTTCTATTAAATGGAGGTGGAGAGGCAATGGCACTCTCAAAAGAACGTAAAAATGAAATCATCGCGGAATACGCGACAAAACAAGGTGACACTGGTTCACCGGAAGTTCAAGTTGCTGTTTTGACTGAACAAATCAACACTTTGAACGAACATCTTCGCACACATAAGAAAGACCACCACTCACGTCGCGGTCTTTTGAAAATGGTTGGACGTCGCCGTAACTTGCTCACGTACCTTCGTAACAAGGACGTAACACGTTACCGTGAATTGATTCAACGCCTTGGTCTCCGTCGTTAATCCGAACGGGCCAAATGACGGACTGGGACATTCGTTCCTAGTCCGTTTCTTCTTTTTTTGGAGGAAAATCATTAGACAAACATATGAATGAGTTACATAATAAACTAGATAAGGTTTGAGAGGAGAATGTACATGTTAGGTACGAAACAAGTTTTTTCTACAGAATGGGGCGGGCGTCCGCTGTCTGTAGAAGTAGGTCAACTCGCGAAGCAAGCGAACGGTTCTGCACTCGTCCGGTACGGGGACACGGTCGTGCTCGCCGCGGTCACAGCTTCAAAAGGACCAAAGGATTTAGATTTCTTCCCGCTTACGGTCAACTATGAAGAAAAATTATACTCGGTCGGTAAAATCCCAGGAGGTTTCCTTCGTCGGGAAGGTCGTCCTGGTGAGAATGCGATTTTAACGTCACGTCTCATCGACCGTCCAATCCGTCCATTATTCCCAGACGGATTCCGTCACGACATCCAAGTCATGATTTACGTCATGTCGAACGATCCGGACTGCTCGGCTGAGATGGCCGGTATGCTCGGAACGTCGATCGCCTTGTCGATCTCGGACATCCCGTTTGATGGACCGATCGCTGGAGCGACGGTCGGACGTGTGGACGGACAGTTCGTCGTCAACCCGACGGTCGCACAACTCGAGAAGACAGATCTTGAACTTCAAGTCGCCGGAACGGCAACTGCGATCAACATGGTCGAAGCAGGCGCGAACGAAGTGCCAGAAGACGTCATGCTCGAATCGATCTTGTTCGGTCATGAAGAGATCAAAAAGCTCGTCGCGTTCCAAACAGAAATCGTCGAAGCGGTCGGGAAACCGAAGTTTGAATACACGGTCTCTAAATTTGACGACGTGTTGTCACAAGAACTTGAAGCGGCTCGTCCAGAAATTAACGCTGCAGTTCAAGTTGAAGAGAAACACGCGCGTGACGAAGCGATCAACGAAGTCATCGCGAAGTATGTCACGTCGTACGAAGCGCGTCTCGCTGACGAGCCGGCCAAGTTGAAAGAAGTATCTGGTATTTTGAACAAGTTTGTCAAAGACGAGGTCCGCCGCTTAATCACGGTCGATAAAGTTCGTCCAGACGGCCGTCGTCCGGAAGTCATCCGTCCACTCGCTTCAGAAGTCGGCGTGTTGCCGCGTGCGCACGGTGTCGGTTTGTTCACACGGGGGCAGACGCAAGTCATGTCGATCGCGACACTCGGCGTCATCGGTGACGCTCAAATCATCGACGGCATCGGCTTAGAAGAGAATAAACGTTTCATGCACCATTACAATTTCCCGCCGTTCTCGGTCGGTGAAGCTCGTCCGGTTCGCGCGCCAGGCCGCCGCGAAATCGGTCACGGTGCGCTCGGTGAACGTGCGCTTCTCCCGGTCATCCCGAAAGAAGCAGACTTCCCGTATACGATCCGTCTCGTCTCAGAAGTGCTCGAGTCGAACGGTTCGAGTTCACAGGCTTCAATCTGTGGCTCGACACTCGCCCTCATGGACGCCGGAGTTCCGATCAAGGCACCGGTCGCGGGAATCGCGATGGGTCTCATCATGGAAGGCGAACACTATACAGTACTCACTGACATCCAAGGTCTCGAAGACCATCTCGGCGACATGGACTTCAAAGTCGCTGGAACGAAAGACGGGATCACAGCGTTGCAGATGGACATTAAAATCGCCGGCATCACGCGTGAGATTTTGGAAGAAGCGCTCGAACAAGCTCGTTCAGGCCGCCTCCACATTCTCAACCATATGCTCGAAACGCTTGACTCATCGCGTCCACAGTTGTCGAAGTATGCGCCGAAGATTGTCACGATGAAAATCAATCCAGACAAGATTCGCGACGTCATCGGACCTGGTGGTAAGATGATCAACAGCATCATCGATCAAACAGGTGTCAAAATCGATATCGAACAGGACGGTACGGTGTTCATCGCCTCGACCGATCAAGAAGGTATCGACATGGCGATGACACTCATCGGTGATATCATCCGTGAAGTCGAAGTCGGCGAAGTGTTCGACGCGACAGTCCGTCGGATCGAGAAGTTCGGCGCGTTCGTCGAGTTGTTCAAAGGCAAAGACGCGCTCGTCCACGTCTCTGAGTTCAGCCTCGACCGCGTCGCCAACGTGGAAGACGTCGTCAAGCTCGGTGACACGATCAAAGTCAAAGTCACAGAAATTGACGATAAAGGCCGCGTCAACGCCTCGCATAAAACGTTGATTGTCGAAGGGCTTTCTCCGGAAGAGCGAGAAGCGTATGAAGCGAAACGTAAAGCACAACGCGAGAGCCGTCCGCCACGTGACAGTCGTCCTCCGCGTCGTGACGGAGACCGCCGTCCGTCAAGACCAACAAACTAATTATTTTGGCCATCGTCTGGTGCGATGGCCTTTTTCATAGGAGTGATAAAATGGAATGGATTACCTTAAAGAATGGCGTCCGCATCGTGGTCGAACCGATGGCAGACGTCCGCAGTACATCGACCGGTGTATTCATCAAAGCCGGGACACGGACCGAGGAAGACAATGAGATCGGGATTAGCCACTTGATCGAACATATGTTGTTCAAAGGCACAAAAACAAAAACGGCGAAAGAAATCGCTTCATTCTTTGATGAACTTGGCGGCAGTGTGAACGCCTTTACTTCAAAAGACCATACATGCTACTACGTCAAGACGCTCGATGAACATGCTATCATCGCCTTCGACGCACTGGCCGACATGTTGTTCCATTCAGTCTTTGATGAGACTGAGCTTGAAAAAGAGAAACGGGTCGTGTTAGAAGAGATTAAAATGTACGAAGACACGCCGGAAGACCTCGTACATGAGTTGCTCGCCTATGCCGTCTACCGTGACGATATATTAGCGAAGCCGATTCTCGGGACGGAAGCTAGCGTGCTCAGCTTCTCTCGCGATCAATTGCTGCGGTACGTCGAATCAATGTATACAGGCAACCGCGTCGTCGTCTCGATCGCCGGTCATGTGACCGACGAGCTGGTCGAAGCGGTCACGTCGAGGTTTGCGGAACTCCCATCAGGGGAATCACCGAAAGAATCGACGATTCCGGTTCTATACAGTGATGTATTGAAAAAGCATAAAGAGACGGAGCAGGCGCACCTCTGTTGGAACTTCGAGGCGATTTCGGCAACGAACGACCGGCTCCCGCACCTCGCGCTGGCAAACAACGCGATCGGTGCGACGATGTCGTCGCGGCTGTTTCAATCGATTCGTGAAGAGCAAGGGTTAGCTTACTCGATCTATTCGTACTATACGACGTTCGTTGACCATGGCACGTTCACGATTTATATCGGGACGTCACCGGAAACGCTGACTCAAGTCGAGACGATCATGGAGCGTGAACTTGAAGCGCTCAAGGCGCAGGGGTTAACCGAAGAAGAAGTCGCTAAAGGCAAACGCCAGTTGAAAGGTTCGCTCGTCCTCGGCAACGAAAGCACGAGCGCCCGAATGAACCGGAACGGGCGTAACCTCGTCTTACTTGACGAAGTCGAGGATTTGGACGAAGTGCTCAATAAAATCGACCGCATCGAAACCGATGAAGTCAACGCCTTGATTCGGGAACTGCTCGGGCACGTCCCAGCAAAATCATATGTTCTTCCGTCCGAAGACTGACTTGAAACCAGATTGTAAGTTCTCTACACTGATTAAGAGGTATTCTTTACATTGGACAGGATACAGGTGAAAGAAGGGAAAGACTTGAACTTAACGGATTTAGTAACCAAGATACAGTTGATTAATCAACCAACTATAGAGGGCATCAACGTGACCCATGTCACGACCGATTCACGGGAAGTCGTACCCGGAACGCTGTTTGTCGCGATTAAAGGCTACACCGTCGACGGTCACGACTATGCGGACTTAGCGGTGAGTAAAGGGGCGGTCGCGGTCGTCAGTGAGCGTCCGCTCGACATCAGCGTCCCGAACCTGCTCGTGCGCGATAGTTCGCGTACGGTCGGCTTATTAGCGTCGGCATTTTATAACTATCCGTCTGAACAGATGCGTCTGTTCGGCATCACGGGGACGAACGGAAAAACGACGACGACGACGATTTTACGTGACGTTTTATCAAAGCTTGGACATAGCACCGGATTGATCGGTACGGTCGAGGTCCGGATTAACGATACGGTCGTCCCGAGCAAGAACACGACGCCGCAAAGCTCTGAGCTTCAGCAGCTACTCGCTCGCATGCGCGGTGAAGGGGTGACCGATGTGATGATGGAAGTGTCATCACACGGACTTGAGCTAGGTCGTGTCATCGGAACGGACTTCGACATCGTCGGTTTCACGAACTTGACGCACGACCATCTCGATTTTCACGGGACGTTTGAAAACTATGCGCGGGCCAAAGGTTTGCTGTTCGCCCAACTCGGACAGATGGCGTCGCGCGACAAAGTAGCCGTCTTGAATGCGGACGATCCGTATAGCAAGCTTTACGAGACGATGACGGGTGCTCGTGTCATCACATACGCCATCGACGAAATGGCGGACGTGACAGCGTCAGACATCGTTCAGACACTGTCAGACACGAGTTTCCGTCTCAACTATCAAGGAGTCAGTCTGCCGGTGACGGTCCAGTTCATCGGACGTTTCAACGTATACAACCTGTTGCTCGCGACGGGTTGCCTGCTCGCGGCTGGGTACAGCTTGCCTGAAATCATTCAAGCGCTCGAATCGATTCATCCGGCCAAAGGACGGATGCAACGACTCGACGTGCCTGGGTACAACGTCTATGCGGACTATGCCCATACACCGGACGGGATTGAGCAATGCTTGAAGTCGCTTGTCGGTGTCCCTAAAGAGAACATCGTCTTCTTGATTGGAACAGGTGGGAATCGCGATGTGACGAAACGCCCGACAATGGGCGAGATGGCCTCAAAATATGCCGGTACCGTCATCATCACGACGGATGATCCACGTTTTGAGGCGTATGATTCGATCACGAGCGGCATTGCCGCCGGGATGACCCATGACAACTTTGTTGAAATCGGCGATCGCGAAGAAGCGGTGTCTTACGCCGCACGTCTAGCCAAAGCGGATAATATCGTCGTGTTGGCCGGTAAAGGACATGAGAAGTACCAAATCATCGGTAACGAGAAAATCCCGCTCGATGAGGAAGCGATCGTCCGGGCGACAATTTTAAATACGGAGGAATCTTGATTTATGGCAGTACAACCGATTACCTTGACAGAGACAGAGCATGACGATTTCGTCAAAGCACACGACCGCGGCGACTTGCTCCAACTTTCGAGTTGGGCAGACGTCAAAAAACAAAATGGTTGGTCCGCTGAGCGGATTGCCGTCGCTACAAATAGTGAGACGACAGGAGTGGCGCTTCTTTTATTCAAACAAGTGCCAAAGCTACCGTTCACGCTTTGTTACGCACCGCGCGGTTTCGTCGTCGATTACGATGACGTGGCATCATTGCGTGCCTTGACCGAGGAAGCGAAACGCGTCGCCAAACTGAAAAAGGCGATCGTCATCAAAATCGATCCGAACATCGACCGGGACGAAGTACCGGGCTTACTTACGGAAATGTCTAGCCTCGGTTTTACACATAAAGGGTACGGCGGCGGCTTTGACTATGCCCAACCCCGTTTCACGATGGAGACGGACCTCCGTCCGAGCGAGAAAGATATTTTCGCCAAGTTCCATCATAAGTTTCGCTATAACGTCCGTCTTGCCGAGCGTAAAGGGATTGTCTGTACCGAAGTCGGTAGGGACGGCTTAAAAACGTTCGCCGAACTGATGAAAGTCACGGGCGAGCGTGACGGCTTCGCCATTCGCGGGCTAGATTACTTCGAGAACTTATACGATTGCCTGCAGCCGAATGACGCTCGTTTGTTTTTGACGAAACTTGAACCGAAACTCGCGCTCGATCAACAAATGGCGACGCTCGACAAGGCAAAACGGGACCTTGACAAGATCGAACGGTCTTTGGAAAAAGAAACGGTCGAGAAAAAACGGATCAGTTTGTCGAATCGTCAGAAACAGACGCGCGATCAACTCGTGAAAGCTGAAGCGGCCTTGCCGGAACTCGAACAGCTTCATGCCAGCTATCCGGATGGTCTCGTGTTATCGGGCGGCTTGTTGACGCTCGCCGGCCGCCGCTCGTATTACTTATACGGTGCTTCCTCGAATGAGTTTCGGGAGTTCATGCCGAACCACCTGATGCAATGGTCGATGATGCAATCTGCCAAGGCAAGCGGTGCCGAGCGCTATGATTTCGGTGGTGTATCGGGCAGCACGGATCCGGACGATGAATATGCGGGCCTGTATGCGTTTAAATCGGGCTGGGGCAGCGATCAAATCGAGAAAGTCGGCGAGTTCGACCTCGTCTTGAACCGCCCGCTCTACTTTGCCCTCGAGACAGGATTACCGCTCGTCAAAGGACTCCGTAAACGGTTAAGAAGATGAAATGGTCAGGCGTCTTGACGTTTGCGATGACGGCGTTTTTGATTGGGATCTTCTTGGCGTATACGTTCTCGCGGCCCGGGCCGATGCCTTGGGTCGATGAACCGACGTTCGAAGCCGGGATGTGCGAACGGAGCCCGCGCTCGGAACAAACGATTGTCGATCGTAGCGACAAGGCGTTTGCCAACTTGCATCCTCATGTGCGAGATCGTGGCGAATCGTTCGTAAGACTGGCGTCTTCATGTCTCGGGCTTGAAGTCCGCTTGACGTCAGGCTATCGTTCGGCCGATGAACAGAATGCGCTCTACGCGCAAGGACGCTCAAAACCAGGGCAAGTCGTGACGAACGCCAAGGCGGGACAAAGTTATCATAACTATGGACTCGCGGTCGATTTTGTCATCATCCACGATAACCGGGCCGACTACGATTTGAACGCAGATCACAATAAGTCGGGGGAACCCGACTGGCAAGAACTCGGTGAACTCGGAAAAGCGCTCGGCTTCGAATGGGGTGGGGATTGGAGAAGTTTTCCGGACTATCCTCACTTGCAGATGGACTTCGGCTTATCGGTTCGACAGCTCGCGGCTGGCAAGCGGCCGGACACTAAAGCGACGATGCCGCTCGCAGATGTGATGAAACCTCTAGTCGATTGAACGGAAATGGTGGCATATAAGCGTTTTTTCCGATACAATATTCAGTAGCGATAAGTGGACGAAACAGAATATGAATCATCTAGGAGGTTTTTGTTAGTGTCAAAGAAGAAGACAGAGAACGTTAGCGTCTTTGCGCTTGGTGGCGTAGGCGAAATCGGGAAGAACATGTACGTCGTGGAACTAGACGACGACATCTTCGTCATCGATGCCGGCCTTATGTTTCCAGGCGATGAGATGCTCGGGATTGATATCGTCATCCCGGACATTACGTATTTAAAAGAAAACAAAGATCGGGTACGCGCTATTTTCATCACCCATGGTCACGAAGACCATATCGGTGGACTCAGCTACGTACTCCGTGACTTGAAGCATGTCCCGGTCTACGGGACGAAATTGACGCTCGGTTTAATCGAGCTCAAGTTAAAAGAGGCGGGCTTACTGAAAGAAGTCGACCTTAGATTGATTGACGCTAAAACGAAATTGACTATCGCTGATCATTTCATCACTTTCTTCCGCGTCAACCATTCAATCCCTGACTGTGTCGGTGTCTGCATTCAAACGTCACAAGGCGCGATCGTTCATACCGGCGACTTTAAATTCGACTACACGCCGGTCGATGGGAAGCAGTCTGACTTTAACAAGTTAGCAGCCATCGGTCAGCGCGGTGTGCTCTGTTTATTGTCAGATTCAACAAACGCGGAACGACCAGGCCAAACAGGGTCTGAATCGTTAGTCGGTGCTGAATTAAACGATGTGATCTATCAAGCCGAGGGGCGTGTGATCGTCGCGTCGTTCGCTTCGAACGTCCATCGTTTGCAACAAGTATTTGCTGCAGCCGAGGCAAACGACCGTAAAGTCGCAGTCGTCGGACGCAGCATGGTCAACATCGTCGAAGTTGCGCAAAAATTGAACTACCTTCGTTTCAAGCCGAAGACGCTCGTCGAGCTCTCGCAAGTGAACCGTTTGCCGGACGATAAAGTTGTCATCTTGACGACCGGTTCGCAAGGTGAGCCGATGGCGGCTTTGACGCGCATGGCGCGTAACGCCCATAAACAAGTGAATATTCGCTTGAATGATACCGTGGTGATCGCGGCGACGCCAATTCCGGGTAACGAAAAATCGGTCTCGAAAACGATCGATCTCTTATTCCGTTCTGGTGCGAACGTCATCTATAACCAGCGTAAAGTGCACGTATCCGGTCACGGTTCGGCTGAAGAGCTCAAGCTCATGCTCAACCTCGTCAAGCCGAAATACTTCCTCCCGATTCACGGGGAGTACCGGATGCAGATGGCCCACTCGAAACTCGCCCAACAGGTCGGGATCAATTCGAGCAACATCTTTATCGTTGAGAAAGGTGACGTCGTCGAGTTCACGGGCCGTAAAGCCCGGATGAGCCGTAAAGTTCCTGCCGGCAACGTCTTGATCGATGGAATCGGTGTCGGGGACGTCGGGAATATCGTTCTCCGCGACCGTCGCCTCTTGTCGCAAGATGGTGTCGTCCTCTGTGTCGTCACGTTGAACCGTAAACAGAAGAAGTTGATTTCAGGCCCTGAACTCATCTCGCGTGGATTTGTCTATATGCGCGAATCAGAAGTGATGATCTCAGAAGCGAACCGGATTGTCACGAAACAGATTGAGAAGAGTCTCGAAGCTGGAAGTGATTGGACCGAATTGAAATCAAATATCCGCGAGCGGCTCAGCGTCTTCTTGTTTGAACAGACGAAACGTCGTCCGATGATCTTGCCGATCATCATGGAAATTTAAAGAATTGAGATCGAGGCAAAAGTCATCTGACTTTTGCCTCTTTTTTTAGGAGGAGTAGAAGTTGGCACAAAAAACGAGAAAGACCCCGGTGAAGCGTAAGCCGCGACCGACGACGAGGAATCGTAAGCGGAAACAGCCAATCCCACTTCGTACATATGGTTGGGCCGGCTTTATTTTGTCGATGATCGCGTTCATCTTTTCGCTGTTCGAGTTCGGCTGGGTCGGGACTCAGACAGCGACGTTTGCGACGACGCTGTTTGGGGGCTGGGGTGCACTCACATATTTAATCGTCGCATTCATCCTGCTTGTATTCTTGAATGATTTCCGTCCGATCCAACGAGCCGGCATCTTCTTGCTGTTCGTGTCCTTCCTATTGTTCGGGGACATGGTGTGGGGAACGGAACGGGGAGTGGTGAACGGGGCGCTCTACGGATTGAACCAATACTTGCTATCGGACTTCGGGATTATCTTCCTTGGCATCATCAGCCTCGTCGTTGGTGTCTCGCTTCTGTCTCCGGCGATTTGGCGGACAATCGGGAACCGGTTGCTCGAAAGTTTCGTTGCGATTAAACAAGAATGGCGCGACCGAGAACGTACACCTGCCAAACCGAAACCGACTGAGAAGAAGCGGGTCGACGCACGCGCGTCCGAATCAACACCCAAGCCTCAAGAAGTGGAGGCCGAGGCGGACGCCGTCGTCATGCATGATATTCCGATTGTCGGGTTTAGTGAGACCATCGACGCCGAGAAGCGTCAGAAAGTGTCTGACGAGACAGTGAAGAGCGAGGTCGTATCAGATATCACGACCGAGGACATGATGATGACAGCGGCTCAGGACGTGTCTGCGACATACGAATTGCCGAAGTTCACGATTTTAAGTGAACCGGTCGTGACCGACTTGTCAGGAGAGAACGCACGATTGAAGGCGAACGCAACGAAACTCGTCCAAACGCTCAAGTCGTTCGGCGTCGGGGTGAAAGTGCTCAAAATCCATCTCGGTCCGACTGTCACGAAGTACGAGCTGCAACCGGACATCGGCGTCAAAGTGAGCCGGATCACCTCATTGAGTGATGATCTCGCACTCGCACTTGCCGCCAAAGACATTCGCATCGAAGCACCGATCCCAGGGAAGGCGGCTATCGGCATCGAAGTCCCGAACCAAGAAGTCGCGCCGGTCTGTCTGCGTGAAGTGTTAGAAGCGGAGCCTGTCAAACGCGATGAGGCACCGCTCCTCGTCGCGCTCGGTCGCAGTATTAGCGGTGAGACGGTCACGATCGCGTTGAACAAGATGCCTCATCTACTCGTCGCAGGGTCGACCGGCTCCGGGAAGTCGGTCTGTATCAATGGGATGATCGTGTCTATTTTGATGCGGACACGGCCAGATCAAGTCCGCCTCATGATGATCGACCCGAAGATGGTCGAGTTGAACGTCTATAACGGCGTCCCACATTTATTGACGCCGGTTGTGACGGATCCGAAAAAAGCGGCTCAAGCGCTCAAGCAAGTCGTTGCCGAGATGGAGCGCCGCTACGAGCTGTTTAGCCGCTACGGTGTCCGTAACATCGAGGGCTATAACGACCTCGTCGACAAGTCAGAGGACGAAGACGCTAAACGGCTCCCGTTCATCGTCGTCATCGTGGATGAGTTGGCCGACTTGATGATGGTCGCCTCAAACGATGTCGAGGACGCGATTATGCGGCTCGCCCAGATGGCGCGAGCGGCCGGCATCCATATGGTGCTCGCCACGCAACGTCCATCCGTCGACGTCATCACGGGTGTCATTAAAGCGAACATCCCATCACGGATCGCGTTCGCGGTCTCGTCAGCGACCGATTCAAGAACGATCCTTGACGGCGGGGGAGCTGAGAAGCTGCTCGGTCGAGGCGATATGCTCATGCTCGCGAACGGAATGAACAAGCCGGTACGCGTCCAAGGGGCGTTCGTATCCGATCAGGAAGTCGAGACGGTCGTCAACCATGTCATCGCCCAGCAGCGGGCCCAGTACGTCGAGGCGATGATGCCAAAAGAAGAAGAAGTGACGACGATCGACTCGGACGACTCGTTGTTCGAAGAAGTCGTCCAATTCATCTTGACGCAAGAAACGGCGTCGACTTCGATGATTCAACGAAGATTCCGAATCGGTTATAACCGGGCGGCCCGCTTGATTGATTCGCTCGAACAAGCAGGGTACGTCGGTCCTTCGGAAGGATCGAAGCCACGGAAAGTACTCATTAACCAACAAGATGCATAATACGAAAAACGAACTATAAGGACGAATGCGTTCTAAATAGTTCGTTTTTTGTTTATTTTTAAAAGTATCGTCAATTCAGTTACCTCGCGTCGGATAAACATGTACAGTAGAAGTTATATAGCACATCTGGACTATATGACCTATTAAGACATACTACTGAAAACGTTGAAACGCTTTCATTTTTTAATACCGTTTTCATTTTACGATTTCTTTTCAAACACTCGTAGAACAGGTAATATAGACTAAGTGGTATACATAATCCCTTGGCTTTAAAACATTTCCTTGATTCCGAACAAAAAAGTATTGCGTTCTTTTTGCGGAATCCCTATACTTAGAATTGGCAAGGACATTCATACGTCAGATGTCTGAGCACTGGTAAGAAATAGGTAAAGGTGGTGAGGCCCATGTCGATCAAGCTCGATCATCGCTTGCTCTATCTTCGCGTGATTGAGAAAATCAAGCAGGATATCGACGATGGTGTCTATCGTGAAGGAGAGAAACTTCCTTCAGAATTCGAGTTGTCGAAGCAACTAGGAGTCAGTCGAGCGACGCTCCGAGAAGCGCTTCGCATTCTCGAAGACGAGAAATTTGTTGTGCGGAAACATGGTGTCGGGACATTCATCAGTTCAAAACCCCCATTCACTTCTGGGATCGAGGAACTGTTCAGTGTCACGGACATGATCATGCGCGCCAAGATGACACCAGGAACAAAAGTATTGGTGGCCGAAAAAGTGTTAGCGACAGAGAGAGAAGCCGAGCGTCTGAAAATTGAACCGAACTCACCGATTTATCGGATTGTCCGGATTCGTTATGCAGATGAAACACCGGTCGTTTACTGTGTGGATAAAATTCCAGCCCATCTCGTCTCTAATCCTGAAGCGTTGACAGAAGGGAAGTCGTTATTCGATGCGCTTGAAAAAGAGGTAGGACGTCGGGTCGCATATGCGATCACGCACATCGAACCGAGTGTGAGTTCAGAGATCTCGACTCAACTTCAAACGGACCAACCGTTACTCGCTTTAAAACAACTGCATTACGATGAGAGTGATTTACCGTTGCTCGATTCGGCAAACTTTTTCCGAGCGGACCGCTTCGACTTCCACGTCGTTCGTAAACGCGTCTAAGCAAGTTCTTGTAAGGCGGAAATGGTTATTTTTGGGTAATGGCGTGAAAGCGCTTTCTTATACCGGTGTAAAGACGACTGATGACATGACAACCTTAATTGTTATGATCCGAAAGGGGAAACACGACGATGATGAACAAGAAAAAAACGATTCTTTCAGCTTTAGCAGCAGGTCTCACGCTCTCAACAGTACTCGCAGCTTGCGGTGGGGATGAAAACGAGGGTACTTCTTCAAACGGCGAAGGCGGAGAAGCTAGCGATTTCAAAGTCGCGATGGTAACCGATACTGGCGGCGTTGACGACAAATCGTTCAACCAATCAGCTTGGGAAGGTCTTAAAAAGTTCGGGGAAGACAACAACTTGACTGAAAATGAAGGCTACAAATATCTTCAATCTTCGAAACAAGCGGACTATCAGCCAAACTTGCAACAATTGGCGCGCGATAACTTCAACTTGATCTACGGTATCGGTTTCTTGATGGGTGAAGATATCCAGAAAGTTGCCGAGCAGTTCCCAGACAACAACTTCGCGCTCGTCGATATGGTCGTGGACGCACCGAACGTCGCATCGATCACGTTTAAAGAACAAGAAGGTTCGTTCCTCGTCGGTGTCGTCGCAGGTCTCACAACGAAAACAGACAAAGTCGGTTTCATCGGCGGCGTCGAGTCAGACTTGATCAAAAAGTTCGAAAATGGATATAAAGCGGGCGTCATGGCCGTCAACCCAGACGCGACAATTGACGTCAAGTACGCTGAAGACTTCAACTCAGCTGAAAAAGGAACGGCGATCTCTTCAGGTATGTATGGAGCAGGCTCTGACATCATCTATCACGCAGCAGGCGGAACGGGTGTCGGTGTCTTCACAGAAGCGAAAAACCGTAAGAAGAACGGCGAAGACGTATGGGTCATCGGCGTTGACCGTGACCAGTACGAAGAAGGACTTCCTGAAAACGTAACGCTTACTTCAATGGTCAAACGTGTTGATACGGCAACTTACGAAGTATCGAAACTCGCAATGGAAGATAAATTCCCAGCAGGCGAAATCGTTGAGTTCTCATTGAAAGATGATGGTGTAGGTATCGCTGAAACATCAAGCGAAAACGTTGCAGCTGACGTCCTCACAAAAGTTGAGGAATACCGCACGCAGTTGATCGACGGCGACATCACGGCTCCAGCGACTGACGCTGAGTTCGAAGAGTTCATGAAAACAGTAAAATAATTCATTAAGTTAGGGGGGACCCATGCGGTCTCCCTTTACTTAAAGTTAGGGGTGGACTTTCTTGGAATATGTAATTGAAATGCTCAATATTCGCAAAGAGTTCGGAACGTTCGTAGCCAACGACAACATCACCCTCCAACTTCGCAAAGGCGAGATTCATGCGCTGCTCGGCGAGAACGGTGCCGGGAAATCAACGCTAATGAACGTCTTGTTCGGTCTCTACCAGCCAGAAGGTGGAGAGATTCGAGTGCGCGGGGAGAAAGTGAATATTGAAAATCCGAACATCGCCAATGATCTCGGAATCGGTATGGTACACCAACACTTCATGCTCGTCGAGAAGTTCACGGTGACCGAGAACATCATTCTCGGGTCTGAACCGAGAAGTGGATTGACGGTCGACCGGGCGACGGCTCGTAAAAAAGTAATGGACATTTCGGAACAATACGGTCTTCGCATCGATCCTGATGCCAAAATCGAGGATATTTCGGTCGGGATGCAACAACGTGTCGAAATTTTAAAAACGCTTTACCGCGGGGCTGAAATTTTGATTTTTGATGAGCCGACCGCTGTTTTGACGCCGCAAGAAATCCAAGAACTCATTCAAATCATGAAGCGTCTCATTGAAGAAGGCAAATCGATCATCTTGATCACGCATAAATTAAAAGAAATCATGCAAGTCGCCGATCGTTGTACGGTCATTCGTCGCGGACGCTATATCGGTACCGTCGAAGTCGACGAGACCGTGAATGAAGATAGCTTAGCCGAGATGATGGTCGGGCGTGAGGTAAACTTTGATGCGGAATATTCCAAGGCAGATCCACAGCAAGTCGTGCTCGACGTTCAACAGCTCGTCGTCAAAGACAGCCGCGGACTGAAAGTCGTCGAGGGCTTGGATTTACAAATTCGCTCTGGAGAGATTCTCGGTATCGCCGGGATTGACGGGAACGGTCAGACCGAATTAATTGAAGCGCTTTCAGGTCTGAAAAAGCCTGAAGCAGGTAAAATCTTATTGAACGGGAAAGACGTGACCGGCTTCACGCCGCGTAAAGTGACAGAGTCCGGTGTCGGGCACATCCCACAAGACCGTCACAAGCACGGACTCGTCCTCGACTACTCGATTCGTGACAATATGGTGCTCCAAACGTACTATAAAGAGCCGTTCTCAAAGCGTGGTTTGATGAACTATAAAGCCGTCGCTGATAAAGCAAAAGCGTTAATTGAGAAGTTTGACGTCCGAACTCCGTCGATCGACGTGCCAGCCCGTGCTCTATCTGGCGGTAACCAACAGAAAGCGATCATCGCCCGGGAAGTCGACCGGTCACCAGACTTGTTGATCGCCGCGCAACCGACGCGGGGGCTCGATGTCGGAGCCATCGAATTCATTCACGAGCAACTCATTAAAGAACGGGAGAAAGGACGCGCTGTCCTGCTCATCTCGTTCGAGCTTGAAGAAATCCTTCACGTCTCCGACCGGATCGCCGTTTTATACGAAGGAAAGATCGTCGGGATTCGCGATCCGAAAGAAACGACCGAGCAAGAGCTTGGCTTCTTGATGGCCGGCGGTAAGAGAGGGGAAGAAACAGTATGAACAAGCTAGCATATAATCGACTTCTCATCCCGCTTTTGTCGATCTTGATGGGACTACTCGTCGGTGCAATCGTCATGCTCATCGGTGGTTACAACCCGGTCCAAGGGTTCTCATCACTTTTCAGCGGCATGGTCGGCAGCCCGTATGCGATCGGTGAGACGCTCCGTGCGGCAGCACCGCTCATTTTCTCAGGTTTGGCCGTCGCGTTCGCGTTCCGGACCGGACTGTTCAATATCGGGGTCGAAGGTCAAGTCTTGATCGGGTGGGTGGCAGCGGTTTATGTCGGGATCAATTTTGACTTGCCGATGTTCATTCACTTGCCGCTCGCGCTTCTCGCGGCCATGTTCGCGGCAGCGCTATGGGCGTTCGTACCTGGTTTCTTGAAAGCCAAGTTCCACGTCCATGAAGTTATCACGTCAATCATGATGAACTATATCGCCCTCTACACGACGAACGCGATCTTGCGTAGCGTCATCGGTGTGACGAACGAACGGACCGACGATATTAAAGACTCGGCCTCGCTCGCCTCACCGTTGCTACAAGAATTGACGACGTTCTCGCGTCTGCACTGGGGTATTCTCATCGCCGTGCTCGCAGCGATCGTCTATTACTACATCTTACAACGGACGACGCTCGGGTATGAGCTTCGTGCCGTCGGATTTAACAAACACGCCTCGCAGTACGCGGGGATGAGCGTTAACCGGAACATCATTCTCTCGTTCGTCATCTCTGGAATGTTCGCCGGACTTGCCGGTGCGATGGAAGGTCTCGGGACGTTCAACGGAATGACGCTCAGCGCGTCGTTCACCGGCGTCGGATTCGACGGGATCGCTGTCGCCCTGCTCGGTGCGAACACGGCGGTCGGTGTCTTCCTGGCAGCCATCTTGTTCGCCGGTCTCAACATCGGCGGACTTGCGATGCAACTCGGGGCCAACATCCCGTCTGAGCTCGTCAAAGTCATCATTGCCGCCATCGTCATCTTCGTGGCGTCAGGATATGCCTTTAACTATGTGATTGAAAAACTTAAAGGAAACCGTAAGAAAGGAGTGGAGAAAAAATGAGCTTCTTAGAAGTACTCTACATCGTCGTTCCGGTTGCGTTAGCCTATGCGACTCCACTCATCATCGCGGCGCTCGGTGGTATTTTCAGTGAACGTTCGGGTGTCGTCAACATCGCTCTAGAAGGTATCATGGTCATCGGTGCGGCGACGGGGATCATCGTCACGCTCACATTGACCGATATGGGATTTGGCGGCCTCAGCCCGTGGCTCTCACTGTTGATCGCCATGGTTGTCGGCGCGCTGTTCTCGCTGTTCTTGGCCGTTCCTGCCATCCTCTGGCGGGCTGACCAAACCGTTCTCGGTGTCGCAATCAACATGCTCGCCGTCGGGCTCGCCATCTTCGTCGTTCGGGTTCTTTACAATAAAGGACAGACCGATTTCATCGAATATCGGATCGCCAAAGAGAACGTGCCGATTCTGTCGGACATCCCGGTGCTCCGCATGTTCTTTATCAACGTCCAATACACGTCGTTCATCGCGATCATCCTCGCGTTCGTCGTCTGGTTCGTCATCTTCAAGACGCCGTTCGGTCTTCGCCTTCGTTCAGTCGGTGAACATCCGATGGCGGCGGACACGATGGGAATCAACGTCACGAAAATGCGCTTCATGGGTGTCATGCTCTCAGGTGCGTTCGGTGGTTTGGCTGGTGCGGTCTATGCCGTCACGGTTACGACCAACTTCAGTGGGACGACGATCGTCGGACAAGGCTTCCTCGCCATTGCTGCGATGATCTTCGGGAAATGGAACCCGCTCGGTGCCCTAGGCGCTGGTCTATTCTTCGGGTTCGCCCAAGCGCTGTCGATCATCGGCAGTAACTTGCCGGTCATCAATAACGTACCGCAAGTATTGCTCTTGATCGCGCCGTACGCGTTGACGATCCTCGCCCTAGCAGGTGTCGTCGGACGAGCGGACGCTCCGAAATCAGTTGGTATCCCGTATATTAAAGGGAAGCGCTGACGAGGGAAAGGACATATGTCTCGTTTTGCCAAGGTTGTTTGACGCTTAAGTCAAACAACCTTTTTTGTTATACTGGTGTAGAGGTGAGACAATTGAAACAATGGTGGCAACTACTGCTCGTTCTCGTGCTGAGCGTCTCGTTAGCCGGTTGCTCGGTCGATGATTGGTTCGCCGAGCAAATCGAGCCGCCGGAATCACTCGTCGAACTCGAGTCGGATTACCCGGCAGCGGACGTCGGGACAAAAGTCCGAGCGCCGATTGGCAAGACGGAGACGGTCACGTTAGATCGCGTCATCGATGGCGATACGCTTAAAGTCGAGTTTGAGAGCGGTGCGACCGAGTCGATTCGACTCCTGCTCGTCGACACGCCTGAGACGAGTCATCCGACGTTGCCGGTCCAACCGTTCGGTGAGGACGCGAAGGCGTTCGTCGCGCGTTGGTTACCGGAAGGTGAGACGATCGTCCTCGAGTACGACGTCGGGCGGTACGACCGCTATCAGCGGACGCTCGCTTACGTATGGTATGATGACGCGATGCTCAATGAAGAGCTGCTGCGTCGCGGTCTCGCACGTGTCGCATACGTTTACGCCCCGAACACCCAGCACGTCGATGCGTTCCGCGATGTCGAACGCGCAGCCCGGCGCGAGCTGCTCGGCATTTGGAGCATCGAGGACTACGTGACCGGCAACGGTTTCGACCATGAAGCGGCGCGACCGGCGAAACCTCGATCGGAGCCGAGCGAAGCGTGTGACATTAAAGGGAACATTAATCGGGAAGGTGAGAAAATTTATCACGTGCCAGGCGGTGCGAGCTATGAACGCACGAACCCGGAGGAAATGTTCTGTACGGAAGGAGAGGCCGAGGCGGCAGGGTTTAGAAGAGCGGCCCGTTAAAAAAAGACATGTGTGTCAAGTTGACACACACGTCTCTCTTATTCGTATTTGAGTGCGTCGCCATCGAACGATTCGTCAGCGACTTTGATTGAGTCGGTCGGACATCCTTCGAACGCGTCCATCAAATCTTCCGACAGTTCGTCAGGTACTTCGACTGTCCCTGTGTTGTCGTCCATCAAGTTGAAGGCGAGACCTTCGTCATCATAGTCGAAGATGTCGGGAGCAGCAGCTCCACAAGCACCACATGCGATACATGTATCTTTGTCAACGATAGTAAATTTTGCCATTTGTAACCCTCCATACGTTTCGTCTCTCTGCATAGAAATGACTTTCTACTGACTATGAGTAATTGTAGTCTACATACCCTAATATTTCAATGAGGAAACGAATAACGTTTTGGAAGGATAGTGATAATGAGAGAGGGTGGAAGGATGGTTCATTTAGCCGACGGAGTGTTGCTCCTATCGATTCAACGCTTAAAAGGGGAGCGCAGCGAACGCAGCCTGTTTCACGTTTTAAACGGAAAACGTTCGGCGACGACGCTCCAAGATGCTTTTTTTTATGACCTTGAACCGATTTTCGGACTGTTCCCTTATACGAAATATGATTATGAGAAGCTGTTAGTCTCGTTTGAGAAAAGAGGCTGGCTCAATCGGGCGACGTTCACGTTAACCGAAGCCGGAAGTATGCTCGCTAGTCCGGACGCGGTCAGCCAGTTGTTTGACCGGCTCGGTGGTGAGTACCGGGACTATACGACGATGACATGGAAACGTCTCAGTTTATTTATCCAGACGTTCATGTCACTCGAACACGAGCGCACGTTTTATCCGGTCCAAGCCGATCGGATGGCCGAGCGGTGGGTCAAGCAAATCGTGCGAACGGAACGAGAGTGGAAAGAACTGATCGCCTCGTTTCATCAAGAACTCGAAACAGCGCTTGAAACGGTCGGTGATCCATATGCGACGGCAGTCGTCTATCGTTTCACCGGTGCGTTCGAGACGGGATACACGTATGAACAGATCGCGACGCTCCTTGACGTCGATGCTCGGACGGCACGGCTTTATTTCTTGGCCGGATGGAACGCGCTGTTACGGACTGTGCCGCGAGACGCCAAAATACTAGGGTTTGCCCACGGATTGTCTGATGAGCGGATGACGTTATCGGCGCGTGAATCGTTCGATTTGTTTTCGGCCGGTCGCACGTTCGCGCAAGTACAATCGATCAGGCGTCTGCGCACGAGCACGATCGAAGACCACGTCGTCGAGATGGCGATGTATTTGGACGACTTCCCGCTCGATCAATTCGTGCCAGCCGACGCGATTGCCGAAGTCGAACGGTTACGGGAAGAAGACAGCTGGGCGCTAAAGCCGATCTTCGAGAAAACCGACAATCTCAGTTACTTCCAAATTCGGTTAGTGTTCGCGAGATTGAAACGAGGTGAGACATTTGTATGAAAAAACGTTGAAGCGTGTGTTCGGTCACGAGACGTTTCGTCCCGGACAACGTGACGTCATCGAAGCGGTCGCCGAAGGGCAGGACGTGTTGGCGATCATGCCGACGGGTGCCGGGAAATCATTGACGTTCCAACTCCCGTCGTATTTAAAGAACGAAGGCTTGACGATTATCGTCTCGCCGCTCTTGTCGTTGATCGAAGACCAAATGCTCCATATCCGGGAGCGCGGCGAGCGTGGCGTGGCAAGGCTGACGTCGATGGAGACGTTAGAAGAGAAACAAGACATACTGAATCATTTGAAGCGCTATCGGTTCTTATACCTATCTCCCGAACAGCTTGCCGTGCCGCACGTGACCCGGGCGCTCGCAAGGACTCCGATTCAAATGCTCGTCATCGATGAAGCGCACTGTATCTCGCAATGGGGTCACGAGTTCAGGCCGGAATACGCACGGCTCGGGGAGCTCCGTAAACAACTCGGAAGCCCGCAATGCATGGCCGTCACGGCGACGGCCCCGGAAAACGTGAAACGGGACATTATTGAAAAATTAGCTTTATTCTCGCCGTCCCAGTTCGTCCATTCGGCCAATCGACCTGAGATCCGTCTTATCGTCGAACGGCTCGAGACGGAACGAAAGATGCCGCGACTGATCGAACTCGTTCGAGAAGTGCCGACACCGGCCGTCATCTATACGGCGACACGACGGGAAGCTGAAGCGCTCGCACTTCAACTCGATGACGCCTTGTTTTATCACGGTGGGATGTCGACCGAAGACCGGCGCCTCGTTCAATCACAATTTTTACGCGATGAAGTCGCGATCATGGTATGTACGAGTGCGTTCGGGATGGGCGTCAACAAAGATAACGTGCGCTCTGTCATCCATTTCCAACTGCCGGCGACGCTCGAGGCGTATATGCAAGAGATTGGTCGGGCCGGCCGGGACGGCGAACCAGCGTTTGCCGTCTTACTGTATGCCGAAGGGGATGAACGGATCCAACAGTTTTTAATCGATCAACAGTACCCGAAAGATAAAGACATCCGCATAGCTTATTTAGAACGGGACAACGGCACGAGCTTGTCGCAATTACCGCGGCTGTTGAAAATGAACGAGGAAGACCCGGTATGGGGCTTGCTAAACCAAATGCTCGCTGAACGTACGCTTGCCGATGCGGTCGATTGGGTAAAAGAGAGAAAGCGGGCCCGGTACCGCCAGCTCGGTCAAATGATCGACTACGCGCTCATCAAGAAGTGCCGGCGTGATTACTTGCTGAATTACTTTTCAGAGCAACCAGTCAAACAAGCCGATTGCTGTGACGTCTGTGGTGAGATTTCATTCCCGCCGTCGGTTCAAGTTGTGTCTAAAAATGTGACAGATTGGAAACATCGGTTGGCACGCATCTTTTCCTTTGATTGATATCATAGTAAAATGATAAAAAAGGTAAAGGAGGGCACACGTTGCGACATCGAAACCAAGCAGATTCTCTTCGTGAAAAAGTCGTGGACACGTTGCCGTCTCGGTCGGAACGGCAAGAGCACGAGCGGAAAGAAAAATTGAATGATAATTGGTTGAAACGACCGCTGGCTATGATGCTGACTTTGACGATGTTTGCGATTATCCTCGCATTTTTATATATAGGACGTCATACATTATTTTTCTGATGATACGGTGGAGACGCCGTATTTTTTTATTTTGTTTCAACATCCTCGCGATGTTTACTTGAATTGGAAAAGTCACACCTGTTTCTCACAAATTTGCACAATAAAACAGGTAAAGCTGAAATGATGGGTCTATACTTAAAAAGAAGAACCTGTAGGAGAGGAGGGCTGCTATGCCGAAGTACTCCATCAAGACAGTCGCGTCACTGACCGGTGTGAACCCGACGACGATTCGGGCTTGGGAGCGTCGTTATCAGTTTATCGAGCCGAGTCGGACCGATTCGGGTCACCGGTTGTATTCCGACCAAGACGTCGAAAAAATCAAATGGGTCGTTGAAAAACAACGGGAAGGGTTGACCGTCTCGCAAGCGATTCAGCAACTTCACGAGGCGCCGAAGCCGAAGCCTGCTCGTCTCTACGATGAAGAATTGAAGGATGGATTAATGGACGCGCTGCTCAAATTTGATGAACGGAAAGCGCACGATTTGATGAACCGTGCCTTCAACACGTTCAGTTTTGAAAAAGTGACGAAAGATATCATTAGCCCGTTGCTGATGGATATCGGCACACGCTGGGAAAATGGGAAGGTCACGATCGCGCACGAACACTTTGCGACGTCCTTTTTCCGAGCCCGCTTGTCGACGTTGTCTCTTCAAATGCCGATGAATCCATTTTTGCCCCGGATCATTTGCGTCTGCGCCCCGGGTGAGATGCATGAAATCGGCCTTTTGTTCGTGACGCTCTATTTAAGACAATACGGTTTTGACGTCATTTTCCTCGGAGCGGGGTTCCCGAAAGAGGATTTGAGCATAGCGCTCCATGATATCGACGCGAAATGTTTAATCTTTTCATGTACGTTGACGGAGCACATTGCCAATCTTCAAGAAGCGATGCGTTACATTCAAGCGGAGCACCCAGACCTCGTCATCGGAGCGGGTGGATACGCCGTCAGTCAACAAGCGTCGCAATTTGAAGGGGCGTTTCTAGGAGATACGCCCGAAGCTTGGAACGAGTGGTTGTCAACCATTTGACAGGTCGACAAAACGGGAGTAGCTTATTAAGTAGAATGATTTTTCTTTGGAGGTTTTCGTTTGAGATTTGAAAAACAGACAAAAGAACATTTGAGGGTATACTTGACTGCGAGCGACTTATCGATTCGAGGGATCGCCATCGATACGATTGTCGGAGAGAGCGGTCAAGAACTATGGCGGGAATTGCTTGAAACGGCCGAGGCCGAATATGGGTTCATGCCGCAAGGTGCTGTCGACTTGAATGTGACGATGTTTCCACGCGATGGACTCGTCATCGATGTTCAAAAAGTCGATACGGTCGTCGCGGAGTCGGATCAAGAACAAGTCGAAATTCGCTTGACGATCGATGTGATCCACCATTTGATTTATCAGTTTGACGATATTGAAGACGTGATCAATGCGTCGATTTGTGCGTTTCCGCATATGCAAGATACCGACCAAGGTGGGGCACTCTATCATTATGACGGCCGCTACTACTTACATTTTGTAGAAGTTCTCAAACCGCAAGTCGAAGAACGGCTCGCCGCCATCCTGTCTGAATATGGCAAGACGACGACCGTCAGCCCGTATCTCATGATGGAGTACGGGAAGACCATCCAAACTGAACAAGCAGTGAAACAGCTGTACGATACGTTCGCGTAAGTACGGCTTTTTTACTATTCTGTTTCTATTGTTTTCAGCTGACACATGGTATGATAAAACTTGAATTTTTGAGAAGTTAGCTGAAGGAGAGATATGATGAAAGTCGCTGTTTTATATGGTGGAGTATCGGGTGAGCGTGAAGTGTCGCTTACGAGTGGTAAAGGTATGATCGAAGCGTTAGAGACACGGGGTCATGAAGTCGTGGCAATCGATTTTCACCCGGATCGGGCGGAAGAGTTATTGACGCTTCAAGCAGACGTCGTCGTCAGTGCCCTGCACGGCAAGTATGGAGAAGACGGTCGCGTCCAGTCGCTCCTCGAGATGGCGCAGCTCCCTTATACAGGGTCGGGCGTCTTGGCTTCGGCTCTCGCGATGGACAAGGCGCGCGCGAAAATCATTTTCGCCGCTTCAGGTATTCGTGTCGCCCGTGACGTCCTCGTCCAAGCAGGTGATGACCTCGATTTGAAAGTGGCCGAATGGGGCGGCGAGTTTCCTTGTGTCGTCAAACCGGCGCAAGAAGGCTCTTCGAACGGGTTGACGATCGCGACCGACGAGTCGATGCTACGCGCGGGCATCGCCAAGGCGTTCCAATGTGATACGGCCGTGTTGGTCGAACAGTACATCAAAGGTCGTGAGCTGACCGTTCCGGTGCTCGGAAACCGTGGGAACGAGCACGCCCTCCCGGTCATCGAGATCATCCCGAAAAATGAATTTTATGACTACGAGTCTAAGTATTCGGAAGGCGGGTCGATTCACGTCTGTCCGGCGGAGTTGCCGGAGGCGTTGACGAAAGAAGTGCAAGCGGCCGCGATTGAGGCGCACCGTGCCCTCGGCTGCAGCGGCTATTCACGTTCTGACTTCTTAGTGTCGGAGCAAGGATTGGCCTATATCCTCGAGACGAACACGCTCCCAGGGATGACGCCGCTCAGTTTGTTCCCGGACAGTGCGAACGTCGCCGGTATTTCTTACGGTGAATTGCTAGAGCGTTTCATCGCGCTCGCCTTAGAAAAATAAGAAGGGATTCCCCTTCTCTGCTTTTTAGAAAACGCTTTCATTATTTTTGTAAAACCCTTTCAAAATGCTTGCTTATCGGCTATACTTTTAAACGAATACGAGGTTGATTCTTGGGGGAGAATTGACAATTTAGGGGAGGAAACCTTCATGATTACGGATCAAGAAAAAGGTCATCAAAAAAGAAAAAACATCCTTGAATCGACACAGGAAGTTGTCCACGAGGCGCTCGAGAAACTCGGTTATCCAGAAGAGATGTACGAGCTGTTGAAAGAGCCGCTTCGGATGTTGACCGTGCGTATCCCTGTCCGCATGGACGACGGTTCGACGAAGATCTTCACTGGCTATCGGGCGCAACATAACGATGCTGTCGGCCCGACGAAAGGTGGGATTCGCTTCCACCCGAGCGTGACGGAAGTAGAAGTCAAGGCGCTGTCGATATGGATGAGCCTGAAGGCCGGTATCGTCGACCTTCCTTACGGTGGCGGTAAAGGGGGCATCGTTTGCGATCCGCGTGAGATGAGTTTCCGTGAAATCGAACGGTTGAGCCGCGGCTACGTCCGGGCAATCAGCCAAATCGTAGGTCCGACCAAGGATATCCCGGCGCCTGACGTGTTTACCAACTCACAGATCATGGCATGGATGATGGATGAGTACAGCCGTATCGATGAATTCAACTCACCGGGCTTCATCACCGGTAAGCCGCTCGTACTCGGTGGTTCACACGGTCGCGAGACGGCGACGGCAAAAGGTGTCGCCATCATGATCCGGGAGGCGTCGCTTCGCCGGGGGATCGAGTTGAAAGGTGCGCGCGTCGTCGTCCAAGGATTTGGTAACGCCGGCAGCTTCTTATCGAAGTTCATGCACGACGTGGGAGCGAAAGTCATCGCTGTCAGTGACGCGTATGGCGCGATCTATGATGAGAACGGACTCGACATCCCATACTTGCTCGATCGACGCGACTCGTTCGGGACGATCTCGACACTGTTCAAAAATACGATTTCGAACAAAGAGATGCTCGAACTCGACTGTGACATTTTAGTCCCGGCCGCGATCGAGAACCAAATCACTGAAGATAACGCCGATAACATCAAAGCGTCGATCATCGTCGAGGCGGCGAACGGACCGACGACGAACGAAGCGACGCGTATTTTGACAGAGCGCGGCATCTTGCTCGTCCCTGACGTCCTCGCTTCAAGCGGTGGCGTGACAGTCTCTTACTTCGAATGGGTCCAAAACAATCAAGGTTATTACTGGACGGAAGAAGAAGTCGAAACGAAGCTTGAAAAAGTGCTCGTCCATTCGTTCAATACGGTATACAACACGTCATCAGCCCGGAAAGTCGATATGCGTCTCGCTGCCTATATGGTCGGTGTCCGCAAAATGGCGGAGGCCTCGCGCTTCCGGGGCTGGGTGTGATTGCGCTTTGCCGATGAACATCGCAAAATGAGGAAGGACCCGCAGTTGGGTCCTTCCTCATTTTAGTTGAACAAGTTTATGACAATGTGACACCGATACGCTCCCGAAGCGCTTCGGCGATCGCTTGACCGTGAAAACGGCCGTTTTCGATGAAGATTTTATTGGCATCGTTCCCGGCCGCGACGACGCCGGCGATGAACAGGTTATCGACGTTCGTCTCATACGTCGCCTCGTCAAACTGCGGGATGCCGGTCTCGTCGTCGACGAGCACACCGGCTGCCGAGAACAGCCCGTGGTCAGGCAAGTAACCGGTCATGGCGAGGACGTGGTCCGTTGCGACCCGTTTCTCTTCGCCATGTTGTCGATAGACGACATGGTCCTGTTCGATGCGAATGATCTCGGCCTCGAGCTCAAGACGTACTTTTTCGTGACGAACGAGGGAGTCGAAAGCGGGTAGTACCCATGGTTTGACCGATGGGCTATACCCGTCACCGCGGTAGAGCACCGTGACGTATGCCCCGGCTTTCTCGAGTTCGATGGCCGCATCGACCGCCGAGTTCTTTCCGCCGATGACGGTGACGTGTTGCCGATAAAACGGATGTGCTTCTTTAAAATAATGGGTCACGTGCGGGAGTTCTTCTCCCGGGACGTCTAACTTGCGGGGCCGTCCGTAATACCCGGTCGCGAGAACGACGAAGTCGGCAAGGCGTTCTGTGACGCCGTGGCGGTCGTGACGGGACCGGACGATGAATTTGTCGGCACGACGGTCGACCGATTCGACCGTCTCGAACGGTTTGACGACAAGCCCGGTTCGGCTCACGACTTCACGATAATAGACGAGCGCGTCTTGGCGATGTGGTTTTAAGTCTTTACAGATGAACGGGATATCCCCGATTTCAAGCAAAGTGGCTGATGAGAAAAACGTTTGATGGGTCGGATAGCGGTAAATCGCATCGACGATGTTGCCTCGTTCGATGATCGTGCACGAGATACCGACCCGTTCTAATTCGATTGCCGCCGACAGGCCGCACGGGCCGGCGCCGACAATGATCGCGTGTTTGTCCAATGAAATCACCTCATCCCTCATTGTATGGAACGAAGGCTGAGATGGCAAGTCACTGCTGGAAGCTGAAGCTGTGTTCCATGACCGGTTGCGACGAGCCTGATTCGAGCTCGACGAGAAGACGGAGCCGTGCTTTTTGCGAATTGAGACCGTTCGAGAAGATGATGCCCATCTCTTTCAGTTGTTTACCGCCGCCCTCATACCCGTACACGTCTTGAACGATACCGTTAAAACAGCGGCTGACGATGACGACCGGGATGTGGTCGACGAGTCGTTCGAGTGCCGGGACGATCGACGGTGGAACGTTTCCTTGACCGAGCACTTCGAGGACGAGCCCGTCATAGCCGAGGTCGAGCACGGCTTCTAGCAAGTCAGGTTCCATGCCGGCGACAACTTTCAACACGGCGACCCGTTTCGTGATCGCTGGAATCATCTTCGGCTGTCTCGTTGTCGGTTGGCTGTAGATGAGGACGTGGTCCTTCGTCACCATCCCGACGTTTCCGAAGTGGACCGATTTGAACGTGTCGACGGAAGAGGTGTGTGTCTTCGTGACGTTGAACGCCGAGTGGATCTCGCCGTTGAAGACGACGAGCACCCCTTTGCCCCGTGCGGCTTCGCTCCTTGCGACCCGGAGCGCCGTGATGAGATTGAACTCGCCGTCCGATCCGATCTCGTTCGACGAGCGCATCGCTCCCGTCAAGACGATCGGCACGGGGGCACCGAGCGTGATCTGCAGGAAGTACGCCGTCTCCTCGAGCGTGTCGGTCCCATGGGTGATGACGACGCCGTCATACGTGTCTTGCGTCAACTGCTGCGCGATGAACTGGGCGAGCTCGAGCATCTTCTCGGGCGTCATATGAGGAGACGGAATGTTTGAGAAGTGCTTCGTCGTAATTTTTGCGATGTCGGTCGCTTTCGGCAACGTCGCGTCAATCGGATTGACCTCACTTGGTGAGACGTGGCCCGAACCGGTCTGCGACATCGCGATCGTGCCGCCGGTATGGATGAGTAATAGATGATTCATAGTCGACCTCCAACTTTTTTTGTCCTTTTCTTCCATTTTCTAGGCGTTAGCTACTTTTTCTTTCGGCTTATTCAGTGTATGCTTAACGATAGAAAGGAGAGATGCATCATGATTGCAATCGCCTTGTCTGCGGTTGCGCCAGGATTCGCCCTTCTTTCCTACTTCTATTTACGGCATGAGTTGGAAGCGGAACCGCTCGGCTATGTGATTCGTTCGTTTGTCGCCGGTGCCATTCTTGTCTTTCCGATCATGTTCGTCCAATATGCGTTTGTGGAAGAAGGGGTCCTTGTCGGCCCGTTTTGGCAAGCATTCGTTGCCACCGCTCTATTAGAAGAATTTTTTAAATGGTTCATGATCTATTATACAATATACATACATAAAGTTTTTGATGATTACTACGACGGGATTCTCTATGCGGTCGCCTGTTCACTTGGCTTTGCCACGTTGGAGAATTTTCTATACTTGTGGGTTTATGACTCGCTCGAGATTGCGATTTGGCGAGCCGTCTTGCCGGTGAGTGGCCATGCGCTCTTCGCCGTGGCGATGGGCTTTTGTCTCGGTCGGGCCAAACATTCCGCGCATGAACGGTTTTGGCTGTTCACCGCTGTCATGTCGGCAACGTTACTACACGGAATGTTTGACTATATCTTACTCGTTGAATCGACGAATAAGATGCCGGCCGTCCTCTATATCGTCATTCTATGGATGGTCGCACTCTTGCTCGTCCGCACTGCAAATCGATCAAATCGTCGTCAATACAAATAGATAAAAGGGGAACGGGTTCATGTTAAAAGTTGGTCAAGAGTTACGAGTTGAAGTTGAAGGGAGAAACGAAGGGAAGACGAAAATTGCTGCCATTAACGGCGGTGTCGTCTGGATCGAATCTCCGAGCGAGATTGCGACGCTAAAGACGTTTTTTTTGCATGAGGATGAACCGATGCGTTTGTACTTTTTCAAAGGCGAAGATCAACTGTACGCTTTCGATTCAGTCGTCACGAAACGGATCAGTGACGCCCAGCTGACGCTTCGCTATGCGTTTAACTTGCCGGATGAGAAGAAAATCAAGCGCGTCCAACGTCGCGAGTACTTGCGCGTGCCGGAGATGATCAACGTGACGGTGCTCGCGGCAGACGGCGAAGCGTTTCCGTCATTCGAGACGACGTCACTAGACGTGTCGGCCGGCGGGATGCGTGTCGTGGCAAACCGTTCGCCGGTCGACGTCGATGAGTCGGTCATCGTCGTATTCCGGATCGAGGACGAGCGAGGGACGCCTCAGACGTTCCGCGTCAAGAGCCGTCTCGTCCGGGTTCAAGAGCAGGCCGTAAAACACGAGCTGTCACTTTGTTTTGAGGATTTGACGCCTCGTGACCAGGAGACGATTTTACGTTATTGTTTCCGGGCCCAGCTCGAAGCCAGAAAACGGACCGGCTCCGTATTTTCTTCACGTTAAAAAACTGGTATGATGTTCTCGGAACAAACGACCGAGAGGAGGTGGGTATCGGAATGAGCCGATACCCAATTTTTATGACTAAACCGCTACAAATCGCATTAGATGGGCCGGCAGGAGCCGGCAAGAGCACGATCGCTAAAACGCTCGCTAAAAAGTTAGGTTACGTGTACATCGATACCGGGGCAATCTACCGGGCTGTCACATATCGCGCGCTCGAGCAACACGTCGGATTAGAAGACGGCCCCGCCCTCGCTGAGATGATCGGCAAGATGGAGTTACGTCTCGTCCCGAGCGAGAGCGGGCAACGCGTGTTTGACGGCGACGAGGAAGTGACCGAAGTCATTCGGACGAGTGAAGTGACGAACAACGTCAGCTTTGTCGCAAGACAGCCCGAGGTCCGGGACGCACTTATGGATTTACAACGGGACTTGGCTCGGGACGGCGGCATCGTCATGGACGGTCGTGACATCGGGACGCACGTATTGCCTGAGGCGGACTTGAAAGTGTTCATGACCGCGACCGTCGAAGAACGTGCCCGTCGTCGCCACGAGGAGAACGTGTCAAAAGGTCTCCCGAGCGATTTCGAACAATTGAAACAAGAGATCGCCTTGCGTGATAAGCGGGACTCGGAGCGCGTCGTCGCTCCACTCCGTCAAGCGGATGACGCCCACTTCCTCGACACGACCGATTTGTCGATCGATGGTGTCGTCACGGCTGTTGAACAGCTCATGGAACAGGTGGTCGGACGATGAGGCCGCTCAACAACGGTCCGTTCGGGATGTATCGGTTAACGGTCGGCGTCGTTCGAATCATGCGCCTGCTCAGCTTCCGCGTCGAATATGTCGGTCGTGAGAATGTACCTGAGGACGGCTCGATCATCGTCTGTTCGAACCATCAGTCGAACTGGGACCCGGTCTTGTTGGCCAGTGCCATGCCGAAGCAACGGCCAATTCGTTTTTTTGCAAAAAAAGAGCTGTTCGATGTCCCGGTTTTAAAACGGATTTTGACACGCTCCGGGCAAATCCCGGTGTCACGCGGGGAAGGAGACCGCCAAGCGCTGCGTACTGTTCTTCAGAAGTTGAAAGAGGACGAGGTCATCTCGATCTTTCCGGAAGGGACCCGTTCGAAAGATGGATCGCTCGGTAAGGCGCAGGCCGGTGTCGGTTTTTTCGCCCTCCGTTCAGACGCTGCCGTCCTTCCGATCGCAATTATCGGTAAATACAAGTTCCGTTCGAAGTTGAAGGTCGTCATCGGCGAGCCGATCGATTTCTCGCAGCTGAAATCGGACAAAGCGAGTGCCCAAACCGCAGCCGATTTGATCATGGCGACAATCGCCGAACTGTACATGACCCATTCACAGAACGTTCGTTAATTTCAGGTTTAATCTGTTGCAATCAGAGGAACAAACCTGATAACACCTTGACAAATCTGTCGAATTATAAGAAGTTTATACTAGGTGTTAAGCGCCTTAGGGCGCTCCTTTTTGTACTCATCGTGAGGGGGTAGTGTTGGAATGGTCGAAGAAATGAAAGATATGCCTGATTTTGAAATTAATCGAGGTCAAATCGTGACCGGTATCGTCGTCAAAATCGAGGACAAGCAAGCGTTAATTGATATCGGTTACAAAACCGAGGCGATTTTGCCAATCAGCGAAGTATCAAGCATGCATTTAGACGATTTAAACGAATCACTCCATGTCAACGACGAAATCCGTGTCAAAGTGAAAAAGGTCACGGATGAAGAGGTTGTCGTATCGAAGAAAGACGTAGATGCCGAGGCAGCTTGGGATCAAATCGTTGAAAAATTCGAATCGGGTGAAGTATTTGAAGTCATGGTGAAAGATAAGGTCAAAGGCGGTCTTGTCGTCGATATCGGCATCCGCGGCTTTATTCCGGCTTCACTCGTAGAAAACCACTTCGTCGAAGATTTCTCATCATACTTGCATAAGCCGATTACGGTTAAAGTCGTCGAGATGGACCGCGAAAAAAATCGCGTCATCTTGTCGCATAAAGCGGTGGCAGAGGCAGAGATGAGTGCGAAGAAGGCGGAAACGCTTGAATCGCTTGAAGTCGGTCAAATTATCGAAGGAACCGTCCAACGTCTAACTGACTTTGGTGCGTTCGTCGATATCGGCGGCGTCGACGGTCTCGTTCACATTTCTGAGATGGCTCATAGTCGTGTTGAAAAACCGAGTGATGTCGTCACAGAAGGTGACAAAGTGAAAGTGAAAGTACTTGGTCTTGACCTCGACAATGAAAAAGTGAAATTGTCGATCAAAGAGACGCAACCGGGACCGTGGGAATCGGTTGAAGGCAAGATTCAACCTGGGGACGTGATCGCGGGGAAAGTCAAACGTATCGTCACGTTTGGTGCGTTCGTCGAAGTCGCGCCACAAGTCGAAGGGTTGCTCCACATTTCTCAGATTGCGAACCGACACATCGCGACGCCATCTGAAGTCTTGTCTGAAGGACAAGAAGTGAAAGTGAAAGTACTCGACGTCCATCTCGATGAGAAGAAAATCTCATTGTCGATGCGTGCACTCGAATCAGAAGACGGTTCACGTGATGATGAAGAACAGTCTTTGCTTGACGAATATAGCGATCAAGGCGGATTCTCTGTATCTGAACTGACAGGTGAAAACGCCTCGGACGATTCTAAATAAGACGGTCGTTCAAGCGGGAGTCATACTCCCGCTTCTTTTTGTATGGTCACTAATATTCGACTGTGCTATAATTGTACAGTTGCAAATAGGAACGATAATTTTTTGAATGAAAGTTAAAGAGGTGTTTATATGGGAATTCCAGCAGTGGCCATCGTAGGCCGCCCGAATATTGGGAAATCCACGATTTTCAACCGGATCATCGGTGATCGCGTATCGATCGTCGATGACAAACCGGGAGTTACACGCGACCGTATTTACGGTACGGGTGAGTGGTTGAACCGAAAGTTTCATTTGATCGACACAGGCGGGATCGAGGTCGGCGATGAGCCGCTTCTCGTTCAGATGCGTCATCAAGCCGAACTCGCGATCGATGAGGCGGACGTCATCGTCTTCATGGTAAACGGTCGTGAAGGGATCACGGCAGCGGATGAAGAAGTCGCGAACTTGTTGTTCCGTTCGAACAAGCCGATCGTGCTTGCCGTCAACAAAGTCGATAACTTCGAGATGCGTGAACTCATGTATGAGTTCTACTCGCTCGGGTTTGGCGACCCGTTCCCGATCTCGGGAACACACGGACTCGGTCTTGGCGATCTGTTAGATCGTGTCCTCGAACTCGCGCCGGACAAAGACGATTACGAATACAACGAAGATGTCATTCAGTTCTCGCTCATCGGACGCCCGAACGTCGGGAAATCGAGTTTGACGAACGCGATTCTCGGTGAAGAACGTGTTATCGTCTCGGCAATCGCCGGAACGACGCGCGATGCGATCGATACACCGTTCACTCGTGACGGCCAAGAGTACGTCATCATCGATACGGCCGGTATGCGTAAGCGCGGCAAAGTGTACGAATCGACGGAACGTTATAGTGTCATGCGTGCCCAAAAGGCGATTGAACGCTCGAACGTCGTCCTCGTCGTCATCGACGGTGAAGAAGGCATCATCGAGCAAGACAAACGCGTCGCAGGACTTGCCCACGAAGCAGGGAAAGCGATCGTGCTCGTCGTCAACAAATGGGACGCTGTCGAGAAAGACGACAAGACGATGAAGAAGATGGAAGAGAAGATCCGCAAGGAATTCCTATTCCTCGACTACGCGCCAATCGTATTCTTATCGGCACTCACGTCGAAGCGGTTGCAAACGCTTCTTCCTGTCATCAATCAAGTTGCCGAATCACACCGTCAGCGTATTTCGACGAGCGTGTTGAACGATGTCATCGTCGACGCGGTCGCGATGAACCCGACACCAACGGACAAAGGACAACGACTCAAGATCAACTATGCGACGCAAGTGGCGATCGAGCCACCGACGTTCGTGTTGTTCGTCAACGATCCTGAGTTGCTTCACTTCTCGTACAAACGTTATCTAGATAACCAGATTCGCCGCGCGTTTGACTTTACTGGTACACCGATTCACATCGTGGCTCGTCAGAAAAACTAGTAATGGGGGTGCCTCACATGGCAAAAGTAGCTGTCATTGGTGCAGGAAGCTGGGGAACGGCATTATCGCTCGTCCTCGCTGACAATGGACACGACGTCGTGCTCTACGGACGTGAGGAAGATCACGTCCATGAGATCAACACGTCGCATACGAATTCGACTTACTTGAAAGATGTGCCGCTTCCGGCGTCGATCCGGGCAACGACCGATTTGAAAGAGGCGGTTCTAAATTGCTCGATCATTTTCCTCGTCGTCCCGAGCTCGGCGATTCGTCCGGTTTCCCGTGAAGTGAACGATTTGCTCACGGAACCGGTCACAATCGTTCATGCCGCAAAAGGGATCGAACCGAAGACGCATAAGCGGTTGTCTGAGATCATCGCTGAAGAGATCGATCCGTCAAAACGTCGAGCTATCGGTGTATTGACGGGTCCGACTCACGCCGAGGAAGTGGCCGTCCGCAAACCGACGACGATCACCATCGCGTGTGAGGATTTATTTGTCGCTGATGAGATTCAAGAACTGCTCACGAACGATCAGTTCCGAGTTTATTTGAACTCTGACGTCATCGGGGCGGAATACGGGGGCGCGCTTAAAAACATTATCGCCCTTGCCGCCGGGATGACCGACGGGCTCGGATACGGCGACAATGCGAAAGCTGCCCTCATGACGCGCGGCATCGTCGAGATCGCTCGGCTCGGTGTCAAACTCGGCGCCAACCCGGCCTCGTTCTCGGGCTTGACCGGAATCGGTGATTTGATCGTGACCGCGACGTCACAGCACAGCCGAAACTGGCGAGCTGGTAACGCCATCGGACGTGGGGAGAAGCTTGAAGACGTACTCGATCAGATGGGTATGGTCGTCGAAGGTGTGCGTGCCTGTGAGGCGGCGCATACACTTGCCCGCGAAGCCGGCGTCGACATGCCGATCACGGAAGCGCTCTACAACGTGCTGTTCGAAGGAAAAAGTCCGCATGATGAAGTGAAAAAGTTGATGAGACGCCCACAAAAACATGAAATGGAAGAAGTTTTCCATTTCGAGGGCGAATAACAGCAAAGGAACTGACGTTTTCGTTCAGTTCCTTTGTTTTTTTTGCTACACTAAACTACGGAGTAAGATTTATAGAGAAAGTCGAGGGGATAGACGTGACACCGTCACTCATCAAGATGTGGATTTCATTTGCGGGGATTGGGGCGTTTGCCGTCGCTGCGCTCATGGTGGCAGTCAGCCACACGAAACTTTCAGGCTGGTTTGCGGTGCTCATTCGAGTCGTCGCATTCGTGATTTTTCTATTCGGAACGATCATTATGATTTATGTGGTCGCTTCTGGACCGACAGGAGGGTAAACCGTGAAACGAATGTTTTTAGCCGTCAGTTTGGTGACGGCGACGCTGCTCGCCGGATGTATGTTCCCGGAAACAAATCGGGTCGACAACGTCCCTTATGAGGACCAGTTGCAATCGGTCCAGACGGCGGTCGACTCGTTCAAAGAGACGACCGGTGTCTTACCGATCAAAACAAAGCCGGCCGAGACGCCGCTGATGGAACGTTACCCGATTGAGTTTAGCCGCCTCGTCCCTGGTTATTTGGCAGATCCGCCGGCAAACAGCTTTGAAGGGGGCGGCTTGTTCTTGTACGTCCTTGTCGACGCCGAGACAGAGCCGACGGTCAAACTGATTGACTTGCGGGTGACCGAGCGCCTCCAACAACTGCAGACGAACATCAATTCGTTCCGAGTCAAAGAAGGGAAATATCCGTTCAAAGGATCGCTCGGCAAGAATCAGTTTACGATCGATTACGACCTCGTTTTCGTCTCCGAAGAACCGTTCATCCCGAGCCCATACACGGAAAATGAGTTGCCGATCTATGTGGATGGGACTGGTCAATTGTTCGTCGATTACCGGGCTGACATCGAAGCCGCGCTCGAGAACACGGATGCCGAGCCGAAAGTAGGGGAGGATATTCGTTATTTGCTCTACGATGACGCACCATTCGCCCCGGCTTATTCGCAAGGGTATACGATTAATGACCAAGGTGAGGTCGAGTTTTTAAACAATTGAGTCGAGCAAGGTGTCCGCTTATGACCTTTTCGCTTAAAAAATGTTGTCATATCAACGTTTGTACGATATGATTAATCCCGTAAACTCTCTGTGAGAGGAGGTGAATCGTGATGAACAAAACTGAATTGATCAACGCAGTTGTCGAGAAAGCAGATGTGTCTAAAAAAGACGCAACGAAAATCGTAGAAGCAACGTTTGAATCAATCACTGAAGCACTCCAAAGCGGTGAGAAAATTCAATTGATCGGTTTTGGTACTTTTGAAGTTCGTGAACGTGCTGCCCGTAAAGGTCGCAACCCACGTACGAAAGAAGATATCGAAATCCCTGCAAGCAAAGTTCCTGCCTTCAAAGCAGGTAAAGCGCTTAAAGATGCGGTCAAATAATGAGCAATACATAAGTCGCCGAGAGGCGGCTTTTTTTGTAGTTGAAAGCAAGTTCACATGGCGTGAATGTGACAAAAATGTGCTATACTATGTCAGAATGACAACGAAGAGGACGAGGGGGGATAGCATGGAACAGTTGACAAACGAAAGCGTTGTCACCGACCTTGCTCGTCAAATCGAACAACGTATGACTCATCCGTATTTGACGAGACACGAGATTGTACCCGCAGTCGACATGCCTTTACTTCGTTGGATGATCGACATGATTGAACTCGAATCGCATCAACATCGACAGCTCGTGCTCGCGACTTATTTTGCCCATCAAGCACTCGAGCTGCACGATCAAGTGAAGGAGTGCCCGAACGGGTCCCTTGAACGGCAACTTAAAGTGCTCGCCGGAGATTACGCCTCGGCTCAATTTTATAAAATATTGGCGATGTTTCCAGCGGACTATAGCAACCGTTTCGGCCGAACCGTGCAGCTTGTGAACGGTGCGAAGTGCACACTCGCCTTAGGGACGGACGTCGCTGTTGTGACGTGGATGGAAGCGAACTTCGGATTAATCAAAACGTTTTCCGAACTGCTAGGTCAATCTTATTTGACATCGTACGGGAAAGAAATCATCGAACAGAAGGCAACAGAACTGCGCCAAGAAAAAAGAGAACAGCTATCGACACTACTCGCGCATGCTGTCGCTTAGAACGGAAAGGGTGTTACGTGTTGCAACCGAAAGAGAAAGAGCAAAAAGTATATGAAGTATTTCAAACGATCTCGCCAAGCTACGATACGATGAACTCGATCATCAGTTTCCGTCTGCATAAATGGTGGCGCAGAGCGACAATGCGGCGCATGCAAGTGTTCCCCGGCGCAAAATGTTTGGACGTTTGCTGCGGGACGGCCGATTGGACGATTCAACTCGCTGAGGCGGCCGGAAACACCGGGGTCGTCAAAGGACTCGATTTTTCTGAAAATATGCTCGCTGTCGGACACGAGAAAGTGGCTGATTATCCGATGATCGAACTCATTCACGGGAACGCGATGGAGTTGCCGTTCGGAGATCATTCATTCGACTATGTGACAATCGGGTTTGGCCTTCGGAACGTACCGGATTATATGACGGTCCTCCGGGAGATGCACCGCGTCTTAAAACCGGGCGGGACCGTGGTCTGTCTCGAGACGAGCCAACCGACGGCACCACTATTCAGCGGACTCTATAAATTTTACTTTGGATCAGTCATGCCGCTATTCGGCAAAGTGTTTGCCGGGTCGTATGATCAATACAAGTGGCTGCAAGAATCGACGGATCAGTTCCCTGACCGGTTGACGTTAAAGCGCATGTTTGAAGAGGCCGGGTTCGAGCAAGTCGAAGTCAAGGCGTTTTCCGGTGGTGCGTGCGCCATGCACCTAGGAAAGAAGTGGTGAACGATGTCTTTAAAGCGACTTTATCGCCACATGAACCGAGAAATCGAACAGATTGATCGGTTTTTGTCGACGCGGGTCCACACGGAACATCCGGTGATCGAAGCCGCATCGAAACAATTGCTAGATGCCGGGGGGAAGCGGATCCGTCCGGCGTTCGTATTGCTCAGTGCCGGATTTGGAACTGGAAATGATATTCGTCTGACGAAAGTTGCGGCGAGCCTCGAGCTGATTCATATGGCGTCGCTCGTTCACGATGATGTGATCGATGACGCGACACTGCGCCGCGGAAAACCAACCGTGATGGAACGTTATGACGAGAGCGTCGCCATGTATACCGGTAATACGTTGTTCGGGGAAGCGATTCGGCTCGTTTCCGAAGTCGATTCCCCGGAAGTGATGCAAATCATGGCGGAGACGATGGAACTGATCTGTATCGGCGAGATCAATCAAATTCAAGACCAATATGACTGGGCGCAATCCCCGAAACGATACTTGGACCGGATCGCCCGGAAGACGGCACTCTTGATCGAGACGAGTTGCGCGGCCGGGGCCGTCGTCTCCGGGGCGTCACCTGACGTCGTCAAACAACTTCGGTTGTTCGGCTATGATATCGGGATGGCGTTTCAGATGACGGATGACTTGCTCGATTTCACGGCGAAGAGTTTTCAACTTGGTAAGCCCGTCGGTGAAGATTTGAAGCATGGGCATAAAACATTGCCGCTCTTCTATTCATCAGAAGATCCTGTGTTTTATGAGCGGTTGCAGCAAGTCACGAACGCCTCGAACGATGAGATGACCCGGACGCTCGTCCGCGAAGTGCAACGGAACGGTACGCTTGAACGAAGTCAACGCACGATCGACCGTTACGTGAATCGGGCGATTCAGCGACTCGATTCACTGCCGGATATTCAAGACAAACGGTCGTTGATTGAGATTGCCGAATATATCGGCAAACGAAAATGGTAGTTCACACCTTGTAAACCCTTTCAAAAATGAAGATGACCGTGTAAACTGATAAAGTACATGGTACACATATTGATTTAGGGGGACTAGGGGTATGGAAAAGACATTTTTAATGGTAAAACCTGACGGGGTGAAGCGTGGTTTGATTGGGGAAATCATCACACGTTTCGAGAACAAAGGGTACACGTTGAACCGTCTCGAAATGCTGACGCCGTCAGTTGAGGTTGCAGAATCGCACTATGCGGAACATAAGGAAAAACCGTTCTTTGGAGAACTCGTCGCATTCTTGACGTCAGGTCCGGTCGTCGCGATGGAGTGGGAAGGCGAGAACGTCGTCGCCGTGTCTCGGTTGATGATTGGCAAGACGAACCCACTCGACGCGCAGCCGGGAACGATTCGTGGCGACTTGGCCTCGACAATGTCACAAAACGTCATCCATGGTTCAGACAGCGTGGAAAGTGCCGAGAGAGAATTATCGCTCTGGTTCGCCACTGAAACATCACACGTTTGATGACGATAAAAGGGACGGGGCCTCCTGTCCCTTTTTCTATTTGCATTAAAGCGCTTTCGTATGTTCGGACACGACATGATCTAGGATAAGAGAAAGAATTGAGGTTAGAACTGGTGATAAATGATTATGCGATCTTCGTAAAAAAGTTTTATGTAAAGTCTGGAATCGACTTGAATTTATACAAAGAAGCACAAATGAAAAGACGAATGGTCGCGCTCCGCGAGAAGAAGGGCTACGCCACATTTATCGAGTATTTTAAAGCGATGGAGTCAGACCGAGGTTTGTACGACGAATTTTTAGACCGGATGACGATCAACGTCAGTGAGTTTTATCGAAACCCGGTCCGCTGGCAACAGCTCGAGACGGACGTGTTGCCTGAGCTCATTCGTAGAAGCCAAGGGAAACTCCGGGTCTGGAGCGCGGCTTGTTCGACGGGAGAAGAACCGTATTCACTTGCGATGTTATTGTCGAAGCATTTGTCACCCGCCCAGTTCACGATCACAGCGACTGACCTAGATGACTTGGTGATCGAAAAAGCGAAACAAGGGAAGTATCATGAACGGGCGCTCGTCGATTTGCCGCCTGAGTTTCGAGATCGTTATTTCACCCGTCGAGATGACGATTATTTTGTCTCGGACGAGATTAAAAAACTCGTGACGTTCAAAAAGCACAACTTGCTCGCTGACGTCTACGAACGTAACTTTGACTTGATCGTCTGTAGAAACGTTTTGATTTACTTTACGGAAGAGGCGAAAGAGAAAGTGTACAAGTCGTTCCACCGCTCGCTTCGTCCGGGTGGGGTCCTCTTCGTCGGAGGGACTGAACAAATCTTCCAGCCGAAGCGTTACGGATACAAGATGAAACAAAGTTTCTTCTACGAAAAATTTGAGGAGTGAGGTGACGCATATGCGTTATTTGACAGCCGGAGAGTCACACGGACCGGGATTGACCGTCATCATCGAAGGAGTCCCGGCCGGCTTAAGCGTCGACGTCGAGGCAATCAACGGCGAGTTGGCGAAACGTCAGTCGGGCTATGGCCGTGGACGCCGAATGCAAATTGAATCAGACAAAATCGAGGTGAGGGCTGGGGTTCGTCATGGGATGACGACCGGAGCCCCTGTTTCGTTTTGGATTGAAAACAAAGACCATGCGCATTGGCGGAACGTCATGCAGGCAGAGCCGGTCGACGACGAGTTTGAAATCAAGCGCCGGGTCGTGCGGCCTCGTCCGGGACATGCTGACCTTGTCGGCGGTCTCAAGTATGACCACCGAGACCTTCGGGATGTGCTCGAACGTTCGAGTGCCCGGGAGACGGCGGCCCGCGTCGCTGTCGGTGCGCTCAGCAAACAGTTGCTCGACGCAGTCGGCATGACGCTCGTCAGCTATGTGAAAGTGATCGGCGGCATCGAGTCCGCGCCGAAGCACTACCCAGCACTCGAAGAACTACGGACCGTCATCGAGGCGTCACCCGTACGCACGACTGACGAAACGTCCGGTGAAGCGATGATGCGTTTGATTGATGAAGCGAAAGCGGCCGGAGATTCACTTGGCGGCGTCGTCTGCACCGAAGTGCATGGCGTCATACCAGGGTTGGGTTCTTACGTCCAATATGATCGCAAGCTCGATGCGGCCATCGCTCGCGCCGTCATGAGCGTCAACGCCATCAAAGGGGTTGCCTTTGGCGATGGATTTGACATGGCGTACCGTCCAGGATCGGAAGTGATGGACCCGATCGCCTATGACGAGTCCGGGTATACGAGACTGAGCAACCATTTAGGCGGTTTTGAAGGAGGGATGACGACCGGGATGCCGATCGTCTGCAGTGCCGTCATGAAGCCGATTCCGACGCTCTACAAACCGCTGCAATCGGTCGATATCGATACGAAACAGCCGTTCCTCGCTCAAATCGAACGAAGTGACGCTTGTGCTGTCCCGGCTGCGTCACTCGTCGTCGAGGCGGTCGTCGCGTTCGAACTCGCTCGTGAGTTGTGTGAGACGTTCGGACACGACACCGTCAAACGAATTCAGTCGCGGGTCGAGTCGTATCGTGAGGAAATCCGGTCGTGGTGACGATTCATGTTGACGCATCAGTCCCTTATGACGTGTCGATTGAACACAGCGACGCCTGGTTGGACCGCGTAGATTATTTCCCGGCCTGCTCGACGGTATGGGTCATTACAGACCGGACGGTGGATGCGCTACACGGTAAGGTGTTCAAACAACGTCTAGCCGGCATCCATCCGCAGATCGTTTGGTCGGTCGTCACGCCGGGTGACGGCTCGAAATCACTCGAGACCGTTGAAAAACTCGTGACAGACGGGTTGACCGCACGGTGTGACCGCGACACGCTCGTCGTCGCTTTTGGCGGGGGCATGATCGGAGATTTGGCCGGTTTTCTCGCGAGTGTGTATATGCGAGGGGTCCGTTACATACAAGTACCGACGACTGTACTCGCCCATGATTCAGCGATCGGCGGCAAAGTCGCCGTCAACCACCCATTGTCTAAAAATGCGATCGGTGCGTTTTATCAACCGATCGGTGTGCATTATAACGTGTCCCGTCTCGAGACGTTGAACAATCGTGACGTCTTGAGCGGACTCGGTGAGTTGATTAAACATGCTTACTTGTCACGTTACGTCCTCGCTGCTTCATTCGAGGACGAACTGTTTCAGGCGTTGTCAGGTGGTACGCTGGACTGGGAATTGTGGCTTGCGCGCGGGATTGAAGTGAAACGTGTCGTTGTCGAGGCAGACGAACGGGAACATGGTGTCCGGGCGTGGCTCAATTTTGGTCATACGTTCGGGCACGCTTTAGAGTCGGTCGAACGGTATCGGCTGTCGCACGGGGAGGCGGTGCTGTACGGTATGGTATACGCCTTTCTCGTCGGAGGAGACAGGGATCGGGCCAGTAAGCTCGCCGCTTGGATGCGGGCGCGCCGCGTCAGCCCGGTTGAATGGAAACCGTTCGAGACGTATTTGACGGTGATGGGGCTCGATAAGAAAAATCGGGATGGACAAGTCCGTTTCGTGTTGCTCGGTGAAGCGGCTACCGTTGAAACGGTGCCGTCCGAGCGGCTTGCTGAAGCATACATACAGTTGAAAGGATGGTTCTGATGGGGTTGAATGGATTGATTCGCGTACCGAGTGATAAGTCGATCACGCACCGCGCGATCTTATTCGGCGCGATAGCGAGCGGGGAGACGGTCGTCATGAATCCGCTCCTTGGGGCAGATTGCCGTTCGACGATCGATGCGGCCCGGAGTCTTGGGGCAAGCGTCGAAGAACTCGATGAGCGGCTCCGGATCGAAGGTGTCGCGTCAGTCGTTCCGGCCACGCTTGACTGCGGGAATTCGGGGACGACGATGCGCCTGCTCTCGGGTCTCGTCTCCGGGTACTCGGGTGAGTTCACGCTCGTCGGAGACGACTCACTCTCGAAACGGCCGATGCGTCGCATCACTGAACCGCTTCGACAGATGGGGGCCGACATCGACGGCGAATTCGCCCCTGTTCGGATCAAGGGGCGGCGCTTGAGCGGGATCGATTACACGTTACCGGTCGCGAGCGCGCAAGTGAAGTCGGCTATCCTATTGGCCGGTCTTCGTGCTGACGGGCCGACGATTGTCCGGGAACCGATGCTGTCACGCGACCATACGGAACGGATGCTTCCGCTGTTTGGTGGACGAGTCGAGATCACGAACGAAGATGGCGTGCGGACGATCCGGCTATCGCCAAGTCACCTCGACGGGGCGACGGTCGACGTGCCAGCCGACCCGTCATCGGCTGCTTTCTTCTGGGCTGGGGCCGCCATCGTCCCAAACAGCCGCGTGACGACGACCGACGTCTGTTTGAACGAGACGAGAATCGGCTTTTTACGAACACTTGAGCGCATGGGAGCGACCGTCGAGATCACTCGGCTACGACCACTCGGGGAAGAGACGGTCGGAGATGTGACGGTGACGACGAGCGAACTTCAAGGGGTGACGCTCGAAGGCGAGGCCATCCCACGGCAAATCGATGAACTCCCGCTCTTCGCTCTCGTCGCGTCGCAGGCGTCGAGCCCGTCAGTCGTAAAGGATGCGGGTGAACTGCGTGTGAAAGAGACCGATCGGATCAAGACGGTCGCGAGCGAGCTCTCGGCGCTCGGTGTCGATATCCGTGAGACCGAAGACGGGTTCAGCGTTTTCCCGAGCCGGCTTCAGGCTGGTCATGTGTCCTCACATGCGGACCATCGTCTATCGATGATGCTGCAAGTGGCGGCTTTACTGATCGACGAACCCGTCGTCATCGACGGGATCGAAGCCTCTGAAATCAGTTACCCTCATTTTCGTGACGATTTACAACGGCTCGGTCGTGAGATAGAATAACGGCAATACCTGAAAGTGGTAGGAGGAAATTAATTATGTTAGACGAATCAGTATTAAACCATATAATCGAGATGCTCGAAAAAGGTGAGACCGAGCACGCCTTGGCGCACCTTGAAGCGCTTGAGACAGAAGGCTCGGACGAAGATCGGTTGGCGATTGCCGACCTATATCTCGAACTGGGCCTTGCCGACCGGGCTGTGAATTTACTAGCAGCGCTGTATGTCGACTATGCGGGCAATCCGCACGTGGCGCTGTCGCTCGCTGAAGCATATCTCGACAGCGATCGGGAAGAAGAAGCGATCGCCGTCCTTGAAACGATCGATGCGAGCGACAAAGAGGCGCACATGAGAAGTCTCGTCTTGTTAGCTGATTTGTATCAGTCGCAAGGACTTGACGAAGTCGCGGTCAAGAAATTGATGGAAGCGTTACAGGCGAATCCGGACGAGCCGCTTCTCGTCTATGGACTGGCCGAATTATACGCCTCAATCGGTTCATTTGAACAGGCGGTACCGCTCTATGCGCGCTTACCGCACTTGCGATTACCCGAAGAGCTCGATTATCAAGCCGATTACGCCGAAGCACTGACGATGATCGGCTCGTTTGAAGAAGCGCTCGATGAATTCGAGAAGACAGAGAACCGCAATCTGAACACCGTGTTCGGACATGCGATGACGGCCCACCGCATCGGACGTGATGAGGTCGCCATCAAACAGTTTGAAGAGCTCCGCTTGATGGACCCTGACTTCACATCGCTTTATTTGCCGTATACGGAAGCGCTCGAGGAACTCGGTCGCATCGATGAAGCGCTTGAAGTGATCGATCAAGGGATCGACCGTGACGACTATAACGATGAGCTGCGCACCGTCAAAGCGAAGCTGTTCTTGAAGCAAGGCCGCACAGACGAAGCGGTCAATGAGCTCCGCGAAGCGCTCGCCTTGAATCCGGAATCGCTTCAAGCGACCGAACTGCTGTTGTCAATCTTGTTCGAAGCGGGAGACATGGAAGCCGTACTCGAGACGATCGATGCGCTCGAGGAGCACTCGACGTCGACGCTCATGACGTGGTACAAGGCGAAAGCCGCCTATGAACTCGAGGACTATGAGCAGGCCGTCGATCTATACACCTCGATCGAACAAGTTTATAAAGAGGACGTGTCATTTTCGACTGAATGGGCTACACTATTGATAGAAGAAGGACAGCGTGACAAGGCGCAACGTGTGCTCGAGCAAACGCTTGCGCTCACCGTGGATATGATCGACCGCCAAATTCTCGAAGAGCGGATCGACTTGTTGACGGATCGCGATTAATCAATATAAAGGAGATGGGGTCATATGGTCGAGCGGAAAAAGATTTTTTTAAAGCGATTCCTCGCTCATCATACGCTTCGTAAGCGAGAGGCCAAATGGATCATTGATTATTGGCTTAGACATCCTGAAAAACTTGGGAACGTTCATTTCGTGACGAACGCCTCGGTTTCACCGCGCAGCCTCGTCATGACGGCGTACGGCTTCGAAGGGGAACCGTTCCGTTACCGACGAGGTGACCTCATCACGGTCAATCCGGAAAAGGCGTACCATGACATTCGGCTCCACGACGGGACGATTTATGTCGAACTAAACTTTCAAGGGATGATGATTGATGAGAGTTGGATCGACATCGTCGAGCTCAATCCGTTTGAGCCCGTCGCCGAGATTAAAGACGAAGTGACGAGCTCGGCCCAGACGGTCATTCGAGCATCGGTCGCCCAGTTCGAGGAAGAGCGTCTGCTCGTCGAGATCGACGAGGCGCTTGATCGCCGGGACGAGAAGCTGTTTCGTAATTTGACGAGCAAACTTCATCAAGTGAGAGCATCGAAATTATTTTAGAAAAAACAAGCGCTTCCGTTATGGAAAGCGCTTGTTTTTTGGTATATTAATGACGTAGGAATACACAATAATTTCACACTTCGTTCATAACTTTCGATAGGAAGCGAATGTAGGTACGCTACAATGGACATGATGATGTATGTCTTCTAAAGAGAGGAGGAGGAAGATGAGGTTCGATGGCATGGATGCGTTGAAATCGCTGACCGAACGCCAATACGTCGATACGCTCATCGTCCCACTCGTCGAACTGGCGTTTGATGAGGAGATGGTGCGTAAAGCCGAAAGCTACGAGGTCGTCCAAGCGGTGGCGCTTGAAACCGAACGACAGCTGTCTGGGCGGACGATGCTGAATCCGACGCTTAGCTATCTCGATGTCGAGGCCGGGTACGAACTTGCATGCGCAGTCATGGCAAAAGCAACGACGGCCGGGTTTGCCCACGTGTTGTTCATCTCTTCAGACGTTCGCTTCAAAGCGTTTGAGTTACCGATCATATTCGTTCCGCCGCTTGCCTTGAAAGGCATGTCGGGGGAGCAGTCGCACACGATGGTCCAAAATTTTGCGACACAAGTCATTACAGAGCTTTCGGGCCGTTGGATGGCGACATGAAGCGGTTGACGTAGAGGTTTTATTGATATACTATTTTGGTGAGTGAGAAATTTTTGTGAAGAATGCATAAAGAATTATGGGGTTATGCACACGAATGAGGGGGGAACCAAATGGCTCAAAATGGGTCAAAAGTCACACGCCGTCAGTTCTTAACGTATACGTTAACTGGTGTAGGTGGCTTTATGGCGGCAACATTGATCAGTCCGATGGTCAACTTTGCGATCGATCCGGTCTTGAAAAAATCGGATGCGGGCGACAAAGTGAAGGTCATGAGTCTTGACGACATCACGACTGAGCCGCAACGTGTCGACTTTAAAAAACAAACGCAAGACGCTTGGTATGAATTTGAAGAAACACTTTCAGCATGGGTGTTCAAAGACGAGAACGGTGAAGTAGTTGCACTCTCTCCAATCTGTACGCATCTTGGCTGTCAAGTAGCTTATGGTGGAGATCCGACAAGACCGTCAGAATTTTTCTGTCCGTGTCACTTCGGACGTTACGAAAAAGACGGAACGAACATTCCGGGTACACCTCCGACATCACCGCTGGCACGCTATGAAAAAGAAGAAAAAGACGGCTTCCTATACTTGGGCAGTCCAGTCGCACAGTTGTGAGAGGGGGAAATAGTCGATGTTACAAAAAATTTATGATTGGGTCGATGAACGCGTCGACATCACGCCGTTATGGCGCGACATCGCTGACCATGAAGTACCGGAACACGTCAACCCTGCCCATCACTTTTCAGCATTTGTTTATTGCTTCGGCGGTCTGACATTTTTCACGGTCGTGATTCAAATTCTGTCAGGGATGTTCTTGACGATGTACTACGTTCCAGATATCATCAATGCCCACGCATCGGTGTATTACTTACAGAACGAAATCGCACACGGACAAATCGTTCGTGGGATGCACCATTGGGGCGCGTCGGTCGCGATCGTCATGTTGTTCTTACACACGCTCCGCGTGTTCTTCACCGGATCTTATAAGAAACCACGCGAACTCAACTGGGTCGTCGGAGTCCTCTTGTTCTTCGTCGTCTTGGCGCTCGGTCTTACAGGTTACTTGTTGCCTTGGGATATGAAAGCGTTGTTCGCAACGAAAGTTACGCTTCAAATTGCCGAAAGTGTTCCTGTCATTGGTGGAATCGCCAAGACCCTTCTCGCCGGTGGTGAGATCGTCGGGGCACGGACGCTCACGAACTTCTTCGCCATTCACGTCTTCTTCTTACCGGCGGCCTTGTTCGGACTCCTCGGAGCCCACTTCCTGATGATTCGTAAACAAGGAATTTCTGGACCGCTATAAGCCGATTCGAAGACAAAAAGGAGGAGAAACGATATGCATCGCGGTAAAGGGATGAAATTTGTAACCGACTCTCGAGTAGGAATCGGGAATCGGAAACAAAATATTGCTAAAGACTATTCTGAATATCCAGGACGCACTGAAGCGTTCTGGCCGAACTTCTTGCTTAAAGAGTGGATGGTCGGTTCGGTCTTCTTGATCGGATTCATCGCCTTGACGATCGTCGAGGCAGCACCGCTCCAAAATATTGCCGATCCAACGAACACGTCATACATTCCGTTACCGGACTGGTATTTCTTGTTCTTGTATCAATTGCTCAAGTACCAATTCGCGGCGGGAGATTGGATTCTTCTTGGAACGGTCATCTTGCCTGGAGTCGCGTTCACGGCTCTCTTAATCGCACCGTGGCTTGACCAAGGGCTTGAACGTCGTCCGGCCAAACGACCGGTCGCGATCAGTTTCATGCTGCTCGGGATTCTCTCGATCATGTACTTGACGTGGGAATCTGTTCAAACGACGCATTGGGATCAAGTTCATGAGCAAGGGATTCTTGAAGTTCCAGGCGAAGGACCTGAAATCGACACAGCCGCACCTGGCTATGAGATTTATGCAGCCCAATCTTGTGTGAACTGCCACGGTCAAAACCTCGAGGGCGGGGCGGCAGCTCCCGGACTGATCGGAACGGCCTACACGGCTGAAGAGATCGCGGAGATCGCGGTCAACGGTGTCGGTACGATGCCGGCCGGTCAGTGGGACGGCTCGGATGAAGACCTCCAAGCCATGTCTGAATTCATCGCGTCATACGGTGAAGGCGGCGAAAATAACCAGTAAGCAATCGAGTGTAGTCCTTTATGGGCTACACTCTTTTACTTATCGGTCACACAAGCTACAATAAAGAAAAAAGGACGGAATGATTTCATGAACTATACGCTGTTGCTTCCCTTTCTAAAACATAAAGCCGTTTTAACATTCCTCTTCATCGTCAATCTGCTCGGCACGATTTACGGATACGTCTGGTATGAACCGCAGCTACGGGACACGCCGCTCATCTATTGGCCGTTCGTACCGGACAGCCCGACAGCGTCACTATTTTTCACAATCGTGCTGGCGCTGTGGCTGCTCAAAAAAAGCTCACCGCTCATCGAGACGCTCGCCTTCATCACACTCATCAAGTACGGGGTCTGGGCCGTCGTCATGAACGTTTTGTTCCTCATGAAGCTAGGAGACGACGCGGATACGTTCATCGTGCTCATGGCCGTCATGCTCATGCTGTCTCACGGTGCGATGGCGGTCCAGGCGTTTCTATACGCCCCGTTCATGCGTTGGACTGTGTCATCGTTCGTCTTGACGCTCATCTGGGTCATCCATAACGACGTCGTCGACTACGTGCTCGGACAATGGCCGCGTTATCCGTCGCTCGCCGAGCATATCATGTGGATCGGCTACGGGTCATTCTGGTTGACGGGAATATGTTTTTTTGTGGGATACCGACTCATCCTGCGCGCTTCGCTTGATAATAAGTTCATAAGAATGTAAAATCGAGATATCAAATATACGCAGAGGTGATATAGAAAATGTCATTAGGTGGCTATATTTTCTATCTCGCGCTGATCATGCTCATCCCGTTATGGGCCCAGATGCGAGTGAAAAGTACGTACAAAAAGTTTTTACAACAACCACTTCAAAGCGGTGTCACCGGCGCTCAAGTCGCTGACTTCATCATGAAACAAAACGGTGTGCACGATGTCCGCATCGAGATGGTCGACGGTTTGATGAGTGACCATTACGACCCGACGCATAAAGTCGTCCGCTTGTCGCGCGAAGTGTATCAAGGATCAACGATCTCGTCGGCAGCGATTGCGGCCCATGAGATCGGTCACGTCGTCCAAGACGCGACGGACTATAAGATGATGCGTGTCCGCCATCGGCTCGTGCCGGTCGTGAACATCACGTCAAACTTGTCGTTCCCGTTGCTCATAGGAGGTTTCCTCTTAGGCGCGATGGGACTCGCCCAGCTCGGTGTCGTCATGATGCTCGGGGCGGTCTTGTTCCAACTCGTCACGCTCCCGGTCGAATTTGACGCCTCGAAACGCGCCATGGCCGAACTGACGAGCCACGGGATCGTGACCGCGACGGAAGAGTCAGGTGCCCGTAAAGTGTTGAACGCAGCTGCTTGGACTTATGTCGCAGCGACACTTGTCGCGGTTGCCGAACTGATCCGTCTCGCACTGATCGTCTTTATGCCACGCGATGAATAGAATCGATCCCGTCGACTGACGGGATTTTTTTGTATGAGGAGGGTAATTGTATGGCAAAACCACAGTTGACGAAGTCAGGCCGTCTCCGTCTCATCGAACAGCTCGAGTCGCTCCGCGGAAGCGGTCGGAGCGAGGCGCTCGAACGAGTGAAGACGGCGCGCAAATTTTGTGACTTTAGAGAAGACGTGACGTACTTTGAGGCGATCCGGGAACAGGAGCGCATCGAGGCGAAAATTGTTGAACTCGAGCGCGTGCTTGCCGACGCGATGATCGAGGAGGAAATGCCAACGGATCGCGTCGGTTTCGGAGTGGAGGTATGGATCCGGGAACTGCCGGACGGTGAGGACGAGACGTATCGGATCGTCGGTGAGCTCGAGGCTGATTTGGCGAACGGGACGATCTCGGTCTCGTCCCCGCTCGGAAGCGGCTTGATCGGAAAACGAGTCGGGGAGACGGCTAGTATCGATTCGCCGGGCGGTGCCCTTTACTTTGAAGTCAAACGGATCGAACGATGATAAAACGAAGTGGAGACAGAACGAGCCGGTTTTTTTCCAATGAGAAGAGGCCACCTGGAGCAAACAAGTCGCTCTAGGTGGCCTCTTTCTTATCAATCTATTAGGTGATGACTCAATCTTATTTCAAGTCGTGGTGAGTTTAACATGTCTTCGAAAACTAAAATTGTCCATTGAAGTCGCGTGGAACAACTGAGGTTAATACTTTCTTATCTGAGTTTTTCTTAGACTCGTAAGAGATAATATAGTCTTCATTTTCGTTCAGTAAAGCCCAATTTGGTGTGATTTATTTCAAAGGAACTCGATTCTCGTCGAACGTGAACCCTTCGCCGCCGACTTCGTATACGTGATGGAACGTGACGAAAGCGTGCGGGTCGATCTGTTTGACGATCGTCTTGAGGCGGTTGACCTCGTTGCGTCCGACGACGACGTAAATCACTTCGAGCTCTTTATTCGAATAGCCGCCTTTCGCGAGCAGACGGGTCGTCCCGCGGTTCATCGTCGCGTGGATGCCGTCGGCGATGGCGGTCCGGTGGTCGCTGATGATCATCGCGGCCTTACCGGCATATGTGCCTTCCTGCATCGAATCGATGACGCGGGCGCCGATATAAACGGCAAGGAGCGTATACATCGCCTCGCGGATGTCGAGATACGTCAAACTGAGGACGATGACGAAAAAGTCGAACACGAGGAACGTCTTGCCGATCGACCAACCGACGTAACGTTGGACGAGGCGAGCGATAATATCGATGCCCCCGGTCGTCCCGCCGTTGTTGAAAATGATGCCGAGACCGACGCCGATGAACAGACCTGCGAATAAACTCGCGAGCACCATGTCATCGGTCAAATCGATGACGAGGTTCGAGTACTTGGCGATCAGCCCATACCAGAGCGAAAAGCTGAACGTCCCGACGAGCGTATAGATGAACGTCGTCCGCCCGAGCAGCTTGTAGCTGACGAAGAAGAGCGGCAGATTGAGCGCCAAGTTCGTGATCGATGGCGACCAACCGAACAAGCCGCGCAGAATCAACGTGATCCCGGTGAAACCGCCTTCGGCCAAGTTGTTTTGGACGTTAAAATGAAACACGCCGAACGCAAAAATGAATGAACCGATGAGAATAAAGAATATATTGCGAAACCGAATCGGTAATTGTACCGTCATGTGGTTCACCTCCCATCCATAAGCGTACTCGAAAAACCTGTGGATTGCCTACCCTGAACATATGACATTCGCCAGTGAGTCCGATATACTTTTCACAGAAGAGGTGATTTTTTATGAAAATAGTAGCAATCGGGGCCCATCCGGACGATATCGAAATCGGCATCGCCGGCATGACGGCCCAGTGGACGGGTGATCACATCCCCGTCCTGTACGTCGATTTGACGCGGGCCGAACTGTCGTCGAACGGCGATGTCGTCACGCGGGCACAGGAAGCGGCGACAGCCGATAGAATTCTTGGCGTCCGTCGCATCAATCTCGGTTTCCCTGACCGTGGCCTGCTCGGGACAGCCGACCAAATTGAAACGCTCGTCCGCTTGATCCGGACCGAACGACCGACGCATCTGCTCTATCCGTACGGCGTCGACCGCCATCCCGACCACGGGGCGTGCGCCCGTCTCGTCGAAGAGGCGCTGTTCAACGCCGGGATTCGCAAATATATGTCTGACGTCCCGGCTTACCGTCCGGACAGCGTCTATCAATACATGATCAACGCCCACGTGCGACCGGACGTCTGCATCGACATCACGGCGACGCTCGATAAAAAAGTGGACGCGTTGACGTCATACGCAAGTCAGTTCACACCTGTTGACGGCGTCGACACACCATTGACCGATGCGTACGTCGACCGCGTCGTCGCGCGCGACCGTCACTTCGGTAGCTTGATCGGCACGGACTACGCCGAAGGGCTCATGACCGTCAAACCATACGTCGTCACGCGGGCGGGTGAGCTCGCATGAAGCTACGTATCGGAGTCCTCTGTTATCCGTCGGTCGGGGGTTCAGGCATCCTCGCGACCGAGCTCGGGATGAAACTCGCCGACCGGGGGCACGACGTCCATTTCATCACGTCGAGCATCCCGTTCCGGTTGAATGCGTATCATCCGAACATCACGTTCCACCAAGTCGAGATCAACCAGTACTCGGTGTTCCGCTATCCGCCGTACGATATCACGCTCGCCTCGAAGATCGCGAGCGTCATCCGTGCGTTCGGCCTCGACGTCATCCACGCGCACTATGCGGTGCCCCATGCGGTTTGTGCCGCGCTCGGACGCGAGATGGCCGAGAGCAAGACGCCGATCGTCTCGACGCTCCACGGCACCGATATTACGGTGCTCGGGGAAGATGAAGAGTTGAAACCGGCGATCCTGTACGGTTTACGCCAGTCGGACGCGATCACGGCCGTGTCCGACAGTTTGAAGCGCGAGACGCTTGAGCGCATCGATGCAGGCCTTGAGATCGATGTCATCCATAACTTTATCGACGAATCGGTTTATCAGCCGCAAGCCGAGCCGTCGCTCCGTGAACGTTACGGCTTGTCAGTAGCCGACCGCGTCGTCATCCATATCTCGAACTTCCGACAAGTGAAGCGGATCGACCTCGTGCTCGAGGCGTTCCAGCGGATGAACGTCCCGGGCAAGAAGTTGCTCCTCGTCGGTGACGGACCGCTCATGGGGGCGATGCGTCGACTTGTGAGCGAGATGGCGCTCGAAGACAGTGTCATCTTCGCCGGGAAACAAGAGCAAGTCGCGGCGTTGTTGTCGATCAGCGACGTCCATCTTCTGTTGTCGGACAAAGAGGCGTTCGGTCTCGTCGCTCTCGAGGCGTTAGCGACAGGCGTCCCATCGGTCGTCAGCGATGCCGGGGGCTTGCCGGAAGTGATCACGGACGGAGTGGACGGTTTTGTCGTCGCGCGCGGCGACGTCACAGCGGCCACGACCGCGCTCGAAGCAATCTTGCTCGACGATGCGCTCCATGCGAAACTGCGTGCCGGCGGTCTCGTGAAAGCGAGACAGTTCGGGTCTAAAGACATCGTCACGCAATATGAACGACTATACGAACAGGTGGTGCGCCGATGACAGAATGGGAGTATGCGAAACAAATCATAAAAAAAATCAACGACCACGGGGGCGAGGCGTACATCGTCGGCGGTGCCGTTCGTGACTACGTGCGCGGCACGCTTCCCGACGACATCGATATCGCGACGTCGTTGTTCCCGGAAGACGTCATGAAATTGTTCCCGAAATCGGTCCCGACCGGAATCGATCACGGGACGGTCACGGTCATCCTCGATCATCATCCGTTCGAGGTGACGACGTTCCGTTCGGAAGGGACGTATTCGGACTCGCGACGCCCCGACCACGTCTCGCTCGGCGTCACGCTCGAAGAGGACATGTTGCGCCGCGACTTCACGATGAACGCGATGGCGTTCCATGACGGCAACGTCGTCGACTTGTTCGGCGGCCGGCTTGACCTCGAGGCGCGGATCATCCGTACCGTCGGGAGCCCGTATGAACGCTTCAACGAAGACGCGCTCCGGATCATGCGTGCGTTTCGGTTCATGTCCCAGCTCGACTTCACGCTCGCTGATGATGTGCGGAACGCGGCGCGGACGCTCGGCCACAAATTGCAAGACATCGCGATGGAACGCATCGCCATCGAGTTCGAGAAGTTGATGACGGGACCTGCTTACCGCCGGGCGCTGACCGACCTTGTCGAGCTCGGCATCCATCAGTACTTACCTGACGTGTCCAAACAGCTCGTCCATCGTGTCGTCGCCGACAGACGGGCACCGATCAACGCGGTCGGAGGCTGGGCGCTATTCGTCTATCACGCCGGAGACATCCGTTGGCTCTCGCCATGGAAGCGTTCGAACGCCTTGAAGCGGGAAGCGGGCGTATTGGCCAACCTGTTCGACTCCGGGCTCGATACGCTCACCGTATATGAGACGGATCAAGCGACGCTCGAGACGTATTTGCGGATGACCGGGAGCACGGAATCGTCCGACGCCTTAAAACGTGTGCTCCCGATCCAGTCACGGCGGGAGCTCCGGTTCGACGGTCGCGATGCGCTACAGGTAGGGGCGAGCGGCGCACGGATCAAGCACTTGCTCGCCGACCTCGAACGGCGCGTCGTCCTCGGCGAGTTAGCTAACGAGGAACAAACGTTACGAGAGGAGGCGGTCATGTGGCTTCAACGAGAGGAAAGGTCTTAAACTTGCTCCAAGACGGGGCGGTGTGGAGCGGGCAGGAATTGGCCCGCCAATTAAATATTTCACGTACCGCCATTTGGAAACACATCGAGACGTTAAAACAAGACGGTTACGACATCGAAACGATCCCGCGTAAAGGGTATCAACTGTTCGGACGGACGGACCGGCTCGATGAACCGGCGTTCGTCTCTTTCCGGCACGGCCGGTTCGGGCAACACGTCTACGCCTACGACCAAGTCGACACGACGCAGCGCATCGCCCACGAATTTGCCCAAAAAGGGGCGCTTGAAGGGACGCTCGTCATCAGCGAAGAACAGACGGCAGGGCGCGGCCAACTTGGGCGCAGTTGGCACAACCCGAGCCACGTCAATATCGCGGCTAGTATCATCCTTCGTCCGGCGCTGCCGATTCGGGAAGCGTCGAAGCTGACGCTCATGGCGGCGAGCGCTTTCGCCCGGTCGCTAAGGCAACAAGGCGTCCCGGCATTTATCAAATGGCCGAACGACCTGCTCGTGAACGGGAAGAAGATCGGCGGGATTTTGACCGAGATGCAAACTGAAGGCGACCGCATCCAAGCCGTCATCCTCGGCTTCGGATTGAACGTCAATACGGAGTCGATCCCGACTGACTTGGTTCACCGGGCGACGTCGATCAAATTGGAGACGGGCGTCGCATTACGACGCAGTGAAGTGCTCGCCGATCTATTGGCCGAGCTCGAGACCGAATATGACGCGTTGCTCGAATCCGGGTTCGGCCCCGTCCGCGACAACTGGCTAGAGCACGCCGCTTATTTGAATGAAGAAGTGACGTTGACCGCCTCGGGGGAGTCTAAACGCGGTATCATGCGCGGCATCTCAGAACAGGGGGCGCTCCTGCTCGAGCGTCATGGTGCCATCGAAGCCATCTATTCTGCTGAAATCGCAGTCTGGAATGATTGATGGAAACGTATTCGTGGTCTATAATGAACGTGTCGGACGCTATCGCAAGAAGTGTACCGGAATTGCAGACCGTCGTTTTAGTTAATTGTCTGCCTTGATCATTTTGACAGGGACAGAAGGACACTCAACCTTGAGTTCGTTTTCGTGCGCCTTCTTGCCAATCGTGTAAGAAGGCGTTTTTCCTTTCCTGTCTCCACATTTAGGAGGAGAGCATATGCATACGATGACTTCATTATTGAAAAAGATGAAGCAAGAAGAGAAGTTGGTCATGTTGACCGCTTACGATTATCCGTCGGCGAAATTGGCCGAAGCGGCGGGAGTGGACATCATTCTCGTCGGAGACTCACTAGGAATGGTCGTGCTCGGTTACGACTCGACGATCCCGGTGACGATTCATGATATGGTCCACCATGCCAAAGCGGTGCGCCGCGGGGCGAAGGACACGTTCGTCGTCGTCGATATGCCGTTCGCGACGTATCACGGTGATTTCGACCGAACGCTTCAAGCGGCGGCGACATTGTTCCAAGACGGACACGCCGACGCCATCAAACTTGAAGGGGCAGGCGAAGTGCTCGAGACGATCGAACGGTTGACGAAAGTCGGCATGCCGTGTGTCGCCCATCTCGGACTCACGCCACAATCGGTCGGTGTGCTCGAAGGCTATAAAGTCCAAGGGAAGTCGCTTGAAGATGCCGAGCAATTGATCAACGACAGCCTCGAGGCCGAACGGGTCGGGGCGAAAATGCTCGTCCTCGAGTGTGTCCCGCATCAACTCGCTAAAAAAATCGCCGAAGCGCTTCAGATCCCGGTCATCGGGATCGGTGCCGGTGCCGACGTCGACGGCCAAGTGCTCGTCTATCACGACGTCTTGAAGTATGGCGTCGACCGTCTCCCGAAATTTGTCGAGGCGTACGCCGATGTGAACGCGGTCGCGACGAGTGCGATCGGCTCTTACGTCCAAGCGACGAAAGACGGCTCGTTCCCGCTCGAGCGCCACACGTTCACGATGGATGAGACGCTGCTCGACACGTTGTACGGTGGCAAAGCATGAGGATCGTCACCGATCCGATGTCGTTACGTGAAACTCTGTCCGACGGGTTGACCGTCGGCTTTGTGCCGACGATGGGTTACCTGCATGAAGGACACTTGAGTCTCGTCGAGGCGGCCAAACGCGAGAATGATCGCGTCGTCATGAGCATCTTCGTCAATCCGACCCAATTTGGGCCGAATGAAGACCTCGATCGTTATCCGAGAGATTTTGAACGGGACGAACAGTTGGCGCGAGAAGCGGGGGTAGACGTACTATTTTATCCAGATACCGCGACGATGTATCCGCTCGATATGGCGCGCGTGACGGTGCGTACCGGAGCCGACGTCCTATGCGGCGCCAGCCGGCCCGGTCATTTTGACGGTGTGTTGACGGTCGTCTCAAAACTGTTCAACTTGGTGCGGCCGACGCGTGCTTACTTCGGCTTGAAGGACGCCCAACAAGTCGCACTGATCGAAGGATACGTCCGGGACTATTTCGTGCCGGTCGAGATTATCCGCTGTCCGATCATTCGTGAGGACTCGGGACTCGCCAAGTCGTCGCGTAACGTCTACTTGTCTGAAACGGAACGGATTGACGCGAGCGACATCAATCGAGCACTCATCGAGGCGCGTGACGCGTTGACTGAAGGGGACGCGATCACGTCGGTACAAGAACGACTCGTCGAACGGCTGTCGGCCATCCCGAACAGTACGATCGACTATGTCGAACTGGTCGACTATCCGACGCTTTCGAAAGTGACAGACTCGTCGACAGAACTGTTGATTGCAGTGGCGGTGCAGTTTGAACGCGCCCGCTTGATTGATAATATGATTTGGAAGAGAGGGTGAATCAAATGATTCGAACATTTATGCACGCCAAGCTACACAAGGCGACCGTGACCGAGGCGAACTTACACTACGTCGGCTCGATTACGATCGATGAAGATTTGATGGACGCGGTCGGGATTATGGAAAATGAGCACGTCCACATCACGAACAACCATAACGGCGCCCGCATTGAGACATACGTCATCAAGGGTGAGCGCGGTTCAGGCGTCATCTGCTTAAACGGAGCAGCGGCCCGCCATTTCCAAGTCGGCGATGTCGTCATCATCATGGCCTACGGTCAGATGACGGCTGAAGAGGCGAAATCGCATCGTCCGAAAGTTGCGGTGTTGAACGATCGCAACGAAGTCGATCAACTATTGTATGAAGAAATCGCACATACGATTCTATGAACAGAGCGGGGATGCCCTTAGAGGCAACCCCGTTTTTTCGTGCATCGTTCTATGGTAAGATGAGACAGACAGAAAGAGACAGAAAGCACGAGCGTGCCGAAGATGGGATGGATGTTATGGACACTTATGTGATAGTGGATTTAGAGACGACCGGTCATTCCGTCAAATCCGGCGATGAACTGATTGAATTCGCGGCGGTGGTCGTACAAGGTAGTGAAGTGATTGAGCGCTACAGTACGTTGATTCGACCGAGTCGTCCAATCCCTCCTTTTATCACGCAGTTGACGACGATAACAGATCAGGATGTGGCGTCCGCTCCGGCGTTTGAAGACGTCATCCCTGATATTTGGAAGATGTTAGATGGGCGAGTGTTCGTTGCCCACAACGTTTCGTTTGATTTGAATTTTTTAAATGAGAGTTTAGAACTGGCAGGATATTTACCTTTCCAAGGGCGGGCCATCGATACGGTCGAACTCGCGCGCATCTTGTATCCGACACTTGAAAGCCACGCGCTCGAGTCACTCGCCGACACGTTCGACTTGGTGCACACGGACGCGCACCGCGCCCTCAGCGACGCCGAGGCGACCGCGGAGTTGTTTATTCAACAACTCAATCGTCTGCGGACGCTACCGGTCGTGACGCTAAAACAGTTGCGCCGTCTGTCCGAGTCGTGGACGAGCAACATCGAGCCATTGCTCGATGATCTCATCGTCGAGATCGGTATTCGTCCAGATGACGAGACGACGTACGATATCCACCGGAAAATCGCACTCCGTCGCCTGACTGATTCGTTTGAGCCGGCGGTCGAGCGCGAACCGTTCGAACCGTTCCTTCATCGGACGATCGAAGAGACGCTTCCGTCACTGTTCGACCAATTCGAACCGAGACAAAGTCAATTCGAGATGATGCGGCACGTCTATAAAGCGCTCGACGATGAGGCGACGCTTCTCATCGAGGCCGGGACCGGCACAGGCAAGACGTTAGCCTACTTGATCCCAAGCGCGCATCACGCCCTTGAGACGAAACGCCCGGTCGTCGTCAGCACGCATACGATCCAATTACAAGAACAGCTGCTCAACCGGGACTTGCCGATCTTAAAAGCCATCTTCCCGGAAATCGAGTTCACGCTTTTGAAAGGAAGACGCAACTATATCGATCTTCGGAAGTTTGAGATGGTGCTCGAGGAGACGAATGACGGGATGCTCTCGGCGATGTGTAAGGCGATGGTGCTCGTCTGGTTGACCGAGACGGAGACAGGGGACTTGGAAGAGTTGTCACTCCCTGGAGCGGCGACACAAGGACCGGCTTCGTTCAAACGGCTCATTCAAGCCGACGCGGCAACGGATTTCGGCCGCTTCGATCCTTGGTATAGCCGTGACTTCTTCACGCGGGCCGTCCTGCGTTCGAAAGAGGCGGACATCATCGTCACGAATCACGCGTTGCTCTTCTCGGATTTGCAGCATCAGGCCGGGATTCTTCCGACCGACACGCCGCTCATCTTGGACGAGGCGCATCAAGTCGAAGAGGTCGCCTCACATCATTTCGGTGTCACGTTCGACGCGATCCAGTTCGATCGCTTATTCAAATGGTTCGGCTACGGGGCCGACGGGAAGTTCCACTCCCGGCTGCTGCAACTTGCCGACTTGACGTCCGTGTCCGAAGAGACGGAAGCGTTCAGTAAAGAGACCGACCAGGCGTTAGCCCAAGTCGATGTCGAACTAGACGACCTGTTGACGGCACTCCAGTCGCTCGGCAAGAAAAAAGATCAACGGCAAACCGTTCGCTTCGAACGGGAAGGTGACGTGTTCCGACCGATCCGTGAAGTGGCGAAGCGGCTTGAGAACCGTTTACGGACGCTTCGGATGTCGCTCCGGCAGATGCTTCGTCTTCTCGATGAGCATAAAGAGCATATGACGTTCAAGCAACGCGCCGTGATCGGTGACTTGAAGGCGTTCATCGGGGACGTGCGGGAGATTGAGAGCGTGCTGTATGAAACGATGCTCACCCGCGACGACGACGCTGTCAGTTGGGTCGAGTTGAATTTGGCCAACCGCAAATTGACCTCGGTCTATACGCAACCGGTCGAAATCGGACCGTTGCTCCATGAGCGCTTGTTTGCGAAACGGCCGACGATTTTGACGTCGGCGACGATGACCGTGTCCGGTCGCTTCGGTTTTATCGAGCGCAGGCTCGGTCTCGACGGTCAGGATGTGAGACGGGTCGTCCTCGCTTCGCCGTTTGACTTCAAGAAACAGGCGAAATTGTTCGTCCCGTCAGACATCCCGTTGATCAACGAAGTGCCGTTACCGCATTTCGTCGATCAAATCGCCGCTTCGATTGCCCGGATTGCTAACGTGACGAAAGGACGCATGCTCGTCTTGTTCACGTCGAACGAACTGTTACGTTTGACGCACGAGGCGGTGAGACATCAGCTAGACGACGCGTATACGTTGCTTGCCCAAGGCGTCAGCGGCGGCTCGCGCAGCCGTTTGACGAAGCAGTTCAAACGAATCGATCAGTCGATTTTGTTCGGGACGGCCAGCTTTTGGGAAGGGGTCGATATCCCGGGAGAAGCGCTCACCTGCCTCGTCATCGTGCGTCTCCCGTTCGCCCCGCCCGACCAACCAGTCATTCAGGCGCGGTCTGAAAAAATTGAAGCGACCGGGAAGTCGTCGTTTTTCGAACTGTCACTTCCGCAAGCGGTCATCCGCTTTAAACAAGGCGTCGGTCGCCTCATTCGCTCGAAAGAGGATTACGGCGCCATCTTCGTCTTCGACCGCCGCGTCGAGACGACGCGTTACGGGAAACAGTTTCTCAATAGTCTCCCGGCCGTCGACCGGATCGAAGGATCGCTTGAGACGTCACTGGCCGAGCTCGAACTGTTTTTAGATGAGAAAGAAGAGACGACTCTAGGAAATCAGAGATAACGCTAGGCAGCGTGAAATTATCGCTTTATAATGATGGGTATAGTGTTTTGAAGGAGGAGTAAACATGAATTCGAATATTGAGACGCTCGCGACCGTTCGGATCGAGCCGACGGCAGACGTGTACAAAATCGTCGACCTATTGAATCGTACACTGAAGAGTCAAGATTTGATGTTCGGTCTTGCACTAGAGAAAAAAGTGAATGATCCGAAGAAAGAAGAGATGGTGTTCACCATCTATCGGACAGAATGACGCGGAAGACAAAAGTAGTGATTGCTCTTATGACGGCACTCATCGGTGTCGTCATCGTGTTTAGTGGGATTTATTGGTTCACGGTCGGTCATACGGAACGGACAAAACAAAACATGATCGCGGAAGCGCGCGATCGTCTTGAGGCCGAACAGCCGACAGTCCAGATCGAACGGGCTGAGCTCTTTAACGGGACGGAACCGTACGTCGTCTTCGAGGAGACGGACCGTGTCCTGTTCGTGCCGGTCGACAGCAAGCAACCAATCGAGACACGTGAGATCGCGTCTGTCGACTTAGATCAAGTCTGTGCCGATTCGCTCGAGGAGACCGGTGGTACGCTCGTCAGTTGTAAGTACGGGTTCGATGAGCGTGCACTCATCGAAGTCGTGACGAAATCAGGGGCAACGTATACGTATTCCTATTACACGCTTCAAACCGGAGACTTTATAAGACGGGTCCAACTGGCGGATTCGAACTGAACGAGATTAGAGGAGGATATCGATGGAACATCTATTGGCAAGACGTGTAAAACAGTTAACACCTTCAACGACGCTCGCGATCACGGCGAAAGCAAAAGCGCTGAAAGCCTCGGGACAAGACGTCATCGGGCTCGGGGCCGGTGAGCCGGACTTCAATACGCCTGAACGAATTATTGAGGCCGCATGCAAGGCTGCACGTGACGGCGATACGAAGTATACGCCTTCAGGCGGAACGGTCGCTTTAAAAGATGCCATCATCGAGAAGACGAAACGCGACAGCGACCTCACGTTCGAGCGTAACGAGGTCATGGTCGCCTCAGGGGCGAAACATGCGTTATACGCCTTGTTCCAAGCGATTCTCGACGAAGGTGATGAAGTCATCATCCCGGTCCCGTATTGGGTGAGTTATCCGGAACAAGTGAAACTTGCCGACGGTGTCCCGGTCTATGTGGAGACGACAGAGGCGACGACGTTCAAACTGACTCCAGAGTCACTTGAAGCCGCCATCACAGACCGGACGAAAGCGGTCATCTTGAACAGCCCGTCCAACCCGACCGGTATGATCTATACGGAGTCAGAATTGGTCGCGCTCGCCGAGGTCGTCAAACGGCACGACCTGCTCGTCGTCAGTGACGAGATCTATGAGAAGCTCGTCTATGGCGATAGCGAGTTCGTCTCGATCGCCACGCTTCCTGACATGCGTGAGCGGACGATCATCATCAACGGGGTCTCGAAGTCACATGCGATGACCGGGTGGCGCATCGGGTACGCGATCGGAGACAAGACGATTATCGAAGCGATGACGAACCTCGCATCGCACTCGACGTCGAATCCGACGTCAATCGCCCAAGCGGCGGCCGTCGAGGCGTACAACGGCTCGCAAGATGACGTCGAGATGATGCGGGTCTCATTTGAAGAGCGCCTCGAGATCGTCTATGAGCGATTGATCAACATACCAGGCATCACGTGCCTAAAACCGCAAGGGGCATTCTACTTATACGCCAACGCCAAACAAGCCGCATCGATGAGCGGCTACGACTCGGTCGACGCATGGTGCGAAGCAGTGCTCGGTGAAGCATTCGTCGCGCTCGTGCCGGGATCGGGCTTTGGGCAGGATGATTACGTCCGCTTGTCTTATGCAACAGAATTGAAGCGAGTACTAGAAGCGCTCGATCGAGTGGAAAACTTTATCAAGAGTAGCGCTCGATAAGCGAAAGGATGGATATGAACATGACAACTATTTCAATTAGCCAATTTAAAGATTATGAAGGACAATCGGTCCGGGTCGGTGCCTGGATCGCCAACAAACGTTCGAGTGGTAAAATCGCCTTCCTTCAACTCCGGGACGGGAGCGGGTTCGCCCAAGCCGTCGTCGTCAAAGCAGAAGTTGCGGAAGAACTGTTCGCCCTCGCAAAAGGCGTGACGCAAGAGACGTCAGTCTGGGTGACGGGTAACGTCAAATCGGACGGCGGCCGGACGCCGCTCGGCTTCGAACTTGAAGTGACAGCGATGGAAGTCATCTCGGAATCGATCGACTATCCGATCACACCGAAAGAACACGGGACGGAGTTCTTGATGGACAACCGTCACCTTTGGCTCCGGTCGCGTCGCCAGCACGCGATCATGAAAGTCCGGAACGAATTGATCCGGGCCACATACGAGTTCTATAACCAAGAAGGATTCGTCAAGATCGATCCGCCGATCATCACGTCGAGCGCACCGGAAGGGACGACGGAGTTGTTCGAGACGGACTACTTCGGTCAGCCGGCCTACTTGTCGCAAACAGGTCAGTTATATATGGAAGCCGCAGCGATGGCGCTCGGAAAAGTGTTCTCGTTCGGTCCGACGTTCCGCGCTGAAAAATCGAAGACACGTCGCCACTTGATCGAGTTTTGGATGATCGAGCCGGAGATGGCATTCTTCGACCATGATATGAGTCTTGATCTGCAAGAGCGTTACGTATCGTACATCGCGAAGTCAGCGCTTGACCATTGCCGGAACGAGCTTGAGTTGCTCGGTCGCGACTTGGAGAAACTTGAAAAAGTTCAAGCGCCGTTCCCACGTATTCGTTATACGGACGCGATCAAGTTCTTGAAAGAAGAAGGCTTCGATGACATCGAGTACGGGGATGACTTCGGGGCGCCGCACGAGACGGCGATCGCCAACGCGCATGATTTGCCGGTGTTCATCACCCATTGGCCGAAAGAAATCAAGCCGTTCTACATGAAAGTCGACCCAGAGAACCCTGAACTCGTCCTTTGTGCCGATTTGATCGCACCTGAAGGTTATGGCGAGATCATCGGCGGTTCGCAGCGTGAAGACGACTACGACCGTTTGAAAGAAGAGATCGTCAAAGAAGGACTTGATGAGACCGATGCGTATGACTGGTATCTTGAGTTGCGTAAGTACGGCTCGGTCCCACACTCGGGCTTCGGGCTCGGTCTTGAGCGGACCGTCGCTTGGATCAGCGGAATCGAACACATCCGTGAAGCGATTCCGTTCCCACGTCTATTGAACCGAATTCACCCATAATCGCCAATCGGGGATGACTAATTGTCTTCCCCGATTGATTTGTCTAGAAAGGATGTGCGACATGGATGCACATAATCTGATCAAGCTGTTTGAACAAAGTCCGGTCGTCGTTCCGAGGAAGCTGTTCACCGATGCACGTCGTCTCAATCTCAACCCGGTCGAGTTTTGTCTCGTCGTCCACTTGTTGGAGTTGACGGGAGAAGGCATCGAGATGCCGCTTCCGAGCGAGCTCGGCGACCGGATGAACGTTCCCGAGAGCGAGGCACGCTCTGTTCTGCTCGGGCTGCTGCAAAAAGAGCTCGTCGCCATCGATGCGTCGGCGGAAGTGGAGCGTTACAGTCTGCTCCCTCTTTTCCAAGCACTCGAAGAAGACGGCGCCCCTGAAAAAAATACGCAGTCGCTAAACGAGAACCTCATCCATACGTTCGAGCGGGAGTTTGGGACGATCACGCCCTTTGAGATCGAGCAAATCGTCGGCTGGTTGACCGAAGACGGTTTCAGTGAAGAACTCATCTTGGCCGCGCTCCGCGAGGCGAAACTGCGTAACGTCCGCAACTTCAAGTACATGGATAAAATCTTGAGCGTCTGGCAAGACCATAAAGTCGAGTCACTTGAAGACTTGGTCGAGTATCAACGGAGGAAAAAGTGATGTTGACGAGAGCTCAATTGAACGAAATCTCGGAGACGATGCGGCAAATGTTCCCGGACGCCCATTGTGAGCTGACCCACCGCAACCCGTTCGAACTCGTCGTCGCCGTGGCGCTGTCCGCGCAGGCGACGGACGCGCTCGTCAACCAAGTGACGCCTGGACTGTTCGAGGCGTTCCCGACGGTCGAGGCGATGGCTGCGGCTGACGTAGCGGAAATCGAGTCGCTCATTAAACGAATCGGTCTGTTTCGAAACAAGGCCAAAAACGTCAAAGCGCTGTCGATGCGAATTCTTGATCTGCACGGAGGGATCGTCCCGGACGACCGGGAATCACTCGAGGCGCTGCCTGGAGTCGGGCGCAAGACGGCGAACGTCGTGTTGTCGGTCGCCTTTCATGAACCGGCATTCGCGGTCGATACCCACGTCGAGCGTGTGTCCAAACGGCTCGGCATCTGCCGTTGGAAAGACAACGTCCGTCAAGTCGAAGACACGCTCATGAAGAAGTTTCCCCGTGAAGAATGGTCGCAGCTCCACCACCAGTTCATCTTTTTCGGACGGTATCACTGCAAGGCACAACGGCCCGGCTGCGAGACGTGTCCGCTCTTGCATATGTGCCGCGAAGGCAAGAAGCGAATGAAGTCGCAACAAGCGACGAATTCATAAAAAAATCGCCTCGTAGACGTCTACGAGGCGATTTTTAATGGTTCCAGGGATGGTCGCTCCATTCGCGACGTTTTTTCGTGATCGGGACTTTTTTGAAGCCCCAGTTGCGGAAATCTTGGTCTGGACTGTCTTTACGAATGTAAATCTTGTCCTTGATGGCTTTGAAGATTCGGTTTTCATCCCCATAATGGACGAACCGTGGTTTCACTTCGATCACGCCGCGGCGCACGCGCGAGAGCGGCAGGCAGACGAGGTCAGCGATTTCAAGACCAGATTGATAGATCGTGCTTTGTTTCTCTGAGAAGATGAACCCTTTGATTTTTTGTCGGCTCTTCTCGACGTCGAGATGGACCGTCCCGGAATTGAAGATATCGAAAAATGCTTTTTGAATGAGCAGGTTCTGATAATCGTCGCGCGACTCGAGGACGACACGGGCGCTGACAGCTTCCGTCTCTTCCAAAAATGCATAAAACGATTTCATCAAATGGGCGAAAGCGACGACATAAGGGTCTTTCGGTGTCGAGTAGAAATCGTGAAGCTTCTGTTTATCGACCTCGACACTGACGATCGTGCAATTGATATCGCGCAAGAAGTCTGGGAGTTTGTTCCAAAAATCACGGAGCATATCGATTGTGATCCCATCGTCTTTTCCATATGGATGCTCGGCCTTTAAAATTTCTTTTAAATGCAGTGGGATATTTTCCGTTTTGAAGACATCTCGTTTGAACGCTTGTAAGCGTCGCTTCAATTCGCACGGCATTCCGGCCTCATCGGCGTCAATCGCATACTTGTATTCCATCAATACCCCGGTCAAGTTGAACTGGGTGTTGCCTTTTGGTGTACCTGTCTCATCGACGAACATGACATACTTCTTTTGTGTCTCCATCTTACTCCTCCAACAGGGCTTAGGGATGTGGATTCCAAGCCGCCTAGTTTATTTCCAGTCCTCGCGAAACGCTCTCGATCGCTTACTTTTTTAAAGTCTCGTCAATCAGCGTTTAGCCTGTTCACATTTCGGTTAATAAGTAGAGGACTTATTGTAGAAAAGTATTCAGTGACATCGTAACAAGGTCGTGTCAATTTGAATACACAATGCACTACACACTAGTTTAACATACGGGAGTTTGGTACGATATGGATTGCGGAAAATCCACGGAGGAGTCGAGCGACATAACTCGACAATCAGACTTCAGACGGAAGGAACGAGTGGATCAACCTGTTAAACTAGTAATTAGGGGTGACGACATTGTTTCATTATCCAAACGGGAAGAAACCGAGAGCGGCCGAGATGCCGGCAAAGTCCAGTCCGCCAACGTATGCGAATCGAGGCATGAATTTAGAGACGCTTCTGAACGATACGAACGAGTTTTATCGACTCCATGGAAAAGCGGTCATCCATAAAAAACCGACCCCGCTCCAAATTGTCAAAGTCGATTACCCGAAACGGAGCGCGGCCAAAGTGACCGAGGCGTATTTTAAGCAAGCTTCGACGACCGACTACAACGGGGTCTATCGCGGGAAATACATTGATTTTGAAGCGAAAGAGACGAACAATAAAACGTCGTTCCCGCTCGGAAACTTTCATGACCATCAAATCAATCACATGCGCGAGTGTGAGCGCCACGGAGGGATTTGTTTTGTCATCATCCGGTTTAGCCGCTATAATACGCAATATGTGTTATCAACGGAGCAATTATTACACTGGTGGGAACAGCGGGAGACGGGACGAAAGTCGATCCCACTCGCATACATTGAACAAGAGGCAATCGAAGTTCCAACACGAGCCCTTCCAGCCATCGATTATTTGACGGCGATTGAAGCGTGGCTCGATTGAATAGAAGGAGTGAAGTGTGAATGGAACGAAGTCGGATGGCGCGTCGACAAGATACGACGAAAAAGCCAAAGCAACAAACGAAAAAACCAAAACAACAAACAAAGAAACCGATGTGGAGACGCATCCTACTTATTATAGGATTGTTGTTGATCGTCGGAGTGGTCGTCGGAGGAGCTTATACAGCCTACGCGATTGCGACCGCACCGCCGCTCGATGAGGAGAAATTAGTCGATACGTATCCGATTCAGCTACTGTCGGCTGAAGGTGAACCGCTTGAAGAAAGCGGTCAGATCCGTGAGTACGTGTCAATCGATGATATTTCAGAAGTGATGCAGCAAGCGGTCATCTCGATCGAGGACCGTCGCTTCTATGAGCATAACGGGATCGACTTGCGCCGCATCGGCGGTGCCGTGCTCGCGAACGTGACCGACGGTTTCGGGTCTGAAGGTGGTTCTACAATCACGCAACAGCTCGTCAAACAGTCGTTCTTGTCGACCGACAAGAAATTAAAACGTAAATTACAAGAGCAGTGGCTCGCCGTGAAACTCGAGCGCGAGTACACGAAAGAACAGATTCTCGAGATGTACTTGAACAAGAACTACTATGGTTCAGGGGCGTGGGGTGTGCAAGCGGCCTCGAAGACGTACTTCAATAAGCCGGTGTCAGAAGTGAACTATCAAGAAGCGGCTATCTTAGCGGGACTCCCGCAACGACCGAGCGCTTATGATCCGATCGCTGGCGACCAAGAACTCACGCGTTACCGTCAAGAACAAGTGCTGTCGGCAATGAAGCGGGACGGTCATATCACAGAACAACAGTATAACGAGGCGCTCGACGTCGAGATTGCCGACGTCATCTCGCCGGGTGCGCAGACAGAAGAAGAGTCTTACACCCGTTCGATCTACGCCCGTGTCCAAGCCGAACTCGAAGAAGACTACGGCTTAGAGCAGTCTGATATTTACGGGACAGGTTTGAAAGTATATACGTCAATCAATAAAGAGCTCCATGCGAAATTCAATAAAGATATTAAGACAGATAACGTGAACATTCCAAACGGTGAGTTCCCGAAAGATCTCCGCATGGGAGCGACCGTGTTGAACACGAAGACGGGTGAGATCATCGCCGTCATCGACAGCCAACAGGCGGAACAAGGCGACAAGAACTACCGCGACTACTCGCGCGAGAAACGCCAAATCGGTTCGACGGCGAAGCCGTTCTTCGATTACGGTCCAGGGATTGAGAACGCGCAATGGTCGACCGGGAAGATCTTGATGGATGCGCCGTTTGATGAAGGCGAATTCAATCCAGAGAACTATTACAGAGACTATCGCGGCGCCAACACGATGCGTTACTATTTGACGATTTCCGGCAACACGCCAGCCGTCCGCGCTTTCTATGAAGTACAGGACGAGTTCGGTCCAGAGGCGATCGAATCGTTCGTCGAGAACGTCGGCATCGAGCCGGCGCGTGCGGGTGACGAGATGGTGCCCGCGAACAGTCTCGGTGTAGCAGAAGCGAGCACGACGCAAATGGCGGCCGCCTATGCGACGCTTGGTGCGAACGGGATGTACACGAAGCCGCACTTAATTCAAAAGATTGAGTTCAACGACGGATCGACGATCAACTCACCTATTAAAGCGAAGCAAGCGATGGAAGACTATACGGCGTATATGTTGACCGACATGCTTCGTGACGTCGTCAGTGGTTCGAACGGGACTTACAAGCCAGGTGCGTTCCCGTGGGACGTCGCCGGTAAGACCGGGACGACGAACGATGATAAAGGTAATGAGAACGACAAGTGGTTCACGGGTTATACGACCGACTACTCGATTTCTGTCTGGACCGGAAAAGCAAGTGGGGCTGGCGATAATGCGCTTGCTGAGGACCACGCTCAGTACTACTTCGAGTATATGATGCAAGAAGTGACGAATGCGACGGGAAGCCCAGACCGCTTCCAGCAACCGGATTCTGTCTTGTCGCTCGGTAACGAACTGTACGTCAAAGGGACGAAGCCAAAAGACTTAGAACCTAAAAATCTTCCGGCACCGACCGGCGCGTCAATCAATTACGATATTCCGGCTGACAGCGGGACGTTGACGTGGTCATATAATCGAGAAGCAGTCGAAGCGGACGGCTATCAAGGTCTCTCGTTCACCGTGACGGAGAAACGTCCGGACGGCAGCGAACGTGTCGTCGGAACGACGGAAGACACGAGCATTCCTATTTCGGGCCTCCAGAACGGGACGACGACGTTCACGATCGTCGCGACTGCTTCGAACCAGCTCGTAGGGGAGCAACAGTCGAGTCCGGCCCAAACGCAATACACGGTCGAACGCAGTCAGGAACCGGCTGAAGAAGAACCGGTAACAGAAGAACCACCAACCGAGGAAGCGCCGCCGGAAGAAGAGCCGGCTGAAGAAACGCCACCGAATGAGACTGACAACAATAACGGTAATGGTAACAACGAAAATGGAAATGGGAACAATGAAGGCGGTGAAGGAGAGACGACAGAAGAGCCGGCGACAGAAGAGACGCCTCCGGCTGAAGAAGAATCTTCGACCGAGCTCGAATCACAGTCCAACTCAGACACGTCTGAATCAAACCAAGACCGTGAAAATGACAATCGCGAATGAATTGACTTACTTTAAACAGGGCGACATCAACGCCCTGTTTTTCTGTGTGGTTTGTTATAATGAAAAGAAAGCGAATAGGATGGTGACATATGGTTCAACTCTCTCTTAAGCGAAAGATGAAAGTGTTGTTTGTAATCGATCGACTGCAAGACGATGATCTTGGCCTACCCCTTCACGGCGTCAATGGATTGAAGATGGGACGCATTCTGTTAGAAGAATCGATCCCGTTCGGACGATTGATCGATGATTCGGCCGTGGCAGAGGCGATCGGCCATCCTTATTTGAAACGGATCGGCGTCGAGACGATGTTTCTCGGCGATGAATCTTTTTATCCAGAACTTCTTCGCGGCAAGCGCCAAGCGCTGACGACGCACGAGGATTATCATAAAGCGGTGCAACGTTACACGAAACATTTGCAAGCAGTCCATTCGAAATGCACGAAGTTACATACCATCGTCTTGTTCGGCCGTTCGACGCACCTGTTATACAATGATGCGATGGAGCGGCTTGAAGAAGAAAATGAGCATGTCGCCGAGGCGTTCAAAGCGATGGAGGTGCTACACTTGCCTGCGGTTCATCGTCTCTTGCGTGACGAACGAATCAGTCAAGTGAAGACGATCGTGGAGCGACTTGCACCTTCAAAATCATGAAATAAGTTGGTGAGCACTATGCGGAAAAAACGTTCCGTCGAAGAGATGATTAAGACATTAAAGACCGACCCGAGTTTTTCCGCCAATGTCACACACTGGCATACGGTCGAGGCACAACCTGCAAGATACGCGGCGATCCCGTCGAGCGTCCCAGACGATCTTGTCCGGGTGTTAAACAGTCGCGGCATCGAGCAATTGTACACGCATCAGGCCGAAGCGGTCGAACAGACGTCACGTGGGAACTCGACTGTCATCGTGACGCCGACAGCTTCTGGTAAAACGCTCTGCTATAACTTGCCCGTGCTGTCTAGAATGATTGAGAAACCGACGGCACGAGCCCTCTATCTGTATCCGACGAAAGCGCTCGCGCAAGACCAGAACAGCGATTTGATGGAGATGGTCGAGGCGCTCGAAGGCGACCTCCGATGCTTCACGTATGATGGGGACACGTCGCCGGCAGCGCGGACGAAAGTGCGGGACGCCGGCAACATCGTCATCACGAACCCGGATATGCTTCACTCAGGGATTTTGCCGCATCACACGAAATGGATCCGGTTGTTCGAAAACCTCGAATATATCGTTGTCGATGAACTGCATACGTATCGCGGCGTATTCGGGAGCCATGTCGCCAACGTCTTTCGGCGGCTCAAACGAATCTGTGCCTACTATGGAAGTTATCCGAAATGGATCATGACGTCCGCGACGATCGCGAACCCGGTCGAACTGGCCGAACTGTTGACCGAGGAAGAAGTGACGCTCGTCAACAATAATGGAGCTCCGCAAGGGAGAAAACACCTCATTTTCTATAACCCTCCGGTCGTCAATGAAGCGCTCGGGATTCGTCGGAGCGCCACGCTCGAAACGAAGCGGATCGCCTCAAAGCTTGTCGAGGCCGATATTCAAACGATCGTCTTCGCTCGGTCACGGGTCCGGGTCGAGGTGCTATTGACGTATTTGCAAGAATTGACGAGACGTGAACTCGGACCGAAGTCGATCGTCGGTTATCGGGGCGGTTATCTTCCGTCAGAACGGCGTGAGATTGAACGCAGGCTCCGGAACGGTGAAATCAAAGCCGTCGTTTCGACGAACGCGCTCGAACTTGGTGTTGACATCGGTCAACTCGAGGCGTGCGTATTGAACGGATATCCCGGCACCGTCGCCTCGCTCTGGCAGCAAGCAGGAAGAGCCGGCCGTCGCCAGTCGGAATCACTCGTCATCTTCGTCGCCTCGTCGTCATCACTAGACCAACTCGTCGTCGAGCAACCAGACCTGATTTTAGAGCGTTCGCCTGAGGCGGCCCGTCTTGACCCGAACAACTTGATCATTTTAGTCGATCATATGAAGTGCGCCGCCTTCGAGCTCCCGTTCCAAAAAGGGGAGCGCTTCGGTACGGTCGAGACCGAGGACATCCTTGATTTCTTGACGGACGCGCAAATCTTGCATGAGCGTGCCAATAAATACTATTGGATGACGGACGCCTTCCCGGCCCACGACATCTCGCTGCGGACGAGCGATCAAGAGAACGTCGTCATCGTCGACCAGACGGCGAAACATCAAGTCATAGGCGAGATGGACACGTTCAGTGCGATGACGCTGCTTCACGACGAGGCGATCTATTTGCATGGGGCCGAGCAATATCAAGTCGAGAAACTCGATTTTGAAGAGAAGAAAGCGTATGTGCGGCGCGTTGATGTCGATTACTACACAGATGCGAACTTGGCCGTGGAGTTAAAAGTGCTAGAAGAAAACAAGACGAGCGGAGCCAAGACGTTCGGTGAAGTGTCGGTCATCGCGATGGCGACGTTGTTCAAGAAAATCAAGTTCGGGACGCACGAGAATATCGGATCTGGCCCGATCCACTTGCCGGAACGGGAGCTGCATACGACGTCGACGTGGTTCACGCTCGATGACCGGTTCGCTTACTCGGAAGCCGATATGGAAGATCAGCTCGAAGCCGTCAGCGACTTGTTGCGCCGGCTCGCCCCGCTCTACTTGATGTGCGACACGCTCGACTTGTTCACGACGATTCAAATGAAAGCGACCCATACGAATAAACCGACCGTCTATTTGTACGACCGCTATCCGGGCGGTATCGGCTTGAGCGAAGCGCTCTTCCGAGACGCAGCTGAAATTTTAGACGCAGCAATCCGCACGGTCGAGGATTGTCCGTGTGTGAGCGGATGCCCACGTTGCGTCGGGATGATCGGCTACGGTGACTTTAAAGACCAAGTTGTCAATCAGTTGACCGCATTGAAAGGAACGATATGAAAGCGAAGCTATCACGACTCATCAAAACAAATGAACCGAAACAAGCGACGGTCACACCAGATGACGCGGAGCAGGCCAAGTGGATCGCACGAGGTGGCGAGATCCTGACGTTTGAAAGCGAGTGGTGCGTGCGCTTGAAAGAGATTTATCCGCTTGACGCGACGTATCACGACTTTACGTTCGACGCGGCGAAACGTGCCCTCGGAACGGCAGACCATCCGTTCTTCACGGTCGACGTGCCGTATGACCAAGTGTTGTTCATGGATACGGAGACGACCGGGCTCCGTGGTGCCGGGACGTCCATCTTTTTGATCGGGTTCGCCCGCTTCAAGCCAGACCATCTCGAGATGATTCAGTACGTATTGCCGCACCCGGCGTTTGAGACGGCGTTCTACTATCACTTTCTCAATGACATCGGCGACGAGGTCCGGTTCGTGACGTACAATGGAAAATCGTTCGATTGGCCGCAAATCAAGACGCGTCATACGTTCGTCCGGACGAAAGTGAAGGCGTTGCCCGCCGTCGGTCATGTCGATCTGTTGCATGCGTCAAGGCGTCTGTTGAAGCCGACACTCGAGTCGGTCTCGCTAAAAGCGGTCGAGGCCCATTTTGGACATGCCCGAACGGACGATCTGCCAGGTTTTCTCGCCCCGATGCATTACTTTCAATACGTCAAAGAGCGGGACCCTGATATTTTACAACCGGTCATCGAGCACCATCACGCCGATTGCTTGAGCCTCGTGTCGCTTTATAAGCGGCTCTGTCACCTCGTCGAAGCAGACGAGCCGACATTTGGAGAAGAGCGGGCCCATTGGTTGAACGATCTAGGGAGTACGGACGAGGCACTCAAACAGTATGAACGGATCGAGCAACCGACAAAACGAGCGAAACTGCGTCAAGCGCTGCTGTTAAAGCGGACCGGCCGCATCGTCGAAGCGCTTCCTCTTTTCAAAGAAGTCGGAACGACCGAGGCGTTGATCGAGCTAGCCAAGTATGCAGAACATCAGCAAAAAGATATCGTGTCAGCCATTCGATATACCGAGCAGGCGATTGCGATCGTGGAACAGCAAAAGACGGTCTTGAAACAGACCGTCCAAAAACAGCAACACGCGCTCAACCATCGTCTAGCTCGGTTAGAAAGGAAGAGGTTATGAAAGTTGTTGCGATTACCGGGTATCGGCCCCATGAGCTTGGGATCTTTAAAGCCGACCATCCCGGCATCGAGATCATCCAAGAAGCGTACCGCCGAAAGATCACAGAAGCAATCGAACTCGGGGCCGAATGGTTCATCTTCAGTGGAACGAACGGTTGTGAATTGTGGGCAGGACAAGTATTGTTAGAGTTAAGAGAAACACATCCGATTAAAATCGCGGTGTTTCCGCCATTTTTAGAGATGGAAGAACGGTATAAGCCGTATGAACAAGAGTTGTTCAGCCGGTTGCGGCTCGAAGCCGATTTTTTTGAACCGCTCACGCAACGTCCTTATGAAGACCCGAGTCAGTTGCGCGCAAAAACGGCGTTCTTTTTAGACAAGGCAGCAGGATTAATTACGTTGTATGACGAAGAGACGGGAGGAAGCCCCCGTTTCCTCGTTGAAGGGGCTAAACGAAAACACCAGATGGAACTATTCATGATCACACAAGACGACTTGCGTGTGATCGAGGAAGAAAAACAGTGGGAACAACAGTGGGAGTGAAGACTATGCAAACCGAATTAACAGCCGAAGCAATCTATAAACAAGAATTCAAGACGGCCCTCCGCGGCTACTCGCAAGAAGAAGTCGACCAATTTTTAGACGTCGTCATCCGGGACTATGAGAAGATGGCGAAAGAGATTGAACGTTTGCGACAAGAGAACGAATCGTTGCGCCGTGGTTCAAGCGAACCGACCGAGCCGGTGAAACCGGCCCAACCTGTCGCCTCGAACTACGATATGTTGCGTCGGATTTCAAACTTAGAAAAGGCCGTCTTCGGAAAACAAGTCGGACCTAGCGAATAACGAGAGGAGGTGGAATAGATGTTACAAGTGTTGACGGCCGTCAAGAAAGAGCCGGTGAAACGACAGACGAAAGGATTGTTCCGAACGAAAGAAGAGGTCATCTTGCCGCCGAAATCGTATACGGATGAGATTGTAGAAATCATTCGGCACACGTGTCGCTTCGATTGGATGATGATTGAACGGGTCGAAATCGGTGACAATGTGCTCGACTACGTGCTCGTCGGACCGAAAGGCGTCTTTTTAGTCCAAATCAATCGGACGACGACGGCCGTCCATGTGACGAACCGAGAGTGTCGGTTAGAAACCTCACTCGGGTGGAAAAACATCTATCCGCATCCAGTCGAAGGGCTCGAGCAGATGACGAAACAAGTTCGGAGCCTATTAAAAAAAGAATGCGGCAAGGCCGTACCGGTCACGTCATTTTTAATTTTTCCAGAAGCGTCACGTCTTAAAGTCGAACGTGTTAAAGCGAACTGTGAAGACTCGTTCGAAGCAATTGACAAAGTCATCGCCAAGACGAAACTCGAGCTCCTATCCGAGGCGACAATCAAACAAATCGCTTATTATTGTTCAGAGCGCCAGTTACATAAGTAAAAAAGGTGCCGCGGCACCTTTTTTACTTTAGTAGCTCTTTTGCTTTTTTTTCATCATTTCGGTGCACGAACAAGGCAACCCGGTCATCCAGATTTTTGGCGAGCGGTTTAAACAAGCGTCCGGTCGGCAAGCCTTGTTCGATTCGGCAAGTGACGCCTTTTTCCGTCAAATAGGTATAATCTTCGAGTAACTCCTCACCTTGTTTCCCGAACGCCTCACCAAAGCGGACCCATTGTAAGTTACGAATCGTCCGGATTGTCACGAGGATGACGAACAGCGCGCCAAGCGCGATAATCAATATAGTTTCCAACACATTCAACCCCTTCTTTACACAATTTTAAAGGGGGGAACGGTTGAAAGCAACAGCGGCGGACCGTATACTCGAAAAGAAGAGAGGGATGACTGTGAAAACGACGATACAATCACGGCGTGAAGCCGTAAAATTACTGCAAAGTGAACACGTGCTCTATATTCGAATCCATAACGGACAGACGGGCATGATCAAATCGACGGTCGATGGCATCATCGTCGCGATTCCGAACGAACAGACGGACAAAGTCGATTTTCGGAAATTAGAGGACGTGGAAGCGTTCGAGGCGTTTTATGACTTGACCCTCTCGAAACCGGGGACACTTTATTACAATGCACCATCCTGACAAAAGCTCCACTCTCACGAGTGGAGCTTTTGACTTAAGACGGTAACCAGACCGACAGTTTGTCACGTAGCGGTTCAGGTCGCATATGACGCTGTTTATGCAGCAAGTATCCGTCCGGTCGAATAACGAGGACACCCCGGCGCATGAACAAGGATTTCGCAAGTTCGTTGCCTTGGTCAAAGAAAGGACGGCTTGTTTTAGACAATGTGATGATTTGGAAGAATGATTGATGAGCGTTCAAGTATTCATATAACTCACTTGGGTCACGTGTGCCGTCATCGAGGACAAGTACTTGAAAGCGGCCATCGGCGACTTCTGAGATCTTTTGACGAAGGCCATCATCGGATCGGATCATCTCGATCTCGGGAAAGATTTTTCCTTCGGCGACCCGGATGAACGGTACACGTGAGTGCCCAGGGTAAGACAAGTGAAGCTGAGCGATTCGTTCGGTGATCTTTTCATTAATCAAATTGACGCGGGTGAACACGTCCGCTCCGACTGCTTGAAACGGCAATAAGATCGGGAGCGTCGTTTGGAGCACTTCGGTCGCGACGTTCGTCGTCTGCAAGACGTTTCTGGCGACGTGTTCACGCTCGTCCCGGTACGTGTCGACGACACTGAACGGCGCCCCTGCTTTCAGATGAAGCCAAAGCTTCCAGCCGAGGTTGAACGAGTCGGCGATGCCCGTATTCATCCCTTGGCCGCCGACGGGCGAATTGATATGCGCCGCGTCGCCCATTAAGATGACACGGTTATGGATGAACGAGTCGACCATGCGATTGTGCACCCTAAACAGTGAGAACCATTCGACCTCGTCGATCTCTACCGGCATGTGGCTCCGTTGTTCGACCAATTCGTGCAATTTGGCCTCGCTGAATGATTCGTCGCTCGCGAGATTACCGGTAATCCGGATCGTGTCATCCGTCAGCGGGAATACTTCTAACACGCCACGGTCCGAGAAAAAGATGTGTACTTCTTCACGGGAGATGTTCCATTTCGCCTTCATATCGGCCAACACCCAAGACTCTTTGAACGACTTCCCGCCGAATGGGAGCGCGAGCATACGGCGAATCGAACTATTGGCGCCATCGGCCGCAACGACATACTTGGCTTCGATCGTACGGTTCGAGTCGGATTCGAGATGGGCGAGCACACGTGTCGGATAGTGGGTTAACGAAACGAGTGCCTCGCCGCGCTTGACGTAGTGCCCGTGGTCGTTCAACGCCTGTTCTAAGATGGCCTCAGTCTCGTTTTGTCGTAATAGCGTGACGAACGGGTAAGGCGTGACGAGACGTGAGAACTCGAGTTTGGCCGTCCACTGCCCAGAAAAGTATAAGTTTCCTTTTTCGATTGTTCTGGCGCGACTGAGTACTTCTTTGGCGACATCAAGGCGTGAAAACACTTCGATCGTTCGCGGCTGAATCCCGATGGCCCGTGAGTTGTTCGAAGGCGTCGTTTTTCGATCGATGATTTCAAAAGAGATTCCATATCTGGCTAATGTCAAAGCGAGTGTGAGTCCTGTCGGCCCCGCCCCGACGATCAATATATCAACTTGTTGAACCAATTCTACCATCTCCTATCATTAATAATGATATTTCCGACATTTGCCACGTTTAAACGAGGAGACGATGGTGGAACTGTAAAACAGAGAGAGCGAGGTTGAAAATCATGAAACAATCATGGGTTACTGAAGCAAAATTACGAGAAAGTTTCTCGATGGAAGAGAATTATGAACAGACCGCCGCCGTCTTGATTCCGTTGACGCGAATTGATGACGTCTGGCACGTCGTCTTTGAAGTCCGGGCCCATACGATGCGGCGCCAACCTGGAGAGATCTCATTCCCGGGAGGTCGACTCGAGCGAGGGGAGACACCTGTCGAGGCCGCAGTCCGAGAGACGAGTGAAGAACTCGAGGTACCGCTCGAGACGATCGAGGTCATTGGTCGCTTACAGCCGCTCGCCACGCCGCACCGTCAACTCATCTATCCGTTCGTCGGGATGATTCCGACAGTTCCGGACGTACGTCAAACGGCTGAAGTCGATCATTTGTTCACCGTTCCCGTCGAAACGTTATTGTTAATTGATCCGTTTCACGGTGAGATGGAATGGACGATGAATCCGGATCAAAATATTCCGTTTGAACGAATGGCGAACGCTAAAGCGTATGAAAAACGGGTAATTAAAATGAGAGAACCTTTTTACGAACATGAAGACTACATTATTTGGGGATTGACTGGAAAAATTTTGTCACAATTCATCAAATGTACAAAAGAAAACGTATTCAAACCTATATAATTTAGTTATAATGATAAAAACAAATTTAAGATTGGAAGTGAATGGGTGTGTCTTTAGAATTCGCTGTGGGTGATATCGTTAAGTCAACTCGTGAAGGATGGGTCGCAGAAGTGACTGCCGTATTAACGAATACGGTCATCGGGGACGTTTCCATCATGGAGGAATATCAGCAACTCGGTCTCGAGTTTGAGAAACAAGTTTTGTTGAAAAAAGAATTGGAATTGATCGAACGCGCCAGCTGACCTTTTAACCGAAAGGGATGATTCAGGTGTCCATTGACAAAAAAGTTCGTGAATGGAAAGAGGCGGGTTTGCTAGATGAAGCGACCGGTCAACGGTTGATTGATTTTGAACATAAGAAATTGGCGGTTAGTGACAAACGTGAGCACAAACCGCCAATTCTTGTCATTATCGGATCAATTCTGCTCGCCCTTAGTCTATTCAGTTTTGTCGCCGCCAACTGGCAAGCAATCCCAGACCTCGTCAAAGTATCTATTTTCCTTGTCTTCATGCTCGGGATGTACGTAGCAGCGGAGCGGCTTCAAGTGAAAGCCCCTCGGTATGTGACGTTGTTCCGCGTCCTCGGCGTCGTTTTCTTCGTCGCCACGATGATTGTCATCTTCACAACGTATAATCTTTCCTCGCAACTACCGCTTCTGTTCTGGCTATTCTTTGCTGTCGCCGTCCTGCACAAACTGATCTATAAGCACCCGATCTTCACGTTCATCGCAGCGTTAGCCGCTTTTTTAGCGGTCACGAACAGTTTTCAAGGAATCGGGATCACACTCATCCTGTTCGGCCTGCTCGTGACGTGGGTTTGGTTCCATTACGGTGATAACGAGCTCGACCGGATTTTCGCCTGGTTCAGCTTTTACGGACTGTTGCTCACGATCGGTCAGTATATCGATTACGAGGGACGGTTTTGGCCGCTTTGGGCACTCGCAGCACTGCATATCCTGTTCCTCGTCTACCGGGAGCGGGCTCAGTGGCAGTATCTCTACTTGTTCGTCGCTGCCATCTTGTCAATCGGTTACTTGGTCAATGCGACCGAGGGCTGGTTATCTCAACGTCAGCCGTCCATCATCGAGGCCACGCTGCTTTCCGTCGTCCTCGTGGCTGTGTACTTGATACATCGTCGCCCCGATTTGCTCTGGGTGAGCCTACTCGCGGTCATCCCGTTCTCACTATTCGAAGATTCAGGTATCTTACTCGCGATCTTGCTTGAAGTGGTGGCGCTCGCTTACTTGATCATGCAAGACCATGAGCGCAAACCGATCGTTTTGGCGTTCATCTATTTCTTACTTGTCCAAATGACGATTTATTTCATTTATGTTTGGGACCGGCTCGACATCTCGCTCTTCTTCTTGATCGGGGCGTTGATCGTATTCGCGTTGTCGCTAGCGTTGTGGTGGCGTAGCCGTACGAGAGGGGATGCTCGGACATGAAACGAATCACTCCTTGGCTTGTACCGATCGTACAAGTATTGATTGCCATCGGTTTTATCTTGCTCGTTTATGCGGTGTCTTGGTTCGGCCAGTCGTATACGTTCAAAGCGACGTCGTACGAGCCGTATGACCCATTTTTTGGGGATTACGTCTATCTCGAGTTCGATTCGTTGCAAGGGCGACAAGATGTCGATTCCGGGACGGTCTACGTCTCATTCAAAACGGATGACGCTGGTTTTGCCACAATCGACCGGGTCAGCTCCCGACCGTTCTTTGGTGGGACGAGGGCTGAATATTACGATCGCCAAGTCTTCATCACCGACATGAGTTCATACCGTGTCGCCGAGGACGAGAAAGCTGTGATCGAAGGTGCGAAAACGTTCGAAGTTGAAGTCGATGTGGCGCCTTGGGGGATGGTCCGGGCCCATGATTTACGTCCAATCGAAGCTGAAACAGAATGACAAACAGATTACAGATTTGTTACGAGAACGTTTGTAACCGATCTGTAATTTTTTTGTTAGGTCGCTTGTATAGCAACGTTTTCGGCAATTGTTACAATCTGTAACTAAACGTTCGTCCATATGTCAGCAATATTTCACTTCGTCAAAACCACTTCTCGGGTTCGAGGCGGCATGGTAAATTTACTCCTGTTCGTTAAAGGACGAGAAAGGGCTGACCTAATTTCAATGACATTCTTAAAATATATGATGACGCTTCTGTTTGTCGTCGCCGGTACGTTCGTAATTGCTACGACTGCCGACGCCGCTCAAATTGGAATCGGAACAGAACAGAAAATTGTACAAAACCCGCTTGAATTGGAACGGATTGCGATCGAGCTTGAACGCCAACAAAAAATTGATCGCGAGAAGCAAATCGCTGAAGAGAAGCGACTCGCCGAAGAGAAACGAGTGGCAGAAGAACAAGCCAAGCAGCAGGCAGAGCGGGAAGCGAAACGGTTGGCGGAAGCCAAGCGAATCGCGGCTGAGGAAGCGCGGCTTGCAGAAGAGGCGAAAGCAGAGCAAGCGAAAGCAGAGCAAGCCACGACAAACGCTGTGGCGACACCTGTCTCGACAAACAGCGGGCGCGTCATTCAAGCCGAGTCGACAGCTTACACGAATGATGCGGCAGACAACGGCTCATACGGGGGCCGGGTGTTGACGGCGACGGGACACGACGTGACGGATTCGATTTTTTATAACGGCATGCGCATCATCGCCGTCGATCCGGCCATCATCCCGCTCGGTACGGTCGTACAGATCGAAGGGATCGGTCAAGCGATTGCTCTCGATACAGGGGGACGCATTAAAGGCAACATCGTCGATCTACTCGTCGACACGAAGAGCGAGGCGATCAATTGGGGTCGTCGCCACGTTACCATCACACTTCCATAACGAAAAGGTTCTCCCGCGGGAGAACCTTTTGTTGTTTAACAATCGTTGGAAACGGGCAAACTAATATTTGACTTTCATATAACGTGAAAAGCCGAGGAGGGATTGTGTTGATTGAATTTCAAAATGTTTCCAAGCGTTATGATGATGGGACATTGGCCGTCGAAAACTTGAGTTTGACGGTACGAAAAGGAGAGATTTTCGTATTGATTGGGCCATCAGGTTGTGGCAAGACGACGACAATGAAGATGGTGAATCGTCTGATTGACCACACTGACGGGAAAATCCTGATTGATGAGCGCGAAATCTATCAGTTCGATATTTATGAACTGCGACGCAACATCGGCTATGTGCTCCAACAAATCGCATTGTTCCCGCATTTGACGGTCGAAGAGAACATCAGTGTCGTTCCGGACCTATTGAAATGGCCAAAGACGAAGACGAAAGACCGTGTGACCGAACTGATGAAAATCGCCGGTCTCGACCCTGTCCTCCGATCTAAAAAACCGCCTGAACTGTCGGGTGGTCAACAACAACGAGTCGGCGTCCTGCGAGCGCTCGCGGCCGACCCGGAAGTCATTTTAATGGATGAACCGTTCTCGGCGCTCGATCCGATCAGTCGGGCCCAGCTCCAAGATGACATCAAACGGTTGAACGATGAGTTAGGGAAGACGATTCTGTTCGTCACTCATGACATTGAGGAGGCGATGAAACTCGGGGACCGGATCGCTCTCATGCGTGACGGAAAACTGGTCATCGTCGGCACGCCTGACGAGATTCGAGCGAGTGATGATCCGTTCGTGCTCGACTTTACACAACACGGAAGAGGTGAGGTAGATGCTTGAAACGTTCCAAAACCGACGCGGGGAATTGGTCGAAGCGCTAATCGAGCATTTACAACTTTCTGTCGTCTCCCTTTTGATTGCGGTGTTGATTGCGGTCCCGCTAGGCATCTGGCTGACGCGGCGTAAAAAAGTGGCTGAAACGGCAATCGGCTTCACCGCCATCATCCAAACGATTCCTTCTTTGGCTCTGCTCGGTCTTATGATTCCGCTCGTTGGGATCGGTGCACTTCCTGCCACGATTGCGCTCGTTCTGTACGCGTTGTTGCCAATTCTTCGCAATACGTTCACAGGGTTGAACGAAGTCGATAAGTCGCTGATCGAAGCCGCACAAGGTTGCGGCATGAAACCGAACCAAAGTTTGATGAGAGTCGAACTACCGCTCGCACTACCGGTCATCATGGCCGGGATTCGAACAGCGATGGTGTTAATTGTCGGTACAGCCACGCTGGCGGCACTCGTCGGAGCAGGCGGACTTGGGACGCTGATCCTGCTTGGAATTAACCGAAACGACAACTATTTGATTTTGCTCGGAGCGATTCCAGCAGCCATTCTCGCATTATTGTTCGACTTCTTGCTCCGTCAAATGGAAGGCGCGACAGCCACCCGTAACAAGACGAAGCTGATCGCCGTATCGACCGTCTTGGCGTTAATTATCGTAGCACCGCTCGCGTTGGGCCGCACCCAACAGACCGACCTCGTCGTCGCCGGGAAGCTCGGTCCCGAGCCGGAGATCTTGATGAACATGTACAAACTGTTGATCGAAGAAGAGACGGATCTGACCGTATCGGTCCGTCCGAACTTCGGAGAGACGACGTTCGTCTGGGGAGCGTTGCAATCGGGGGATGTCGATATTTATCCTGAATTCACGGGGACGGTACTCGCGAGTTTAGTGAAAGAAACACCGAATTCAAACGATGCCCGTGAAGTGTACGAACAAGCACGGGATGCGCTAGCAGACGACGGCTTCGCTTTACTGGAACCGATGCAGTTCAATAACACGTATGCCATCGCGATCCCACGTGCCTATGCGGAAACTGAAGGCGTCACGACGATTTCTGATTTACGCAGCGTGCAAAATGACATCCAGGCCGGGTTCACGCTCGAGTTCACGGACCGTGAAGATGGATATCCGGGACTTCAGCAAGCGTACGGACTTGATTTCCCTTCTGTCGTTTCGATGGAGCAGAAACTTCGTTACCGCGCCATCGCACGGGGCGACGTCAATCTTGTTGATGCGTATGCGACCGACCCGGATATCGCCGAAAACGACCTGCTCGTGTTAGAAGACGATCAACAGTTCTTCCCGCCTTATCAAGGTGCTCCACTCTTGAAAGCAGAAACGCTTGAAGAACATCCGGAAATCGAGGACGCGCTCAACCAGTTGGGCGGACTCATCACTGACGAAGAGATGTCTGAATTGAACCGTCGGGTCGCTTACGGGAAAGAACGGGCCTACGACGTGGCCCAAGACTTCTTGGAACAAGCGGGTCTACTATGAAGGCGATGATCATTTCGAACCCGAAGTCGGGTGCGAGCGAGACGATGCTTGGTGAAGTGGTCGGGACAATCGAGTCGATGTATCAAGAGATTCTCATCCGAAAGACGCTAGCTGAAGGGGATGCAGCGCACCTTGCTCGAACGAGTAGTGGGTTCGATCATTTGATCGTCATCGGTGGGGATGGGACGCTTCATGAAGTCGTCAACGGATTGATGGCGTTGCCTCGTGACGAACGTCCGAGCGTCGGTCTCGTACCGGCGGGGACGTGCAACGACTTCGCGAGGGCGATTGATCTGCCTGTCGAACCGATTGAGGCGGCTCGCCTGTTTAAAATGAGCGAGCAGCAATCGGTCGATGTGATGCGTGTCAACGACCGGTTCGGTCTCAACTTTGTCGGGGTCGGATTGATCGCGGACGCTTCCCGACAGATCGATCCGCTCCAAAAAGAAACGCTCGGCTCGATCGGATACTTTTTAGCGACGATCCGTCAGTTCCGCGAACTCGATCCGTTCAAGGTCCGTATCGAGCGGGCGGGCGAGGTCATCCACGATGGGGCCGTCAGTTTTCTATACGTCGGCAACGGTGCCTATCTCGGCACGGTCCCGACGAAGCTCGCGACGCAATCGTTCACGGACGGTCTCGTCGAAGTCGTCCATAGCTCGGCCATCGGCTTCCCGATGATTCGTCAGCTATTGACGCAACAGCTCGGACTCGAACAGTCTTCGCCAGAATGGGTCCATCTCCAAATGGAGCAACTTGATGTGTTTTTGCGTGAGCCACAAGTCATCGATGTGGACGGTGAACACTTTGAGACGGATCATTTACAGATTGAAGTGTTGCCGAATGAGCTAACATTTCTCGTCCCCTAATCGTTTACGAAGGCAGAGGAAAGAATTCAGACTTTTCTCTGTTTTTTGTTGTTCTCGTTTCTGAACCGTGTTAGTATTTCACTATTATTATGAAAATGAAATGAAATTAGGAAGTAGGGATAGTAATGGCGCAAAATTCGTTCGCCTCAAAAATTGGATTCATTTTAGCGGCCGCAGGGTCCGCAATCGGTCTCGGTGCCATCTGGAAATTTCCATATGTCACGGGAACAAGTGGGGGCGGCGCCTTTTTACTCATGTTTTTAGCATTCACATTCTTACTCGGTCTGCCGCTTCTCATCGGAGAGTTCATCGTCGGGCGTTCGACGCAAAAGACGGCGCTCCTTGCCTTTAAAAAACTCGGTCATCGCCGTTGGACATTGGTCGGTTACCTCGGCGTAATCGCTTGCTTCTTACTGCTATCATTCTACAGTGTCATCGGTGGATGGGTGTTGATCTACGTCGGGCTCGGCTTGAGCGGGACGCTCAGCGGCCGGTCACCTGACGAGTTCGGGACCGTGTTCGCGGACGTCGTCGCATCTCCTGGGATTGCCGTCTTCGGACAATTTTTGTTCTTATTGATCACGCTACTCATCGTCTTGAAAGGGGTAGAAGGCGGAATCGAGCGGATGAGCAAGATTTTAATGCCACTCCTGTTCGTCAGTTTCATCGTGCTCGTCATCCGCTCGTTGACACTTGACGGTGCCATGGAAGGGGTCCGCTTCTTCTTGCAGCCTGACTTCTCGGCACTGACCGGCGAGTCGGTCTTGTTCGCGCTCGGGCAAGCGTTCTTCTCGCTGTCGCTCGGGGTGGCGGCGATGCTCACATACGCCTCGTACATTCAAACGAAAGGGACGCTCAACCGTTCAGCAAACATGATCGTCTTGTTGAACGTCACCGTTTCAATTTTGGCGGGGCTCGCCATCTTCCCGGCCGTCTTCGCCTCGGGGCTCGATCCGGCAGAAGGTCCGGCGCTCCTGTTCGTCGTGTTGCCGGCCGTATTTAACCAAGTCCCACTCGGCGGCTTCTTCATGGTACTGTTCTTCTTATTGTTCACGTTCGCCTCGATCACGTCTTCGATCGCGATGCTCGAAGTCGTCGTCGCAGGTGTGACCGATAAATTGAACGAAAAGAAACAGACGCTCTCCAAACGGAACGTGACGCTCTTGTCATCCGCGATCGTGTTCGCCGTCGGGATCCCCTCGGCCCTATCGTTCGGGGTGATGAGTGAGTTGCAATTTTTGAACGGCCGTACGTTCTTCGACTCGATGGACTATGTCGTCAGTTACATTCTCATGCCGACTGGGGCTTTACTCACGTCGATCTTTGTCGGATATGTCGTCGATGAGCGCATTTTGCAAGACGAGATTCAAACGTCCGGGACGGGCGCTAAACTGTATCCGGTATGGCGTTTCCTCATTCGTTATATCATCCCGGTGACGGTCGCAATCGTTATGGTCTCGACATGGTTGAATAGCTAAGCAAGGGGAACTTTCCCTTGCTTTTTTTCGTACTTGCGACCGAGAGAGGGGACGGCGTCATTATGCTAAGCTTATAAAGATGACGAAACTTTTGTTGACGGTTCACGTAAGGTACAATAGAAGTATCATGAGACGAGGTGACAAGGATGAAGACATGGATGAAATGGGCCCTGACCGGGGCGATCCTGTATTTTGCCATAAGTGTGTTTGATTTCTCCTGGCTGTTTATCATCGTCGGGGCGCTCGTATTGAACGAGGTGTGGTCGAGTAACAAACGGCGTAAGCGGGCACCCGCACCGGTAGCGAAACGGGCGAAGAAAAAACTGCTGCTCGATGAAGAAGAACCGTTCGTCGGTTCCCGCATCCTTAAACCGATGGAAGATGTGGCACCGGTCCGTCAGTTCGAAGCGACAGACGACTTGGAACTGCAATTTTTACAACGGACGATCGAGCAAGGGTACGAGAAACTCCAGCAGATCGATCGTATCCTGCCTGAAATAAAAGATGTCGAGGTTCGTCGTGAAATGAAGGCGGTCTCGAGAGAGGCACACGAACTGTTTGCCGAATTGTTCGAGAACCCCCAAGACGCGAAGCACGTAAGAGATCTGTTCACGTTTTATTTAGACTCGCTCGTGTCCGTCGTCTTGAAATTTAAAGAACTAGAAGGAAAACGTGTCGTCATTCAAGAAGAGACACGAGAGCAACTGATCACCAATATGCGGCTCATCGTCGATAAGTTCAAAGAACAACGGAGCCGTCTGCTCGAAGACGACGCTGTCGACTTTGAACGCGAATTGATTATGATGGAACGGGTATTGGCAGATCAACCGGAAGGGAGAAAAAAACATGACTTCATCGAATGAAACGAACTGGCAGTCATGGCCAGAAGAAGACCTCACTTCACAGACAAGAACAAAGACCGGGACAGAGGAAATCTCTGACCCGTCTGTGGATTGGTCCTCGGTGACAGAAAAACATGAGGTGCCGGCCATCCAACCGAAAGCCGACGTTCCGCAACAACACCGGGAACGAATCACCCGGATCGCCGAGTCGATCGATATTAAAAAAACAGACTCCGTCATGTTATTCGGATCGAACGTCCAACGTGAACTATCTCAATTCTCTGATCAGATCTTGACCGAGGTCCGCATGAAAGACGGCGGAGACGCAGGTAAGTTACTGTCCGATTTGATGCAAAACGTTCGGAAGATGGATCCGGATATGCTTCAACCGGAGAAGAAGAGTTTTATGGACAACTTGCCGCTCATCGGACGAGCGAAAAAGAAAGCTGAAAATTATAAGCTTCAATTTGAAAAAATGAACGTCTATTTGGAAGAAGTCATTCACAATCTCGACCGAGCCAAGTTCGGTCTGATGAAGGACATTACGATGCTCGATCAAATGTATGACAAGAACAAGCGCTACTTCGAAGAATTGAACGTCTATATCGCAGCCGGTGAGACGAAGCTCGACCACGTTCGCGATCACGAGATCGCGCCGCTCCGTCAAGAAGTCGAAACGACGAGAGATCAAGTGAAGTTGCAACAGCTAAACGATATGATCCAACTGACAGACCGGTTCGAGAAGAAGTTGCATGATTTGAAGTTGAGTCGGACGATCAGTCTGCAGATGGCACCACAAATCCGTGTCATCCAACAAAATAACCAAATCTTAGCGGAGAAAATCGAGTCGGCTGTCGTCAATACGATTCCTCTTTGGAAAAACCAAGTCGTCCTCGCTCTCAGCTTGACGCGCCAGAAAACGGCACTCCGGATGCAGCAAGACGTCACGAAGACGACGAACCAACTGCTCGAACAAAACTCGAAAATGTTGAAAGACTCGTCGATCGAGATCGCAACCGAGAACGAAAAAGGGATCGTTTCGGTCGAATCGCTCAAAGTCGCGCACGAGAATCTATTGTCAACGCTCGACGAAACGCTGCGTATCCAACAGGAAGGCAAGCAGAAGCGTCGTGAGGCCGAACGTGAGCTCGATCGGATGGAGCACGAACTGAAAGAAAAAGTCATCGAAATTGCCTCAAAGAATAAAGAGTTGCCAAAAGAGACTGGATACTAAAAAGAAAGTCTGAGCATTCAGACTTTCTTTTTCCATGAGGAGGATCAGGATGGAGAAACAACGATTGTGGGACGAGACGTGGTTGCAGTTCGCCGATATGATGGCGGAGCGGCACTCGAAATGTGCCTCGAAAAGTGTCGCCTGTGTCATCGTCAAAGATGAGAAACCGATCTCGATCGGATTGAACGGGACACCGCCGGGACATACGAACTGTAATGAAATCTTTCTAAAACGTGAAGACGGATTTTACCAACGAGCCGAATACGTGACGGATGATACGATCGACTTGACCGAGCCCTCTGTGCGCATCATCGAGCAAGGTGTGACATTTGTTAAATGTAGCGACCCGTTCGAACATCACAATTGGTCAAAACAACACGAGATCCATGCCGAGATCAATGCAATCGGGAAATTAGCCGCCGATTCGACGAACGCGTTCGGTGCTACAGCCTATGTGACCCATTCACCATGCCATTCTTGCTCGCTCGCGCTCATCGCGGCACGGGTGGCCCGAGTCGTGTACGCTGTCGGCTATGAGCACGGGGATGGCCTTGATTTGATGCGAGAAAGCGGGATTGACGTCTTACATATGCCGCTTGAAAAAAGTTTCAAAAACACATTGTAAACGTTTACATTCGATGTTATATTATTAATGTACTGCCAATGGTGTTTTACTCTTCCATTACTTGCCCCTCCTCGGAGGGGCCTTTTTTTATGTCTAATCATCAGGTGAGACAAAGTTTACACATAATGTTCAATATTTCACAAACTATTCCGCTGAATCTTTTTTATAATAAGAGTAGATAAACGAGAGGGGATATGTCACATGGAAAAACTAGTTCGTTTCACAGATGGTGCCTATGATGTGGAAGCGTTGATCACACTTGAAGAGGTATGGGAAGATAAATTTGCAATTGGCACGCACAAAGAGCTTGCCGTTAAATCACTCAAAATTAATGGAAATGACGTCTCCGAGATGAAGCATGTCCGGGCGTTGCTCCGTTACTACCCGACGCTAGGTGTTTCAGGAATTCTACTCGCTCTTGACGGCGCGGCTGCTGAAATCGTCGCCTTGTCAGGTGATACCGATCCAGCCCTTCGCTTCGTCGAGCTCGTCGCCCTTCAGATGGATGAAGCCGCGACGAAACAGTTAAAAGACATGTATGCCGAAATGGCAGTTTAAAAGTTAGGATGACTTTCGGGTCATCCTTTTTAACTGATTTAGGCGAGAATTCTCCCACCTCTAAGCGTCTCTGGGCATGGACCAGCGTAGGTGGGAGATGAATCGCCCATACATAAACCTCTTGACCACCCCTGTGACAGATATGACGAACAGAAGTTCGTGATTTCGTCAGATTTCTCCGCCCCCGCCGCGGGTATCGGATGAGGAAGGCGTTCATCACGATCATCGGCCGGGAGGAGGCGGAGACATGCTGAAGGGCTACAAATACAGGCTCCACCCGACGGCGGAACAGGCCGATTTCCTGGTCAGGACGATCGGCTGCGCCCGGTTCGTCTACAACAAGCTGCTCGAGGACCGCATCGCCATCCACGAGGAGGCGAAGGCGAGCGGCGGGCCGAAGCGAAAACTGCCGACACCGGCCTCGTACAAGCCCCTGTTCCCGTTCCTCGCCGAGGCGGACAGCCTCGCGCTCGCCAACGCAAAGCTGCACCTCGACACTGCGTTCGCGAAGTTCTTCGCCGGGGCGGCCGGCTTCCCGGTGTTCAAGTCGAGACGGAAAGCGCGCGCCTCCTACACGACGAACAACCAGCACGGCACGATCCGCATCGAAGGGGGCCGGGTCCGGCTCCCGAAGGTCGGGTTCATCCGCTTCACACAGCACCGAATCTTCGACGGCGAGATCCGGTCGGCGACCGTGTCGATGACGAAGACGGGCAAGTTCTTCGTGTCGCTCCTCGTCGAGCAGCCCGACGAGCCGTGGGTCCCGGCCGAGCACAAGATCGGGATCGACCTCGGCCTCGGGCACTTCGCCGTCATGACGAACGACGCGATGGTGACGGAGAAGATCCCGAACCCGCGCAACCTGCGCGAGGCCGAGGAACGGCTGAGACGGGCGCAGCGCTCGCTCTCCCGCAAGAAGCCCGGCAGCCGGAACCGCGAGAAGGCGCGGCTCCTGTTGGCCAAAAAGCATGAAAAGGTACGGAACCGCCGACATGACTTCCTCCACAAGCTGTCACGACGCATCGTCGACGAGAACCAAGTCGTCGTCGTCGAGACGCTGAAACCGAGGGAGATGATGCAGGACCGCCGCCTGGCAAAGTCGATCGGGGACGCCGGATGGGGCGAGTTCGTCCGCCAGCTCGCCTACAAATGCAGGTTCCACGGCCGCACACTGATCCAGGCCGCCCCGTGGTTCGCCTCGACCCAGGTCTGTTCGGCCTGTGGCGGGAACGGCGGCAAGAAGGACCTGCACGTCCGCGAGTGGACATGCGCCGCATGCGGCACGCACCATGACCGCGACGTCAACGCGAGCCTCAACCTGTTGGGTCTCGCCGACTGAAACACTCCAGGGCAGGGACTGCCCGACGAGCTTGGTCCACAACCGTGGCTGGTCAAAGCACGGTCTTCCCAAGAAGCTCCCACTTCAAGTTGCGAAGCAAATAAGTGGTGAGTAGTTCACTTTTGTCTTGTAACTCGTGACGAGTGTGGTAATATAGATAGTAGATGAAGAAATGGAACGCCATATCGTTGTCGACAAACCAAACATGGGGATCTAGATAGCTAGATCGCTGTTAAGGAGCCACGTTCATAGGAACGTGGCTTTTTTTTGCATATTTTTAAAGTCGGCACCGACATCTGCCGCGATATGGGCGTCCGAACCGAGCACGAGTGGGATGCCGAGCCGGGTCGCTTCAGCGGCGACGGCCATGGCGTATGGCTGTCCGCAGGCGGCTTTACGGAGCCCGGCGGTGTTGAAATCTAGTCCGAACCCGCGTGAGGCGATTGTACGCAACAGTCGCGACTCGGCGTCTTTGACGTTCGCACGGTCCCATGAGTAGTTCGTCTGATATTTAATCGGTAAATCGATATGCCCGATGCGCGTGACGTTCAGTCGCTCCCATGGGAACTCTAACCCGGTCTCGAGCGCTTCGTAATACCGGCGTAGCACTTCTTCGAACGACCCGATCCGGCTGACAAGCGTATCAAACGTCTCCGGTGAGAAGTCGACGGGCAGGAGCTCGCCTTCGACTTGTAGAAAGTGTTGAGACAAGATCGTCTCGTCGAGGTATGAGCGATAGGGCTCGAGCAAGGCGAGCGTCTCGTCGACATATCCCGGCAAATAGTCGATCTCGAGACCGACCCGAATCTCGAGTCTTTCGGCGTAATCTCGTTTCAACTGTCCGATCTCTTCTATATAACGGGGCAATAAGTCGAGCGCCATCGCCGAGTCTTGGTCTGGTGTCGGATCAATGAAACGTTCCGGCAGCGGGGCGTGCTCGGTGAACGTCAGCGTCCGAACTCCTTGAGCAAATGCTTGTTCGACGTACGCGTTGAGTGAATCGGTCGATCCGTGCGGACAAAATGGGGTATGGACGTGGCCATCATGGGTATAATCAATCATCAAACATCGTTCCTTTCGAGTTCGCCGGTTGACAGCATTGGCTTGATTTGATAAATTTAACACACTACTTTAGTTTGGTAAAGTGATAATAAGGTAAAGGGTGATACTGATGATTTGGTTCAATAAAAAAGGATCCATCCCGGAAGGATGGCACGAGTTGCAAGGTGAGGACGTGCTGCGTCCGAAGCAATGGATAAAATCATTTTTAGAGCGGGCCGAGGGGGACGGCTATAGTGTGATCGAGCCGCCGCTCGTTGAATACTATTCCCATTATCAAGATCTCGCACTCTTCGATGAGTCGGCGTATTACCGCTTGTTCGGCAACGATGGGGAGTTGCTCGTCATGAGACCGGACTACACGCTCCAGATCGCAAGGAAGCTCGCCGACGGACATGAACCGATGCGCGTCGCTTATGCCGGTGCCGTCTATCGACGCACGCCGAAGCATTCGGGACAACCGCATGAACGTCAGCAACTCGGTCTTGAATGGATCGATGGGGATTCAAAAGATATGGAGTTGATCGAATCGTTCCTTAGTATGACGGAACGGGTCCTGCCGAAAGGAAGCTTACGCATCCAAGTCGGATCTGCTGCATTGATCGCGTTAGTGGCGAACGAGGCCGGTATCCCGGAACGGACGTTGCGTCAATACTTAGCACTCCGTAATTTGGAGTCACTTCGCGACCTCGCGGAATCGTATCAATACCCGTTGATCGCCAAGCTGCCGTTCTTGATCGGTGACTCGGCGTTAGCAGAGTTACGCGACCTCGCGGAACCGGGCTTAAAACCGGCGATCGACGAAGTGGAGCATGCGGTCGAACATCTACGTGCGATCGGATTGAACGTCTCGTACGACTTCGGACAGACCGGCGACTTTGATTATTATTCAGGTTTGACCGTGACCGGCAGTATCGACGGCAGACGCGTCCTCTCAGGTGGCCGTTACGACTCGTTATACGGGCATTTCGGACAGTCGCGACGTGCCTTCGGACTATCGCTCGACTTAGAACAGTTAGGTGAGGTGATCAAATGAAAGTCGCAATCGCGAAAGGGCGCATCGAAACAGCGGCCCGTGAGTATTTTGAACAAGTCGGTCTCACCGTTTGGCCGGAAAAGCGGGGCCGTGAGTTGACCGTCGAAGTAGACGGTCATGAATTCATCTTCGTCAAAGGCGATGACGTCTATAAATACGTCATGCATGGCGCAGCGGACGTCGGAGTTGTCGGCGGCGACATTTTACGCGAGAAGACACCAGGCGTCCTCGAAGTCGTCGATTTGCCATTCGGCCGTTGCCGCATGGCGGTATGTGGTCCGAGAGAACGGAGAAACGGTACGAAGAAGCTGAAAGTTGCCAGCAAGTATCCGAATATCGCCATCTCGCACTTTGCCTCGAAACGTCAAAACGTCGAAGTGATCGCTTTGAACGGTTCGGTCGAACTCGCACCGTTGACCGGTCTCGCCGACTGCATCGTCGATATCGTCGAGACGGGGGCGACGCTTCGCGCGAACGATTTAGAAGAATATGAGACGATTTTCACGGTTAACGCGAAATTCATCACGAGCGAGACAGCGCTCGCGAACGACCCGGACGAATTGAAAGCGTGGATTCGTCGGTTGAGCAAGGAGGAAGACAGATGAACGGACAAACGAATCGCACGCGCCGAGAACAGTGGGCAGAAGCCGTCAAACCGATTTTAGAATCGGTTGAGGCGAGAGGTGACGCGGCGCTCCTCGAATGGACGACGCAATTTGACGGGGTCGATGTGATTGAAACGGTCGACCTTGAGACGTTTGAACCGCCGGACGCGTATCGTGAATTGACCGAGGCGCTAACGCTCGCGGCCGAACGGATCCGTACGTTTCATGCGCGGCAACAGCGTCAAGACGACGTCTTCGAAGATGAGATGTTCCGGCTCGGTCGTCGGTTCATGCCGCTCGATTCGGTCGGTGTCTACGTGCCTGGCGGGACGGCGGTCTACCCGTCGAGTGTGTTGATGAACATCATCCCAGCGAAAGTGGCCGGAGTGAAGCGGGTCGTCATGGTGACGCCACCGAAACAAGGCGGGATCGACTTATCGCTGTTGATCGCAGCGAAGATTGCTGGTGCCGACGAATGTTATCTCGTCGGTGGCGCCCAAGCCGTCGCCGCACTCGCGTTCGGCACCGAGACGATTTCGGCCGTCGATAAGATCGTCGGGCCGGGCAACGCTTATGTGGCGACCGCGAAGTCACTCGTCTCGCATTTCGTCGGGATCGATTCCGTCGCCGGTCCGTCCGAGGTGTTGATCATCGCCGACGAAACGGCCAATCCTAGATGGGTCGCGGCCGACCTGCTCGCGCAAGCCGAGCATGACGTCGAAGCGACAGCACTCGCCCTCGTGACGACAAGTGAACAGGCCGAAGCGATTCGGTCTGAGCTGGACAAGCAACTGCTCGATCTGCCACGCCGTGACATCGCGGTCGAAGCGCTCAAGCGCGGAGGCGTCCTCGTCAAAACGAAAGCAGCAGCAATTCGCTACGCGAACGATATGGCGGCCGAACACGTGCAACTTGCGGTGACAGATCCAGCCGATTATATGGCACAGATTCGCCACGGGGGCTCGTTCTTCCTCGGGCATGAGGCGGCCGAGGCGTTCGGTGACTATATTGCCGGACCGAACCACGTCTTGCCGACGAGCGGGACGGCCCGCTTCTCGAGCGGACTGTCGGTCGATGATTTTTACCGCAGACAGACGTTTCTCGAGATGACAGCGATCGACGAAGCGGTCACACGCGCCGCGATCCGAATCGCGAGACAAGAACAGCTTGAAGGACACGCCCGAGCGATGGCGGTCCGATTGGAGGACGTATGAGACGTAACTATACAGCGATCCCTCGCTATGTCCCACATGCGGTGAGCGGATACGCGCTTAATCAAAACGAGAGTCAATTCGAGCTGCCGGAGCGCCTGCAACGAGCGATTCAGCTCGTGACGCTCCGCTCACTCAGCCGTTATCCGGTCGATGAGCTGACGGCCCTTAAAACTAGCTATGCGACTTATGCGAGTGTACAACCTGACCAATTGATGGTCGGGAGCGGCAGCGATGAGCTGCTCGCCATACTTTGTCAAGCCATTCTCGACACAGAAGACGTCGTCTTGGCACCGGCACCCGACTTTTCGATGTACGGCATTTACGCGCACATCGCCCGAGGCCAGTTCTTCCAACCTGAGGCAGACGGCCTCACGATCGATTCATTGCTTCGATTGATTGAAGCGAACGAACCGAAACTCGTGCTCGTGTCGAACCCGAACAATCCGACCGGGAAGATGTGGACGTTCGACCAATTAGAAATGATCGCGAAACAAGTCCCGTACCTCGTCGTCGACGAGGCGTATATCGACTTCACGATGAGTGATTCCTTCAAGTCGCGACTCGCGGATTACCCGAACGTCATCATTTTACGGACGTTATCGAAAGCGTTCGGACTCGCGAACTTACGAATCGGCTTCATGATCGCCCATCCCGATTTGATCGAGAAGATCGACCGGTTCCGCTCGCCGTTCAACGTCAGCGGATTGAGCGCGGCTGTTGCGACCGTCGTCCTTGACGACCCGGATTATATCGCCCAGTCCGTCGCGTTCCATAACGGGCAACGTCAAAAGCTAGAACGACTGCTCGCGCCAATCGGCAACGTCTTGCCGAGCCGGGCCAACTTCCTATACGTCGAGACGCCCAATAGTGAGCTATGGGCCGAGCGATTCCTCGCTTACGGTGTCCACGTCCGTGCGTTTCCGACCGGACTGCGCGTCAGTGCGGGGACGGACGAGGCGTATCGATTCATCAAACAAATGTTAGAAGAGGTGACTTCTTTTGAGAACAGCTGAAATTAAACGTGAGACGAAAGAAACGAACATCGAGCTTCGTCTCGATTTAGACGGTACAGGTCAAAGTGACATTAAAACAGGCGTCGGCTTTTTCGACCATATGTTGACACTGTTCGCCTTCCATAGCCGCATCGACTTAACGGTGCAAGTCGAAGGGGACACGTGGGTCGATGCGCACCACACGGTCGAAGACGTCGGCATCGCCCTCGGGCAGATGATCTTAGAAGCGCTCGGGGACAAAGTCGGGATCCGTCGCTACGGGACGAGCTACTTGCCGATGGACGAGACACTCGCCCGGGCCGTCATCGACGTCTCGGGACGCCCGTTCCTCGTCTACCGAGCTGAAATCAACAATCCGAAGCTCGGTGACTTCGACACGGAACTCGCGGAAGAGTTCTTCCGCGCCGTCGCGATGAACGCGCGGTTGACGCTCCATCTTGACGTGTTATACGGCTCGAACTCGCACCATATGATTGAAGGGCTGTTCAAAGCGTTCGGCCGCGCCCTCGCAGAAGCGATCGGGAAAGACGGGCTCGACCGCCTCCCTTCGACGAAAGGACGGATCGAAGGATGAACGTCGCGGTGATTGACTACGGCATGGGAAACGTCTTCAACGTCGAACGGGCGCTACAAGCGATCGGTTGTTACGTCACGATCACGAACGATCCGGCTGAAATCGAAGCGGCCGACGCCATCCTCTTGCCTGGCGTCGGTGCGTTCCCGCAAGCGATGCAGTCGCTTGAGGACACGGGACTCATTCCGTTGCTCAAGCGAGTGGCGACCGAGAAGCCGTTGCTTGGGATTTGTCTCGGGATGCAACTGTTATTCGAGTCGAGCACGGAAGGCATGCCGACGCTAGGACTCGGTTTGATTGAAGGACGGGTCGAACGGATGCGGGCCAAACGGTTGCCTCACGTCGGTTGGAACTCGATTTTACGCGACGAGGACGTCTATTTCGTCCACTCGTATCACGTCGTGACCGCTGACGACAATATCGTTGCCTCAGCTGACTATATGGGAGAGCGCGTACCGGCCATCGTCCGCTCAGGTCTCGTGACCGGGATGCAATTTCACCCGGAGAAGAGCGGCGCGTTCGGACTCAGCTTATTAAAAGAATGGAAGGAGGCGGTCGAACGTGAAACTGCTACCGGCAATTGACTTAATCGGCGGCAAGATTGTCCGCCTGACTGAAGGAGATTTCAACACGGAAGAGCAATACGGCGACCCGTATGAGAAGTTAAAAGAATGGACCGGGCGCGTCCCGATGCTCCACTTGATCGATTTAGAAGGAGCGAAAGCTGGTGAGCCGAAACATCTCGATGTCGTCCGTTTCGCCAAATCGTGCGGCTTTTTCGTCCAAACGGGCGGAGGGATTCGCTCCGAAGCAGCGCTTGATGCTGTCATGGCTACTGGTGTGGACCGTGTCCTGCTCGGTACGAAGGCGTTCACCGATCCTGATTTCCTGGACCGGGCACTCGCCAAGTACGGGAGTCGTGTCGCCGTCGCCCTTGACGCCTATGACGGCATCGTCGCCATCAACGGCTGGCAAGACGCGACCGAACTAAAAGACATCGATGTGGCCATCGATCTCGCCAGCCGTGGGGTCGAGACGATTCTTTACACGGACATCGGTTCGGACGGGAAACTGAACGGACCGAACTTAGAGCGCATGAAGGCGCTCCGGGAAGCTGTCTCGGTCACGCTCATCGCCTCGGGCGGTGTCACGACCGAAGCCGACGTCAAGGCACTGAGTGAGGCCGGAATTGATGAGGCGGTCGTCGGGAAAGCGCTCTTGTCTGGCAAAGTCAGTCTTGACGACTTGATCGAATGGGAGGCGCGACATGCTAAAGCGTAGAATCATCCCATGTTTAGACGTGAAAGACGGACGTGTCGTCAAAGGCATCGAGTTTGTCGAACTGCGTGACATCGGTGACCCTGTCGAGATTGCCAAGTACTATGACGCCTCAGGTGCGGATGAACTTGTCTTTCTAGACATTACGGCAAGCACGGAACGAAGACAGACGATGCTTGACGTCGTCAGTGCTGTCGCCCGAAAAGTGTTCATCCCGCTCACGGTCGGGGGCGGCATCCGTTCACTTGAAGACATCTCGTCCCTGCTCAAAGCAGGAGCCGACAAAGTGTCGCTCAACACGCTCGCCGTCGAGTCACCTGACTTGATCAAGCGGGCAGCCGAACGTTTCGGTTCCCAGTGTATCGTCGTCGCCATCGACGTCCGTTTCGAAGAAGGTGACTACTACGTATACACATACGGCGGGAAACACCGGACCGAGCTGACGGCAGTCGAATGGGCCAAGCGCGTCGCTGAACTCGGGGCCGGGGAGTTGCTCGTCACGTCGATGAACCAAGACGGGAAACAGAGTGGCTATGATTTAAAAATTCTCGAATTGCTACGGGCAGCGGTCGATATCCCGATCATCGCCTCAGGCGGGGCCGGGAACGCTGAACACGTCGTCGAGGCACTTGAAACAGTCGACGCCGCCTTACTCGCTTCAATCTTGCACGACCGAAAAACGACAGTAGAAGAGGTGAAGCACGTATGCAGCGCGAACAACTTGCCGATGCGGTTCGTTACGACGCAAACGGACTAATCCCGGCGATTATCGTTTCGACGGAAGATAACGCCGTGCTCATGCTAGGTTATATGAACGATGAGGCGATTCAGAAGACGCTTGAGACGAATATCGTCACGTTCTGGTCACGTTCGAAAGGGCGGCTTTGGATGAAAGGTGAATCGAGCGGCAACACGCTCGACCTTGAGAGCATCCATGTCGATTGCGATCAAGACGCGCTGTTAGTCCGCGTCCATGCGAACGGACCGACGTGTCATACCGGAAATCGCAGTTGCTTTTTTACGGAGGTGAACACATGATCCACGAACTCGAAAAACTGATTCAAGAACGAAAGACAGAGCCGAAAGAAGGTTCTTATACGTCGTACTTGTTTGATGAAGGGTTAGACAAAATCGCGAAAAAGTTTGGGGAAGAGTCGTTCGAGGTCGTCATTGCGGCATTGAACGATGAAGACTTGGTCGAAGAGACGGCTGATTTGTTGTACCACTTGCTCGTTTTGCTCGCAGCCAAAGGCGTCTCCTTACATGACGTCGAGACGTTGCTCGCCGAACGGCATGGGACGACGACACCGGCGAAACCGCGCCGCGACGTCACGGAATGGTGACAGACAAAGGGAAGGAAGCCGCGGCTTCCTTCCCTTTCTGGTTAACGATTGACGGAAGCGGCCATACGAATGTACGTATGACGGCGTCCACGGATGGCGATCGACAACGCCTGAATATTCTCAGGTGTGGCGATTCCGGACAGACCGGCGTCGCCGATATGGAAGATGTCGGTACCGCCGCGTTTTGATGATAAGGCGATGTCGCGGATCGTCCCTTCGTCGGCGCCTTCTTGTGACGTTCCGATGGCGGCCAAGACGAGCTTGTTCAGTGCTTGGATTTCTTGCGTCACGTGATAGAACTCGTCTTCACGGACACCTGGGACGGTTCCTGGCGCGGGAATCAAGATGATGTCGGCACCAGCTTCAGCAAAGCGGACGTACGCATCACGGTCGATCACGTTACCGACACCCGCTTGATGCATCTTCCCGGCAATGATGACGCCGGCAAATTCAGATCGGGCTGTGATGATCGCCTTTTCGATGGCCTCATTCGTGACACCGGTGTTCGGATTACCCGTCAAACAGACGAAGTCGATCCCAAGTTCGGAAGCGCGGGCGAACGCTTCCTGCGTCGCCAGTCGGCCTTGTTTCACGTCGAACATGTCCGAGGACTTCTCGCTGAAGTCGACAGGCTCGAGATTGACACCGACCGGCAGTCCGATCAGCCGTTTTAATTCCGTGATCGGATTGTCGGACATCGTCTCACCCGGGATGTCGCCGAATAGTGCGTGGCTTTCAAGCCCCTTTATGTACGGATGGAACACGTCAAGCATGTTGAGCAAGATCATGTCGGCACCGAAAGCCCGGGCGAGCTCGGCGTTCGTCACTTCAGGATAGAGCGGCTGCACGGTCGGAATGACTTCGGCGAGCACGGTCCGGCCTTCGGCTTTTCGGATCGACTCAATCAAATCGTTACGGTTGAACGTCAAGAAATCACTCGCTTTGCAATCAAGAATGCGTTTCATAGTCAATTACCTCCTCTGATTCGTCCATTTTCCTATTCCCTATTCTCGCCAATATTCCTCTATAATAAAATAGAATGGAGGCAAAAACATGACCGAAAAAGAAAAGATGATTCAAGGTGAACTTTATCTGGCCGGTGATGCAGAACTCGTCGCTGACCGGCGGCAGGCGCGACGTCTGACGGAGCGGTTCAATCAGTCTGGGATCGATGAGCTCGACGTCCGCAAGCAAGTACTCGGCGAACTGTTCGGTTCGACCGGGGCATCGTTCTACCTCGAACCGACGTTCAAGTGTGACTACGGATACAACATTCATCTCGGGGACCGTTTTTTTGCGAACTTTGACTGCGTGTTTTTAGACATCTGTCCGATCCGGTTCGGAGATGATTGTATGCTTGCTCCAGGTGTCCATATCTATACAGCAACCCATCCGCTCGACCCGACGGAACGGATCTCAGGCCTCGAGTATGGCAAACCGGTCACGGTCGGACATCGCGTCTGGATCGGTGGCGGGGCGATTATTAATCCAGGCGTGACAATCGGGGACGATGCGGTCATCGCCTCAGGTGCGGTTGTGACGAAAGATGTGCCGGCCCGTGCCGTCGTCGGCGGCAATCCAGCCCGAGTGATCAAATTGATCCCTTAAATACGACAACGACCCGTCTGGACAATGATATGCTCCCCAATAGGTAGACAGATGAAATAACAAATCTGTTTATCAATTGGGGAGTGTTTTTTTATGGCGAGAAGTCGGCATTCGATTGAACAAAAACTGAGTGCACTACGTATGCTGGAAGAAGGAACATGCACCTGGAAGGAAATCGAGGAGGCTCATGACGTCTCTATGG